>DAIDKK010000072.1 GCA_027450065.1 Candidatus Saccharimonadota bacterium | reverse complement strand
AGTCGATCTGAGATTTAAAAAGTCGGTCATAGTGATCCAATATTTTTAAATGGTAAAAGTATTGCTCAACGGATAAAAGGTACGCTAGGGATAACAGGCTTATGACTCCTGAGAGATGATATCGACGGAGTCGTTTGGCACCTCGATGTCGATTGGTCACATCCTGGTTAGGAAAAAAGTTCCAAGGGTAAGGCTGTTCGCCTTTTAAAGTGGCACCTGAATTGGGTTCAGAACGTCGTGAGACAGTTCGGTTCCTATCTACCGTTAAAAAAAAACTTAGGGAAATCTAATCCTAGTACGAAAGGACTGGAAAAGGTATATCAATAGTTTATCAGTTGTAATTTTAATTGCATAGCTGAGAAGCCACATATTTTTATATAATCGTTGCTTAAAACTCAAACGAGAAGATTATTCCCAAGGTTTTAAATGTTGGTCGTGGAAGACTACCACTTTGATGAGTAAAAAATGTAAGTTTTGTAAAAAATTCAGTTTTTTTATTTC
>DAIDKK010000071.1 GCA_027450065.1 Candidatus Saccharimonadota bacterium | reverse complement strand
TGATTGCGGCCGGGTTGGGTGTGGGTGCTCTATGGGTGCGGTCGCTAACGGTGTACATGGTACATAAGAAAACGCTGAATGAATTAATCTATCTTGAGCACGGCGCTCATTACACGGTGTTTGTTCTGGCGGTCGTTATGCTTGCTAGTGCGCTGTTGCGCATTCCAGATATCGTGCCTGGATTGACCGGAATCGGTATCATTGGTGCCTCAATTGCCGCTTCACTACGGGTTCGTCGTCTACGGGCAAGTAAGTGATACAATAAGCATGAACCAATAAAACTAGGAGAAGTATATGCAAGACGAAGTACTCGTGGTGACAACAAATGATTTACCGGGCTATGTTGTAGAAGAATCATACGGAGAGGTATTTGGTCTGATTGTTCGCAGCCGCAACATGTTTAGTAACTTTGGAGCCAGTTTTCGCACCATTTTTGGTGGGGAAGTGAAGGGCTACACGAAACTTCTAGCCGATAGTCGTGAGCATGCGCTTGCTCGCATGCG
>DAIDKK010000070.1:242-518 GCA_027450065.1 Candidatus Saccharimonadota bacterium | reverse complement strand
AACCTCCTGGTTGTTTTGGAATTCCCACATCCTTTCCCACTTAGCCATAATTTGGGGACCTTAGCTGGTGGTCTGGGCTGTTTCCCTCTCGACGATGGACCTTAGCACCCACCGTCTGTCTGCCGCACAAAACTCTTGGGTATTCGGAGTTTGGTTAGGTTTGGTAAGTCTTTGGGACCCCCTAGCCCATCCAGTGCTCTACCCCTCAAGGTATACATGCGACGATCTACCTCAATAGATTTCGCGGAGAACCAGCTATCTCCAAGTTTGATTGGC
>DAIDKK010000070.1:0-232 GCA_027450065.1 Candidatus Saccharimonadota bacterium | reverse complement strand
ACCCCTAGCCACAGCTCATCCCCGACTTTTTCAACAGGCGTGGGTTCGGCCCTCCAGTGGGTGTTACCCCACCTTCAGCCTGGCCATGGCTAGATCACTTGGTTTCGGGTCTTCTGCCCGCGACTGAATGCCCTATTCAGACTCGCTTTCGCTGCGCCTACGCCTAACGGCTTAAGCTTGCCGCGAACAGAAACTCGCTGACCCATTATACAAAAGGTACGCCGTCACTGAA
>DAIDKK010000069.1 GCA_027450065.1 Candidatus Saccharimonadota bacterium | reverse complement strand
CTATCTCCAAGTTCGTTTGGAATTTCACCGCTAGCCACACCTCATCCCCGGTCATTGCAACGAACGTGGGTTCGGCCCTCCATGGAGCTTTACCTCCACTTCAGCCTGGGCATGGCTAGGTCACCTGGTTTCGGGTCTATGGCAACTGACTTTAATCGCGCTCTTAACACTTGGTTTCCCTTCGCCTTCGGTACTGAATACCTTAAGCTCGCCAGTTACTATAACTCGCCGGACCGTTCTACAAAAAGTACGACACCACCCGTTAACGGGCTATGTCTGCTTGTAAGCACAAGGTTTCAGGTACTATTTCACTCCCCTCCCGGGGTTCTTTTCACCTTTCCCTCACGGTACTGCTCCTCTATCGGTCATCAGGTAGTATTTAGGCTTGGAGGGTGGTCCCCCCGACTTCCCACGGGATTCCTCGTGTCCCGCGGTACTCTGGATCCAGCTATCCGTAAGCTCCCTTTCAAATACGTGGCTCTCACACTCTGTGGCCGGCCTTCCCATGCCGTTCTTCTA
>DAIDKK010000068.1 GCA_027450065.1 Candidatus Saccharimonadota bacterium | reverse complement strand
AAGGCGGTTCCGGCGAAGCTGGAACCGATAAAAGGAGCAAAAGAAGATTTTTCGACTGTACGTAGAACGGTAGGTAGGAAAGCCTGAAACGAGCTAAAAATCTTTATTTTGTGGCATATATCATCGCAGATTACATATATATGTGCTTATATGTGCATAGAACGTAACGAAGGGGAGGCATATGGCACGAAACACCGAACCAACACTTACCGCAGAAGGCGCGACCGGCGAGCAGCAACACGCGCTAGAACCTTTTCTTGGCATTGTACAAAAAGACCCAGCTACCGTTATTGCTGCGTTGTCGATGCTGCGTGAGGGCGCTATAGACCACAAAGCCGCCCGGCCCCTTCGACCGATTGCAAATATTGTCAGGCTTGTGCTTGATACCGAGGTAGACCTAGAAGCACAACCTGACCCTGAAACAGCCGAGGCAATGCGCAGCGCCATTAAGGATGTCGCAAGTGACGACCGACGTCTTGCCCGTTTGACGGCATTTGTCGTAGCAGCCCAGAGTTGGCAGGAGCAACAACTT
>DAIDKK010000067.1 GCA_027450065.1 Candidatus Saccharimonadota bacterium | reverse complement strand
ATCTATAGACCTGTGTTTTTGGTAAACAGTTGCTTGAGCCTATTCTCTGCGGCCCCTTGCGGGGCACCCCTTCTCCCGAAGTTACGGGGTCATTTTGCCGAGTTCCTTAACGATACTTCTTCCGCCGGCCTTAGGATTCTCTCCTCATCTACCTGTGTCGGTTTGCGGTACGGGCACTACTTCTCTCTCTAGATGCTTTTCTTGGAAGCATGGAATCATGTACTTCAGCCTCAAGGGCCTTCCCCATCACGCCTCAGCATTAACGTTACAGCGGATTTGCCTACCGTAACTGCCTAAACGCTTAGACTAGCATTTCCAATCGCTAGCACACACTATCCTTCTCCGTCACACCCTCGATAATAACGATGGTAGTGGTACAGGAATATCAACCTGTTGTCCATCGCCTACGCCTTTCGGCCTCGGCTTAGGTCCCGACTAACCCTCAGCGGACGAGCCTTCCTGAGGAAACCTTAGATATTCGGCCTGTAGGATTCTCACCTACATCTCGCTACTAATGCCAACATTCTCACTCGT
>DAIDKK010000066.1 GCA_027450065.1 Candidatus Saccharimonadota bacterium | reverse complement strand
TCTCATCCTGCCCACCTGTGTCGGTTTGCGGTACGGTCTTGACTCAACTATCGCTTAGAGGCTTTTCTTGGAAGCAGGGTATCAGCTACTTCAGATCCGTAGATCCTCGTCATCACGCCTCAGCCTTAGCACCCCGGATTTGCCTAAGATGCCAGCCTACACGCTTAAACCGGGACTTCCAACACCCGGCCAGCCTAACCTTCTCCGTCCCCCCTTCGCAGTAACACCAAGTACAGGAATATTAACCTGTTTCCCATCAACTACGCCTTTCGGCCTCGCCTTAGGGACCGACTAACCCTACGCAGATTACCTTTACGTAGGAAACCTTGGGTTTTCGGTGACAAGGTTTCTCACCTTGTTTTTCGCTACTCATGTCAGCATAATCTCTTGTGATACCTCCAGCCGTCCTCACGGTCGACCTTCGCAGGCTTACACAATGCTCCCCTACCACTCGAACCTTAAGATTCGAATCCGCAGCTTCGGTACTACGCTTAGCCCCGTTACATTTTCCGCGCAGACCCACTCGACCAGTGAG
>DAIDKK010000065.1 GCA_027450065.1 Candidatus Saccharimonadota bacterium | reverse complement strand
ACGACATCCTGCTTGCAAAGCAGGCGCTCTCCCAGCTGAGCTAATCCCCCGCGCTTGATCCGCTTGGTGGGTCTGGTTGGATTCGAACCAACGACCCCCGCCTTATCAAGACGGTGCTCTAACCGACTGAGCTACAGACCCGCTCCGATCTTTCAGTCACACATAAACAACCGATAAGCGTGGACACTTAACACCTTGAGCTCTTACTCTTAAAGGAGGTGATCCAGCCGCAGGTTCCCCTACGGCTACCTTGTTACGACTTCACCCCAGTCATGAATCATACCGTGGTAAGCGCCCCCCTTGCGGTTAGACTGCCTACTTCTGGTATCACCCACTCCCATGGTGTGACGGGCGGTGTGTACAAGACCCGGGAACGTATTCACCGCGACATGCTGATCCGCGATTACTAGCGATTCCGACTTCATGCTCTCGAGTTGCAGAGAACAATCCGGACTACGACCGGCTTTCTGAGATTGGCTCCCCCTCGCGGGTTGGCTACCCTCTGTACCGGCCATTGTATGACGTGTGAAGCCCTACCCATAAGGGCCATGAGGAC
>DAIDKK010000063.1 GCA_027450065.1 Candidatus Saccharimonadota bacterium | reverse complement strand
AAGGCCCAGGTCAAAGTTATAGGATCAAGCGACGAAGTGCATACGGTGGATGCCTTGGCGACTACAGGCGACGAAGGACGTGGAAGCCTGCGATAAGCTGCGGGGAGCTGGCAATCAAGCTTTGATCCGCAGATGTCCGAATGGGGAAACCCACCCGCAAGGGTATCCCGTGCTGAATCCATAGGCACGGGAGGCGAACCGGGCGAACTGAAACATCTAAGTAACCCGAGGAATAGAAATCAACCGAGATTCCGAAAGTAGTGGCGAGCGAAATCGGACCAGCCCAAACCCGTAACATTTCGGTGTTTCGGGGGTTGTAGGGCCTGCAACAGTAGAGTTACCAATCTGGTCGATAGTTGAAGTGGTTGGAAAGCCACCCGATACAGCGTGACAGGCGCGTAGGCGAAATTGATCCAGACTCGAAGCAGGTACCTGAGTAAGGCGGGGCACGAGAAACCCTGCTTGAATCCACGGGGACCATCCCGTAAGGCTAAATACTCGTTTCTGACCGATAGTGAACCAGTACCGTGAGGGAAAGGCGAAAAGAACCCCGGGAGGGGAGTGAAA
>DAIDKK010000062.1 GCA_027450065.1 Candidatus Saccharimonadota bacterium | reverse complement strand
CGCCCACTCGATTGCCGTCAACGCGGAGTTCGAGCGTCCGGTCAATGTCGCCGAGGCCCGTGCGGCCGTCGCGGCGTTCGCCGGGGCGGAACTCGTGGACGATCCCGCAAACCGGAAATATCCGACCCCGCTGGACTTTGCCCGCAAGGTGAAGTGCGGCGTCGGCCGTATCCGCGTGGACACTGCGCTGGACAACGGACTGGCGCTGTGGGTCAGCGGCGACAACCTCTGGAAGGGCGCCGCGCTGAATGCCGTCCAGAACGCCGAGCTGATGATCCGCGAGGGCTGGCTCAAGCCCAAGCGCGCCTGATTACACCCGAACGCCGGAAGCTTCCATCCCTCGGACTTCCGGCGTGGCGCCGCAGGAATAAACCCTTGCCAGAGCGCCGAGGCTCCCGCTTAGCTGGGCCCTCTAGCCGGACGGCTAGCTCAGTTGGTTAGAGCATCTCGTTTACACCGAGGGGGTCGGGGGTTCGAGTCCCTCGCCGTCCACCATTCGCACTTCGCCTGCCGCAAATCCCACTCAAATAAGTTCCCATGATGCGCCATACGATCTCGGTCCTCGTTGAAAACAAGTTCGGCGTCCTTGCTCGC
>DAIDKK010000061.1 GCA_027450065.1 Candidatus Saccharimonadota bacterium | reverse complement strand
ATCGGCGCGGGCAGCCAGTCCGAGTTCCAGGCGCTGGCCTTCCGCGAGCTCCTCGGCATCGAGCACCTGCGGGTGTGGGACGTCGACCGCGCGGCGATGGCCAAGGGTCTCGGTGATGATGTTGGTGCTACCGCACTTCTGACACCTATCTTCGGTGCAAGTTGTGCCGGCGGGCTGCTCGGGGATGGACTGTCCACTGATTGCCATGGTCTTCACCAATCTGGTTGTGTCGGGCGAACTTGAGTATATTGTAGCATAAACGCTATAAATAGTCAATAGCCGGCCGAGGTTGAGAAAATCTTCGCCGGGTAGTATAATACTTTTCTAGCGCCTAGGCGCTTAAAGTGTTTTGGGATGTCGCCAAGTGGTAAGGCACCAGGTTCTGGTCCTGGCATTCGGGGGTTCGAATCCCTCCATCCCAGCCAGAAGTAAATTATCGAATCCCTTATCCCCAGCTAAAATGATTACGCTTAAAATGACGAGAGATTGTCATTTTTTGCTATGATGTAGCTATGAGTCATAAACTTACAAACAAATTTTTGAGCATACCGATTATTGTTTGGGTAGCTCAGCTGTTTTATGTTGTGGTCGCGCTTCTTTT
>DAIDKK010000059.1 GCA_027450065.1 Candidatus Saccharimonadota bacterium | reverse complement strand
GAATGAAGCTTAGCCCCCACAGTCTGACTCCCGGACTGGTTGTCACCGGCATTCGAAGTTTGGTTGGATTCAGTAAGCCGGAAAGCCCCCTAGTCCATCCATGTCTCTACCACCGATCCAAATCACACGACGCTAGCCCTAAAGCTATTTCGGAGAGAACGAGCTATCACGGAATTTGATTAGCCTTTCACCCCTACCCTCAGCTCATCCGAGCTTTTTTCAACAAACACCGGTTCGGTCCTCCATTGGGTGTTACCCCAACTTCAACCTGGCCAAGGGTAGATCATCCCGCTTCGCGTCTATTCCTGCCAACTGAACGCCCTATTCAGACTCGCTTTCGCTGCGGCTCGCTCACGCTTAACCTTGCTGACAAGAATAACTAGCCGGCTCATTATGCAATAGGCACGCGGTCAGACATTCCCTTACGGGCATAGTCCTCCCACTGCTTGTAGGCACACGGTTTCAGGTACTATTTCACTCCCCTCTCGGGGTTCTTTTCACCTTTCCCTCACGGTACTGGTTCACTATCGGTCAGAGACTAGTATTTAGCCTTACGGGATGGTCCCCGTGGATTCAAGCAGGGTTTCACGTGCCCCGCCTTACTCAGGTATCTGCTTCGAGTCCAGATTGCTTTCGTCTACGCGCCTGTCA
>DAIDKK010000058.1 GCA_027450065.1 Candidatus Saccharimonadota bacterium | reverse complement strand
TGGAACGCTGACTGGTGACCTATTTTATAGCGGCGTGCTATTCGGTGCCTATGCTTTTGTGTCGCACTCCGTTCGCGAGAATAAAGCTTCTGCAATCGTATAGCCCGTAGCGTATTGGGACTCTCAGCAAGCCACGGTACAATAGAACAATGGCAGATGATTTTGACCCCTATGGGGTAATGGTGCGGGAAAAGGCTCCAGAGTTTTTCTGCGAGGTGTGCAGTTACTATCCAATCGAACCAGTACACGGACATTTTGTGTGTCCATCGTGCCACAATATTACGAAATGTTGCGAAGGGATGCCCCTTGAACAATAAACCAGCCAAGCTGCTCACTGACAAAGCGGTCGGTCCTGCCGGGTGGTCCATCGTTCAAGAGCCTCACGGCAGAGTTGGAATTTATTCTGGCACGTTTGACCCAGTCCACGCTGGGCATATCGCATTTGCCTTGCAAGCCGCAAGAGCGGCTAAACTCGACCGAGTGCTTCTCATGCCAGAGCGGAGCCCGCGACACAAGCCGGGGGTTACGCACTACGCGCACCGCGTAGCGATGATACGACGCGCAACCAAGCCCCATGCACAGCTAGCGGTTCTCGAATCGGAAGATAGGATATTCTCGACCGCCCATACGCTTCCACGTCTCCAGAAGCAATTTCCTGGCGCGACGCTCGTA
>DAIDKK010000057.1 GCA_027450065.1 Candidatus Saccharimonadota bacterium | reverse complement strand
GCATGGATTAGGGACCTTAGCTGGCGGTCTGGGCTGTTTCCCTTTTGACCACGGATCTTAGCACCCGTAGTCTAACTCCTGCGCACACGCTGTCGGCATTCGGAGTTTGGTTGGATTCGGTAGCCGGTGAAGGCCCCTCGTCCATTCAGTGCTCTACCTCCGACAGGATTCACGCAAGGCTCACCCTAGAGTGATTTCGAGGAGAACCAGCTATCACGAAGTTTGATTAGCCTTTCACCCCTATCCACAACTCATCCGAAAGCTTTTCAACGCTCACCGGTTCGGTCCTCCATTCCGTGTTACCGGAACTTCAACCTGCTCATGGGTAGATCACTTGGTTTCGCGTCTACTCCCACCGACTAATTCGCCCTATTCAGACTCGCTTTCGCTTCGGCTCCGCCCCTGAAGGGCTTAACCTTGCCAGTGACGAGTAACTCGTAGGCTCATTATGCAAAAGGCACGCCGTCATCCCTTACGGGACTCCGACCGCTTGTAAGCATACGGTTTCAGGTACTATTTCACTCCCCTGTTCGGGGTGCTTTTCACCTTTCCCTCACGGTACTGGTTCACTATCGGTCTCTCAGGAGTATTTAGCCTTACCAGATGGTCCTGGCAGATTCAATCAGGATTTCACGTGTCCCGACCTACTCAGGATACCACTTATATCATAACTACTTAAAGG
>DAIDKK010000056.1:273-711 GCA_027450065.1 Candidatus Saccharimonadota bacterium | reverse complement strand
CGAAATGTTTGTTAATTGGTAGCTGCATCCCGAGTAGCCCGGGACACGAGAAATCTTGGGTGAATCCGCGAGGACCATCTCGTAAGGCTAAATACATTTGGTGACTGATAGCGTAGCAGTACCGTGAGGGAAAGGTGAAAAGCACCCCGGGAGGGGAGTGAAATAGAACCTGAAACCGTGTGCCTACAACAAGTTCGAGCCCGTTAATGGGTGAGAGCGTGCCTTTTGTAGAATGAACCGGCGAGTTACGTTATGATGCGAGGTTAAGTTGAAGAGACGGAGCCGTAGCGAAAGCGAGTCTGAATAGGGCGCTTTAGTATCATGATGTAGACCCGAAACCTAGTGACCTATCCATGAGCAGGGTGAAGGTGTGGTAAGACGCACTGGAGGCCCGAACCAGGACACGTTGAAAAGTGTTTGGATGACTTGTGGGTAGCG
>DAIDKK010000056.1:0-263 GCA_027450065.1 Candidatus Saccharimonadota bacterium | reverse complement strand
TAGCTGGTTCTCTCCGAAATAGCTTTAGGGCTAGCGTCGAAATGTAAGTGTATTGGAGGTAGAGCACTGTTTGGGTGAGGGGTCCATCTCGGATTACCAATCTCAGATAAACTCCGAATGCTAATACACATGTTCGGCAGTCAGACTGCGAGTGCTAAGATCCGTAGTCAAAAGGGAAACAGCCCAGACCAACAGCTAAGGTCCCAAAATAACTATTAAGTGGAAAAGGATGTGGGGTTGCACAGACAACTAGGAGGTTAGCT
>DAIDKK010000055.1 GCA_027450065.1 Candidatus Saccharimonadota bacterium | reverse complement strand
AAAGACGGGTGAGAATCCCGTCCACCGAATGACTAAGGTTTCCTGAGGAAGGCTCGTCCGCCCAGGGTTAGTCGGGACCTAAGCTGAGGCCGATAGGCGTAGGCGATGGACAACAGGTTGATATTCCTGTACCACCTCCCTGCCACTTGAGTGATGGGGTGACGCAGAAGGATAAGCATACCGTCCTATGGCTATGACGGTCGATGCGTGTAAGCGGGTGCTGGCAGGCAAATCCACCAGCGCAACCGTGAGACGCAAAGCAGGCCCGTAAGGGATTCAGATGCTGATTCCACGCTGCCGAGAAAAACCTCTAAGGAGAACAAAGGGAACCGTACCCCAAACCGACACAGGTAGACGAGGAGAATATCCAAAGGCGCTCGAGTGAAAGCTCGTTAAGGAACTCGGCAAATTGGCTCCGTAACTTCGGGAGAAGGAGCGCCCACGCAAGTGGGCCGCAGTGAAGCGCGTACGGCGACTGTTTAACAAAAACACAGGTCTCTGCTAAGTCGAAAACGACGTATAGGGGCTGACGCCTGCCCGGTGCTGGAAGGTTAAGAGGAGAGGTTAGCGCAAGCGAAGCTTTGAATTGAAGCCCCAGTAAACGGCGGCCGTAACTATAACGGTCCTAAGGTAGCGAAATTCCTTGTCAGGTAAGTTCTGACCTGCACGAATGGCGTAACGATCGTACGACTGTCTTAACGAGTTGCTCGGCGAATTTGTAGTACCGGTGAAGATGCCGGTTACCCGCAGCTAGACGGAAAGACCCCGTGCACCTTTACTACACCTTAACT
>DAIDKK010000054.1:372-812 GCA_027450065.1 Candidatus Saccharimonadota bacterium | reverse complement strand
AGTGCGTAGGGCGGGATCTAGGCAAATCCGGATCCCATATAGCCTGAGACACGATGCCGAGCCATTAGGCGAAGTCACTGATTCCATGCTCCCAAGAAAATCTTCTAGCGAGTTGACACGGTGCCCGTACCCCAAACCGACACAGGTGGGCGGGTAGAGAATACCAAGGCGATCGGGAGAACTGTAGTTAAGGAACTCGGCAAAATGCATCCGTAACTTCGGGAGAAGGATGGCCTTATTAGCGTGTAGGACTTCGCGTCCGTAGCGTGAGAAGGTCGCAGAGAATTGTGGGAAGCGACTGTTTACCAAAAACACAGGAGCGTGCTAAGTCGTAAGACGACGTATACGCTCTGACGCCTGCCCGGTGCTGGAAGGTTACGGGGACTGGTTAGCCTTTTGGGCGAAGCTAGGAACCTAAGCCCCAGTAAACGGCGGCCGTA
>DAIDKK010000054.1:0-362 GCA_027450065.1 Candidatus Saccharimonadota bacterium | reverse complement strand
ATAACGGTCCTAAGGTAGCGAAATTCCTTGTCGGGTAAGTTCCGACCTGCACGAATGGCGTAACGACTTCCCAACTGTCTCAACTACAGACCCGGCGAAATTGAAGTACGAGTAAAGATGCTCGTTAGCTGCATCAGGACGGAAAGACCCCGTGGACCTTTACTGTAGCTTGATGTTGAACTTTGGTACAGATTGTGTAGGATAGGTGGGAGCCTATGAAGCAGGAGCGCCAGCTTCTGTGGAGGCATCCTTGAAATACCACCCTGTTTGTATTGGGGTTCTAACCTCGACCCGTTATCCGGGTTAGGAACAGCGTCAGGTAGGCAGTTTGACTGGGGCGGTCGCCTCCTAAAGTGTAACGG
>DAIDKK010000053.1:266-820 GCA_027450065.1 Candidatus Saccharimonadota bacterium | reverse complement strand
GAGATAAGCCTGTTATCCCCAGGGTAGCTTTTATCCGTTGAGCGATGGCAATTCCACTCTCTACCACCGGATCACTAAGCCCGACTTTCGTCCCTGCTCGACCTGTCCGTCTCGCAGTCAAGCTCCCTTATGCCTTTACACTCTTCGCGCGATTTCCAACCGCGCTGAGGGAACCTTTGGGCGCCTCCGTTACTCTTTAGGAGGCGACCGCCCCAGTCAAACTGCCCGCCATGCAGGGTCCCGGTCCCGGATAACGGGACTCGGTTAGACATCAGAAGAGCTCAGGGTGGTATTTCAAGGTTGGCTCCACACAAGCTAGCGCCCATGCTTCAAAGCCTCCCACCTATCCTACACAGCTCTCTCCTAATGCCACTGCAAAGCTGCAGTAAAGGTTCATAGGGTCTTTCCGTCTGACCGCGGGTACCCCGCATCTTCACGGGGAATTCAATTTCGCTGAGCCGATGCCGGAGACAGTGGGGAAGTCGTTACGCCATTCGTGCAGGTCGGAACTTACCCGACAAGGAATTTCGCTACCTTAGGACCGTTATAGTTAC
>DAIDKK010000053.1:0-256 GCA_027450065.1 Candidatus Saccharimonadota bacterium | reverse complement strand
AATTCAGTGCTTGCACACCTCCTCTTAACCTTCCGGCACCGGGCAGGCGTCAGACCGTATACGTCGTCTCTCGACTTCGCACAGCCCTGTGTTTTTACTAAACAGTCGCTACCCCCTCTTTTGTGCCACCCGTACATGGTTGCCCACATGCGGGTCTCGCTTATCCCGAAGTTACGCGAGTAATTTGCCTAGTTCCTTCAGCATAGTTCTCTCAAGCGCCTTGGTATACTCTACCAGTCCACCTGTGTCGGTTTCG
>DAIDKK010000052.1 GCA_027450065.1 Candidatus Saccharimonadota bacterium | reverse complement strand
CTGGCACGGTTCCCCATCCGGATTACGGTATGGGGTTAGGGTCTAAACATAATCAGGGTGGTATTTCACCGTTGCCTCCACCGAAGCTAGCGCTCCAGTTTCTCAGCCTCCCACCTATCCTACACAGACCTTGCCCAAACTCAATGCCAGGATGCAGTAAAGCTCCACGGGGTCTTTTTGTCCTGCTGCGGGTAGGCCGCATCTTCACAGCCATTTCAATTTCGCCGGGTCCCTCGTTGAGACAGTGCTCTAGTTGTTACGCCGTTCGTGCGGGTCGGAACTTACCCGACAAGGAATTTCGCTACCTTAGGACCGTTATAGTTACGGCCGCCGTTCACTGGGGCTTCAGTTCAAAGCTTCGCTTGCGCTAACCTCTCCCTTTAACCTTCCAGCACTGGGCAGGCGTCAGCCCCTATACGTCGTCTTTCGACTTCGCAGAGACCTGTGGTTTTGTTAACCAGTCACTAGAGCCGCTTTGCTGCGACCTCCATTACCTACGTTTGCACTCAATAACGGAGGCACCCCTTATCCCTAAGTTACGGGGTCATTTTGCCTAGTTCCTTAGCCGCGAATCACTCGAGCGCCTCAGGATTCTCTCCTTGACTACCTGTGTCGGTTTGCGGTACGGGACAACATGCTCGCTTTTCTTGGAAGTCGGTACTTTGTTTCGCTTCACCCGAAGGCTAAGCTCTACGAGCTATTCCGTCAGCTCCTAACAACCTCTCAACTCCGTCACTTTCTTCGCATGCCGTGCGTAGGAATATTAACCCACTCTCCATCGGTTACCCCATTCGGGTTCACCTTAGGTCCCGGCTTACCCTGATCCGAT
>DAIDKK010000051.1 GCA_027450065.1 Candidatus Saccharimonadota bacterium | reverse complement strand
AACGTGTGACTGCGTACCTTTTGTAGAATGGGCCAGCGAGTTATGGTAGCAAGCAAGGTTAAGTATATTGAAGTACGGAGCCGAAGCGAAAGCGAGTCTTAATAGGGCGTTAAGTTTGTTGCTATAGACCCGAAACTGGGTGATCTATCCATGACCAGGGTGAAGTCTCGGTAACACGAGATGGAGGCCCGAACCAGAGTGCGTTGAAAAGTACGTGGATGAGTTGTGGATAGGGGTGAAATGCCAATCGAACCTGGAGATAGCTGGTTCTCCCCGAAATAGCTTTAGGGCTAGCGTCTGGTGTTGAGCATGAGTGGTAGAGCACTGACAGGGCTAGGGGCCTTACCCGGTTACCGAACCCCATCAAACTCCGAATACTTGTGTGTATAGCCAGGCAGTCAGACTGCGGGGGATAAGCTTCGTAGTCGAGAGGGAAACAACCCAGACCTTCCGCTAAGGCCCCCAAATTCAGGCTAAGTGTAAAAGGATGTGAGGGTGCATAGACAACCAGGATGTTGGCTCAGAAGCAGCCACCATTTAAAGAGTGCGTAACAGCTTACTGGTCGATGTGTCCTTGCGCCGATAATGTAAGGGGGCTCAAGCCTGATGCCGAAGCGAAGGAATGTGTTTTAGCACATTGGTAGGGGAGCGTTGTGTTGATCGGTGAAGCCGCAGGCGTAAGCCTGGGTGGAGAGAACACAAGTGAGAATGTCGGGATAAGTAGCGAGAAGACGGGTGAGAATCCCGTCCGCCGGAAGCCCAAGGTTTCTTAAGGCAGGTTCGTCCTCTTGAGTTTAGTCGGTCCTAAGGCGAGGCCGTATGGCGTAGTCGATGGCAGTCA
>DAIDKK010000050.1 GCA_027450065.1 Candidatus Saccharimonadota bacterium | reverse complement strand
CTGCCACTGCCTGGACGTCACTGCTCGATTCGTCCGTAGTAGCCTCGGGGGCCACGGGCGATGCGGTTGGAGCTACTGGTGATGGCTCAACCACAGGTTGGGCTTGCACGGCTGGCTCGGCGCTTGGTGCGATAGGCACTTCCTTTTGGCTAGGTGGCACCGCAACTTCAGCGGGTGCACTCGTGGCCTCTACCAAATCATTCATGGCAGCTGTTAGGACCTTGTCGTTGGCTGCCGAAATAGAAACGGGCGCAACTACCGCTTCGGATGTATCAGACGGCGCAACTACCGCTACGGGCGCTGAGGCTTGCGGTTCAGGGGTTGTGTTTGCAAAGCTTTCTATCTGACTGTCGACGGTTGCTTCTTCGGACGCAGTTGTTTGTGCAACGACAGGCTCGGCAACTGGTGTAGCGAGTGGCTGCACGACTGGCACAATTGGATCGGGGTCAACAACTGGAACGGAGGCGGCTGGAGTAGAGATAGGTGCTGGGCTGCTAACTGGTGTGACCGGTTGTGATGGGGTTACAGGGCTCGGCGCTACGTCTGTTGGTGGTGTGGGCGGCGGCGTGGGGGCAACCTCTGGCTCCTCGGGCGGTAATGGTGCCGGCACGACCGGTTGCTCAACGGCAACAGGACCGGCTGCTGCTGGTTCGGCAGCGGCAACGGGCTCAGCGGCGGTAGTTGTGGCTGGTGTGGCGGTTGCAGGTGCAAGTTCACCCAAAAGTTCTTTGGCAGTATTGACGATATCTTCGAGCGTGACCTGTGATTTCACGAGGTACTTATCGGCCCCAAGCTTGCCAGCGCGAACTTGATCTTCGGCTTGCCCGAGGGCAGTAAGCATGATAACTTTTGTGTC
>DAIDKK010000049.1 GCA_027450065.1 Candidatus Saccharimonadota bacterium | reverse complement strand
GGATCACCTCCTTTCTGGAAACTCTCGCAAGGGTCAAGCGCCCACGCTTATCGGCTAGGCAGCCTGTGTAGTCGTGCAAGTGACGTAGGCAAGGTTGACGTGGCCAAGCTGGCCGCAGCCGAGGACGGTCCTGGGTCTGTAGCTCAGCTGGTTAGAGCACCGTCTTGATAAGGCGGGGGTCGTTGGTTCGAGCCCAACCAGACCCACCACGCATGTGCACGCACACGGGGGTGTAGCTCAGTTGGGAGAGCACCTGCTTTGCAAGCAGGGGGTCATCGGTTCGATCCCGTTCACCTCCACCAACAATCGGTTGAGTAAACAGTCGGTTGAAAATGTTGGGTAAAGAGATCAAAACCAAGTATAATGTTTGGTTTTGATCTTTTGATCAGCCGTTTTATCGGGTGTTCTTTAACAAACTGGACGAAGTAAAGGATCTGACTGCTGTGGAAGGCATTGAATGCTCTGAGAGGGGTATAGATGGATGAAGCGGTGGTGAGATACTGGGTTAGATTGCATGGCATTGCTTTGAGAGGAGCGATGCGGTAACAAACACGAGCCGATAGTCATGGGTATTTTGCGTGAAGTGTGCAAGGTGCCTGAGGTTATAGGATCAAGCGAATAAGTGCATGTGGTGGATGCCTTGGCGATTACAGGCGATGAAGGACGTGGTAGTCTGCGAAAAGCTTCGGGGAGCTGACAAACGAGCGTTGATCCGGAGATGTCCGAATGGGGAAACCCACCCGCGAGGGTACTCGCACCTGAATACATAGGGTGTGTAGAGCGAACCTGCTGAACTGAAACATCTAAGTAGGCAGAGGAAAAGAAATCAACCGAGATTCCCAAAGTAGTGGCGAGCGAACTGGGAAGA
>DAIDKK010000048.1 GCA_027450065.1 Candidatus Saccharimonadota bacterium | reverse complement strand
GAATGCCTAAGGTTTCCTGAGGAAGGCTCGTCCTCTCAGGGTTAGTCAGGACCTAAGTCGAGGCCGAAAGGCGTAGACGATGGACAACAGGTTGATATTCCTGTACCACCTCCTTTTTGTTTGAGCGATGGGGGAACGCAGTAGGATAGGGAAAGCGCACGGATGGAAGAGTGCGTCCAAGCAATGAGTGAGTCAGATAGGCAAATCCGTCTGACATGATCATAAGTTGTGATGGGGAGAGAAATAAGTATCGAAGTTCCCGACTTCACACTGCCAAGAAAAGCCTCTAGTGAGAAAAGTGGTGCCTGTACCGCAAACCGACACAGGTAGGCGAGATGAGAATTCTAAGGTGAGCGGGAGAACTCTCGTTAAGGAACTCGGCAAAATGACCCCGTAACTTCGGGAGAAGGGGTGCTTCTCATTCTGAGAAGCCGCAGTGAAAGGGCCCAAGCGACTGTTTAGCAAAAACACAGGTCTCTGCGAAGCCGCAAGGCGAAGTATAGGGGCTGACACCTGCCCGGTGCTGGAAGGTTAAGGGGACATGTTAGCTTCGGCGAAGCATTGAACTGAAGCCCCAGTAAACGGCGGCCGTAACTATAACTAACGGTCCTAAGGTAGCGAAATTCCTTGTCGGGTAAGTTCCGACCCGCACGAATGGTGTAACGACTTGGGCACTGTCTCAACGAGAGACCCGGTGAAATTATACTATGCGTGAAAATGCGCATTACCCGCGACAGGACGGAAAGACCCCGTGGAGCTTTACTGTAGCCTGATATTGAATATTGGCACAATTTGTACAGGATAGGTGGGAGCCTTAGAAGCGTGAGCGCTAGCTTACGTGGAGGCGCTGGTGGGATACCACCCTGATTGTGTTGATCTTCTAACCCAGGACCG
>DAIDKK010000047.1 GCA_027450065.1 Candidatus Saccharimonadota bacterium | reverse complement strand
TGAGACGTGATGGGGAGCGAAAATTAGTAGCGAAGTAACCGACTCCAAGCTGTCAAGAAAAACCTCTAGTGAGCTGACTAGGTGCCCGTACCGCAAACCGACACAGGTAGATGGGGTGAGAATCCTAAGGCGCGCGAGAAAACCCTCGTTAAGGAACTCGGCAAAATGCCCCCGTAACTTCGGGAGAAGGGGGGCCTGCAGCGTGAACCTGCTTGCCAGGGGAGCGTGAAGGGCCGCAGAGACCAGGGAGAAGCGACTGTTTACTAAAAACACAGGTCCGTGCGAAGTCGCAAGACGATGTATACGGACTGACGCCTGCCCGGTGCTGGAAGGTTAAGAGGACGGGTCAGCCGCAAGGCGAAGCTCAGAATTTAAGCCCCAGTAAACGGCGGTGGTAACTATAACCATCCTAAGGTAGCGAAATTCCTTGTCGGGTAAGTTCCGACCTGCACGAATGGCGTAACGACTTCTCCGCTGTCTCAACCGCGAACTCGGCGAAATTGCACTACGAGTAAAGATGCTCGTTACGCGCAGCAGGACGGAAAGACCCCGGGACCTTTACTATAGCTTGGTATTGGTGTTCGGTGCGGTTTGTGTAGGATAGGTGGGAGACTGGGAAGCCGGCACGCCAGTGTCGGTGGAGTCAACGTTGAAATACCACTCTGACCGCCTCGGATATCTAACCTCGGACCCTGATCGGGTCCAGGGACAGTGCCTGGTGGGTAGTTTAACTGGGGCGGTTGCCTCCTAAAATGTAACGGAGGCGCCCAAAGGTTCCCTCAGCCTGGTTGGCAATCAGGTGGCGAGTGCAAGTGCACAAGGGAGCTTGACTGTGAGACCGACAGGTCGAGCAGGGACGAAAGTCGGGACTAGTGATCCGGCGGTGGCTTGTGGAAGCGCCGTCGCTCAACGGATAAAAGGTACCCCGGGGATAACAGTCTGATCTTGCCCAAGAGTCCATATC
>DAIDKK010000046.1 GCA_027450065.1 Candidatus Saccharimonadota bacterium | reverse complement strand
GGACCGTTATAGTTACGGCCGCCGTTCACCGGGGCTTAAGTTCCGTGCTTCGGTTGCCCTAACACTTCCCCTTAACCTTCCGGCACTGGGCAGGCGTCAGCCCGTATACGTCGTATCTCTACTTCGCACAGACCTGTGTTTTTGCTAAACAGTCGCTTGGGCCTATTCTCTGCGGCCTCTTTCGAGGCTCCCCTTATCCCGAAGTTACGGGGTCATTTTGCCGAGTTCCTTAACAAGGGTTCTCCCGTTCGTCTTAGGATTCTCTCCTCGCCCACCTGTGTCGGTTTGCGGTACGGGCACCACAATTCTCCTTAGCAGCTTTTCTTGCCAGCGTGAATTCAACAGCTTCCCTACTTATTTTCGGTCCCCATCACGGCCCAGCCTTAGTGCGCGTACTTCACTACGTTCCAGCCTCACCGCTTGGACGGGGTCTACCATCGCCCCGCTCTGCCTATCCTTCTGTGTCACTGCGTCAGTCAAACGAATTGTCGTGGTACAGGAATATCAACCTGTTGTCCATCGCCTACGACTTTTGTCCTCGGCTTAGGCCCCGACTTACCCTGAGAGGACGAACCTTCCTCAGGAAACCTTAGGCTTTCGACGGCAAAGATTCTCACTTTGCTCTCGCTACTCATGCCGGCATTCTCTCTCCAATACAGTCCACGGTCTCTCACGATTCCGCTTCAGCCCGTATTCGTTGCTCCCCTACCGATTGCTTACGCAATCCCAAGACTTCGGTGTGTGGTTTAGCCCCGGTACATTTTCGGCGCACATTCACTCGACCAGTGAGCTATTACGCACTCTTTAAATGAGTGGCTGCTTCTAAGCCAACATCCTGGTTGTCTGTGCAATTGCACATCCTTTCCCACTTAACCACCACTTTGGGACCTTAGTCGTTGATCTGGGCTGTTTCCCTTTTGACGACGAAACTTATCTCCCGCCGTCTGACTCCCGATCATAATTATCCGGTATTCGGAGTTT
>DAIDKK010000045.1:431-1157 GCA_027450065.1 Candidatus Saccharimonadota bacterium | reverse complement strand
GGTGGGGTGCTTGAGGTTATAGGATCAAGCGACTAAGTGCATGAGGTGGATGCCTTGGCGATTACAGGCGATGAAGGACGTTGTAGCCTGCGAAAAGCTTCGGGGAGCTGGCAAACAAGCATTGATCCGGAGATGTCCGAATGGGGAAACCCACCCGCGAGGGTACCCGCATCTGAATACATAGGGTGCGAGGAGCGAACCTGCCGAACTGAAACATCTAAGTAGGCAGAGGAAAAGAAATCAACCGAGATTCCCGTAGTAGTGGCGAGCGAACCGGGAAGAGCCTGCAATTTTTAGCAACTGATCTAGCGGAGCGGTCTGGAAAGTCCGACCATAGAGGGTGATAGTCCCGTAAGTGAAAGATAGGCAGTACGAAGCTGAGATCCAGAGTACCACGAGACACGTGAAACCTTGTGGGAAGCAGGGAGGACCACCTCCCAAGGCTAAATACTACCTGATGACCGATAGTGAAGCAGTACCGTGAGGGAAAGGTGAAAAGAACCCCGGGAGGGGAGTGAAATAGAACCTGAAACCGTGTGCCTACAACCGATCAAAGCCCCTTATGTGGGTGATGATGTGCTTTTTGTAGAACGAGCCAACGAGTTACGGTATGTAGCAAGGTTAAGTACTTAAGGTACGGAGCCGAAGGGAAACCAAGTCTTAATAGGGCGACTAGTTGCATGCCGTAGACCCGAAACCGGGTGACCTATCCATGGCCAGGTTGAA
>DAIDKK010000045.1:0-422 GCA_027450065.1 Candidatus Saccharimonadota bacterium | reverse complement strand
AGCTGGTTCTCCTCGAAATAGCTTTAGGGCTAGCGTCGGATGTGAGTAGTGGAGGTAGAGCACTGAATGGGCTAGGGGGCATAGCGCTTACCGAACCTTATCAAACTCCGAATGCCATATACTATTAGTCCGGCAGTCAGACTGCGAATGATAAGATCCGTGGTCAAAAGGGAAACAGCCCAGATCTTCAGCTAAGGTCCCAAAGTGTAAGTTAAGTGGAAAAGGATGTGGGATTTCTAAGACAACTAGGATGTTGGCTCAGAAGCAGCCATTCATTAAAAGAGTGCGTAATAGCTCACTAGTCAAGAGATCCTGCGCCGAAGATGTCCGGGGCTCAAACTTACCACCGAAGCTACGGGTTCACATTTTATGTGAGCGGTAGAGGAGCGTCGTAATCGGGTTGAAGTCGTACCGTAAGGAGC
>DAIDKK010000044.1:268-1260 GCA_027450065.1 Candidatus Saccharimonadota bacterium | reverse complement strand
CTGCGCGGGTGTGCGTGGTCCGGGTGAACCGGTTCGGCTCTGTTGGGGTCGGGTCAGGCGCCGGGGATCGCACGGTCCGCTCGTAGCTTGAGAACTGCACAGTGGACGCGAGCATCTTTGTTTTCTGTGGTTGAAGTTTATAAGGGCACAGGGTGGATGCCTTGGCACTAGGAGCCGAAGAAGGACGTTGTAGCCTGCGATAAGCCTCGGGGAGTTGGCAAACGAACCGTGATCCGAGGATGTCCGAATGGGGAAACCCCGCTGGAGTCATGTCCAGTGACCCGCACCTGAATGTATAGGGTGTGTGGAGGGAACGCCGGGAAGTGAAACATCTCAGTACCGGCAGGAAGAGATATTCCGTGAGTAGTGGCGAGCGAAAGCGGATCAGGCTAAACCTGGCACGTGTTCAAGCCGGCGGGCGTTGCGTGTTGGGGGTTGTGGGACCCCGCAGAGGTTGCTGCCGCAGCCTCGGGCAGTCAGAAAGTCGTGTCATAGTCGAAGGGTCTTGAATGGCCCGGCACAGAGGGTGGAACCCCCGTAGACGAAATGATGCGACCTGCCGTGGGTGTTCCCGAGTAGCTCCGGGCCCGAGAAACCTGGAGTGAATCTGCACAGACCACTGTGCAAGCCTAAATACTACCTGGTGACCGATAGCGGACAAGTACCGTGAGGGAAAGGTGAAAAGTACCCCGGGAGGGGAGTGAAATAGTACCTGAAACCGTGTGCCTACGATCCGTCGGAGCCTCCTTAGCAGGGGTGACGGCGTGCCTTTTGAAGAATGAGCCTGCGAGTTAGTGGTGCGTGGCGAGGTTAACCCGTGTGGGGAAGCCGTAGCGAAAGCGAGTCCGAACAGGGCGTTCTAGTCGCGTGCTCTAGACCCGAAGCGAGGTGATCTAGCCATGGGCAGGGTGAAGCGCGGGTAAGACCGTGTGGAGGCCCGAACCCACCAGGGTTGAAAACCTGGGGGATGACCTGTGGTTAGGGGTGAAAGG
>DAIDKK010000044.1:0-258 GCA_027450065.1 Candidatus Saccharimonadota bacterium | reverse complement strand
CTGGAGATAGCTGGTTCTCCCCGAAATGCATTTAGGTGCAGCGTCACGTGTTTCTTGCCGGAGGTAGAGCTACTGGATAGCCGATGGGCCCTACCAGGTTACTGACGTTAGCCAAACTCCGAATGCCGGCAAGGCAGAGCGTGGCAGTGAGACGGCGGGGGATAAGCTCCGTCGTCGAGAGGGAAACAGCCCAGACCACCAGCTAAGGCCCCTAAGCGTGCGCTAAGTGGGAAAGGATGTGGAGTTGCACAGACAACC
>DAIDKK010000043.1 GCA_027450065.1 Candidatus Saccharimonadota bacterium | reverse complement strand
CCTGTAGTTGAAACAATCTTCCCTCTTGAGTGGATCCTGAGTACGGCGGGACACGTGAAATCCCGTCGGAAGCAGGGAGGACCATCTCCCAAGGCTAAATACTCCCTGGTGACCGATAGTGAACCAGTACCGTGAGGGAAAGGTGAAAAGCACCCCGGAAGGGGAGTGAAAGAGAACCTGAAACCGTGTGCCTACAAATAGTCAGAGCCCGTTAATGGGTGATGGCGTGCCTTTTGTAGAATGAACTGGCGAGTTACGATTACGTGCAAGGTTAAGTTGAAGAGACGGAGCCGCAGCGAAAGCGAGTCTGAATAGGGCGAATCAGTACGTAGTCGTAGACCCGAAACCAGGTGATCTACCCATGTCCAGGGTGAAGTTCAGGTAACACTGAATGGAGGCCCGAACCCACGTACGTTGAAAAGTGCGGGGATGAGGTGTGGGTAGCGGAGAAATTCCAATCGAACCTGGAGATAGCTGGTTCTCCCCGAAATAGCTTTAGGGCTAGCCTCATGAGTGAGAGTATTGGAGGTAGAGCACTGATTGGACTAGGGGCCCCTACCGGGTTACCGAATTCAGTCAAACTCCGAATGCCAAATACTTATCCATGGGAGTCAGACTGCGAGTGATAAGATCCGTAGTCGAAAGGGAAACAGCCCAGATCACCAGCTAAGGTCCCAAAGTATACGTTAAGTGGAAAAGGATGTGGGGCTGCTTAGACAACTAGGATGTTGGCTTAGAAGCAGCCATCATTTAAAGAGTGCGTAATAGCTCACTAGTCGAGTGGCCCTGCGCCGAAAATGTACCGGGGCTAAACGTATCACCGAAGCTGTGGATTGACACCGTTGGTGTCAGTGGTAGGGGAGCGTTCTAAGGACAGTGAAGTCAGACCGGAAGGACTGGTGGAGTGCTTAGAAGTGAGAATGCCGGTATGAGTAGCGAAAGACAGGTGAGAATCCTGTCCACCGAATGCCTAAGGTTTCCTGAGGAAGGCTCGTCCGCTCAGGGTTAGTCGGGACCTAAGCCGAGGCTGAAAAGCGTAGGCGATGGACAACAGGTTGATATTCCTGTACCACCAATTATCGTTTGAGTGATGGAGGGACGCAGGAGGATAGGGTAAGCGTGCTGTTGGATTAGCACGTCCAAGCAGTTAGGCTGATGAGTAGGAAAATCCGCTCATCGTGAAGGCTGAGCTGTGATGGCGAGGGAAATATAGTACCGAAGTTCCTGATTCCACACTGCCAAGAAAAGCTTCTAGCGAGATAAAAGGTGCCCGTACCGCAAACCGACACAGGTAGGCGAGGAGAGAATCCTAAGGTGAGCGAGAGAACTCTGGTTAAGGAACTCGGCAAAATGACCCCGTAACTTCGGGAGAAGGGGTGCTTTCTATGGTGAATAGCCACGGAAAGCCGCAGTGAAAAGGCCCAAGCGACTGTTTAGCAAAAACACAGGTCTCTGCGAAACCGCAAGGTGAAGTATAGGGGCTGACACCTGCCCGGTGCTGGAAGGTTAAGAGGAGGGGTTATCCGTAAGGAGAAGCTCTGAATTGAAGCCCCAGTAAACGGCGGCC
>DAIDKK010000042.1 GCA_027450065.1 Candidatus Saccharimonadota bacterium | reverse complement strand
GGCCATTATCGAGAACACCAATGACGAGCGCATACTTCTGCGAGAGTGCAAGGATAGTCCCGAGTAGTCGGGGCGATATGCTAGTTCCGCCACATCCCGTTTGCCTGCCCGTGTCAACGATTTGTTGAAAATCAATCTTTTCTTGGGATGTCTGGAATGAAATATTCGGACTGACTATTATTTGCTGCGCGAGGCTCATTGCTGTACCTTGTGGTATGGCGGATGTTGAGGTCGTGGTGTCCGAACTGGTAGTGCCGCCAAAACCGTCATTGGCGCAGGAAGCATTGTCGCCCTCCGTACAGGCCCATCCCTCTATGGTTGAAGTGTCTGCTATGAAGGCGCGAATTCGTAACCAATCTGGGTCTTGGGCGGATGAGGTGGTGCAGACCGCGTCTTGTGACCCATTCACCGCATAAGTGTTCTTGAAGGCGGTAGTATCTTGTGGAATAACGTCCCAGGCATGGTCTGGGTTCTGGTTTGTTATGCTTACCCCATAGCATTCACTTGCTCTCTGGATATAGGTCTGCGCTGTTGCATCCTGCTTATCTAGTAGTTTACCCACATATGCAGCGTTATCTTGAGGCACGGCAATGAGTGGATTATTTTGATCCTCGAGACTAAACCCAAGGGTTGGAAAACCATAATCATAAGCCGGGGTAGCGGCAAATGCATGACTTGATGAAAAGATGTTAGAGAAGAGGCTCCCCATCATCTTGAGCGGATTTAGTAGGCCTTCTTGGAGTGATGCTACATCATTGCGTGCATCAAACACATTACTATCAATAACTTGTGACGCGAATGAGTGTTGGTCTTTCACGTCAAACAACCGTGCTATGAGATTCTTATTCTGGAATGTAGTTTGCTCGTAACTAGCTGTCTGTTGGTTCAGTTCGGCAACCTGACTTGCGGAAAGCGTATTACCTCCAAACTGCATAGCCTGCATGTTGGAAGCCAGCGCCATTCCGTAGTCGGCTTGTCCTCCAAGCTCGGCACCAGTACCCATAGTAACGGCTTCTCCGGATATGGTATTGGAAAGAAGATTAATCCCCTGCTCGCTGAGCGCTCCGACGACAGCTGTTTTGGCTATTTCGGTCAATATTCCAGCACCAAAGAATAGTGATACGACGCCAGCGGCTAATTGTACGGCTTGACCTACGCCACTACACATAGCCGTTACGGCACCATTCTGCGTCCACTGTAGGGCTGTGGGTATGCCGGGTTTTGATAATTGTGATACGGTATCACTTACCGGTACACCCCCGCTGCCTCCATTATTTGCTTCGATACTTTTTGCATCGGACCAAGAGTTTAGTATCTTACCATCTTTAGCGCGGGTGACAAATTGTTGGGCATAAAAATCAAGTTGCGTTGTGTCTACGTCTGTACCGTTCTTAATTTGGTCTGCTAGGGATACGATTTCCATACCCGTTCGTATGAGCGGGACAATTACTTGGGTATAGCGAATATCGGGAATTTTATCGGCAGTTTGGCGTGCCATACACACAACACCGGCACCAAGTAGAACACCAGCACCGGCCTTTCCTTGTGGTGACCCAAGAAAGTCTTTAAATGATTTCAGTGCAGTTTTAGCGACACTCGTTGTTACTGGCCCATCCGCAACGGGAGTTGTAGAGGTATTGCCGTTCGCATCTTTTGTTGTTTCGGAGATATTTGCACTGGTTGTTGACGTCCCTTCGCTGATAGCTTTATCTCGTGTTTCCTTCCAGTTTTTATAAAGCTCAGCTACCTTTACGTTAATCTTTTTATCAATTACGCTTATTGGGTGAAAGGTGACATCAAAAAACTTTCCCAGTACTCTAGTTCGGGCCGCTGAAGCGAGCTTCGACTTTCCATCTAAGCGACTCAGGAGATAAGTAGTTTTTACCTGGGATGCAAACCCGTCGGTTTTTATGTAGACACTACCCTTATATATAGAGACGTTCGCACTGTCGCCAAAGTTTTGTTTTGCCCAGCTGTACAACTCATTCGGGTCCTTAATGCCCTCGATGGGTGAGCCCTTTACGGTGGGATCAAGCTTCCAATCTTTTAGATAATCAAAATTAGCGTGTACATCGTTTGGGTTGGGTGTGTCGTTTGTGATGCCAATTTTCTTCATGG
>DAIDKK010000041.1 GCA_027450065.1 Candidatus Saccharimonadota bacterium | reverse complement strand
ACAAGAACTTAGCGAAGCGATCGTTCTTGTTGGTTGTGTGTGCTGACAACGTTCGACCAAGAGGATGGAAGTGTGCCTAAAGGTTTTGCTTCTTTTGCATCATGGCAAAAGAAGACGGTTCCGGCTTAGCCGGAACCGAAACAAGAGAAGATCCTTCGACTTCGCTCAAAATGACAAAGATAAAGATATTTTAGGTTGAGATTAGTGTTTATCTGGCACTCTGGAATCAGCCTGGTTCAGCTGTTGTGGCGCAGTACAACAAATGCAAAAATGCGACGCAGCAGTGTTTTTGCGTTGTACTCTGGCACAACAGCTGCCAAGTTGATGAAAGCTGTGCCGAGGTTTTCTGCTTCTCTTTTGTCGGCAAAAAGAGAAGGCGGGTCCGGCAGAGCCGGATCAGAAACCTAGACATCCTAGTTTTAGCATTTCTACTTCTTTATAGTATAGTATGTCTACTATCTCACACCGAGGTGGTTCATTGACAGTACGAGAAAGGATTCATGATGTCGCAGGAGCAGAGCGAAAGCGAAGGCCTGTACGTCATCACAAGGACACACACTGGCTTCATGTCCAGTGACAGAGAGGAGGCTGTCAAGGTCTTCGGACCTGCCAGCAAGAGCGCCTGCCAGCAGAGGCTCAGGGATTTGACTGCCTATGACGGCCCCGGTTCGAACAGCGGGTACGCAGTAGTCCCTGTCAGGCGAACAGTCACCGACCGTTGGTGATAGATACGACGAAGGGCAATCAGGAGAGATGATGCCTATCATCTCGCTATTACTGCTCTGCCCCAATCAAAATATCCCAACCCCAATCCCAACCAAACCCAATTCTTTCCCGTACTGTCTTCTTCGCTCAATGACTGTGCGGTCATTCTGATGAGTTCAAAAGAACGAAAGTGAAACGCTACAATTTATCTATAAAACCCGTGATGGCATATTCCAAGCCACCCAACTCAATGGCGCCAAGCGTGTAATCACCTTCATAGTGGTGCCCTGCCACCCATAGTTCCGCCGCGAAGCGCATTTGCTCGAGCTTTTTAGGTGTAATATAGTCGAATCCGCGACCCTGCTCATTTGTTTTGCGGTATTTTACCTCAAAGAATACTAGTGGCCCCTTCGCCCGAAACCGTGGCCGCTTTTGCGCCACTATATCTATCTCTGCCCGAATATGGCGCCAGTTAAGGGCGAGTATCGTGTACCCTTGAGTCTCTAGGTACCGAGCAGCAACTTTTTCGGCATCATGCCCATGCGCATAATTTGTCATGCCAGCAGCCTCGTGACTGGTTTGTACGATTTTCTGTGAATCTCACACACACCAAGCTTCCGCAAAGCCGCGAGGTGCATCGCGGTGCCATAGCCAACGTGTGATTCAAACCCATAGCCGGGATATTCCGCTGCAAGTTCCGCCATGCGGTTATCCCTGGCAACCTTAGCCACGATACTGGCCGCACTCACGGCGGGAATCAAATCATCAGCCCGTATGAGTGTTTGCACATTATTTGTCTTGAGGCCCGTGACATTTTGAAAAAAATTCAGATTACCATCGATGATAATTTCGTCGTAATCACAACCAATCTGTTTCATGGCTCGTAGCATTGCGAGCTGTACGGCTTTCGTGAGCCCAAGCGTATCAACTTCAGCCGCCGTGACCCAACCAATACCAACCCCGCGCGCTGTCTGATGAATTTGCTCAGCAAGAGCTTCGCGCCGCTTCTTGCTCAGTTTTTTACTATCCCGTAAACCTTCGATTGGCTCGCCAAGAACCACAGCGCCAGCCACGAGTGGACCCGCCCAGCATCCTCTGCCAACTTCATCAATCCCTACGGTCATACTAGTAGGCTACCGGATTTGCACGTAAAAGCAAAACTCCCGCTGATACGGGAGTTTTTTTAGTCTTGCGACTTATATAAGTCGTTATATAAGTTTTAGGCTTGTTTTTCGGCGGCTTCGTGAGCTGCTTCTACGGCAGCCTGCTTCTTTGCGAGCTCAGCTTCTTCGGCAGCCTTCTCGGCAGCTTTAGCTTCTGCTTCTGCTGCGGCTGCAGCCTTGGCTTCTGCTTCCATTTTTTCTGCTTCAAGATCACGAACATCGTTGACGGTCTGCTTATCAAAATCAACGCCAGTTAGGCGGGCTGATTTACCAGAAAGCTTACGCATGTAGCTGAGGTTGTTACGGCGAACTTTACTTCGCTTCGTAACTTCAATTTTCAGCACGAGTGGGCTATGTAGCAAAAAGCTCTTCTCTACCCCAACACCGCTGGCAATGCGGCGAACAGTGATACGGCTGGTGTGGCTGCCTTTGCGGTCAGTACGGATAACCAAACCCTGAAAAATCTGGACGCGCTCTTTCGTGCCTTCTTTAATTTTTTGGTGCACTTTAACGGTGTCACCACTTTGGACGTCGACAACTGCGCCTTTTTTGAATGTTTTCTCTAGTTCTTTAATAATTTCCATAATGCTTTGGACACCTTTAATAAATCTCTTAAGTTCAATCTATTCTACCCTAATCACCCTTTAAAAGCAAGATTATACTGGCATGATATACAGCACGTCAACCGTCGTAAACACCGAGCGTGTCTGGGCACTACGGTCTTTTGGTTTATATACCCGCGAACGACGCATTCAGCTCAAGAAAACAGCTTCACTAACCGTAGGGTGAGCCCTAGCCAATCACGCGGAAAATTTCTT
>DAIDKK010000040.1 GCA_027450065.1 Candidatus Saccharimonadota bacterium | reverse complement strand
GTAACAAATATGCAGAAATAATTGTCGTGGCAGGTATAAGTCCCCCGTAGCAGGCATACCAATACTCAACTATATACAGCATATTCATGTCGCAAAATATACATTGTGCGACATATAAACTATGTTCGTTTTCTGTCTTGCTCTACTACTCCAACTGCCCGTGAAATTCCTTCACTCACATGTCTACTATTTTTGTTAGTGCCCTTTTTGCCTGACTTCGATCAACGAAGTGCTTTAACGTGCTTACATGCTCTTTAACTTTCTAATAGTCGCATGATTACATGTTCGTAGGTTGTTCGTATCACAAACTGACGCTACAGAAATTATGTTCGTAAAACGTTCACCACGTCTGCACGCTGGCCTGCAGACCGTCGGGTGTTAGTCGGTGAGTTGGTAGGTGGCTTTGGCGACGCGTTTAAATTGTGGCTTACTCTGGAGGTTGAGGAGAATAGTCGTTTCCTTGACGAAACGGCTCTTAAGTACGCGCTTGACGATTTCATCGCGGTGTAGGGGCTCCCCTGCCTCACGTAGGACTTCAGAGATGATGTCAGCGACAGTGCCTTTGTCGTAACCCCATTCACGAAGAGCATAGATGCCACGGCCGATAAGCACGAATCGCTTATCTTTGATAAGTTCGTTGTGAATAGCTTGCGTGGTCACGTCTTTGCGCTTAAAGTCACTTGCCTTGATAGCTTCAGAGATTTCATTGAAATGCATGTGCTTCTTGTTTTCGCTGAGGATAACGTAAATCTTGTCGCGAATGTTTTTGGGATTGACGGTAGGCCATTTGACGAGGCCCCAGCGGCCATTTAAGGTTGCAAGCTGCTTGCTAATGCTCGCAAGGGCAGTTGCGTAGCGGTCACTCGGCATATTGGCGAGTTTGCTCATCTCTTTTGTTTCAACGGGTTTACCGGCCTTTTTAATGGCCTCAACGAGCTGTCCAATCTCCTTCTTAATGGTAGAGGTGTCATGCACACTCGTGTTCCCTGCTGCCTGAAAATAGGTGTCATCTTCGGAAATGACGGCCACGCTTGGGCAGAGCTCTGTGAGAAATGCCAGCCGAGATTGATCGGTGCGAGTATTTTCAGCCGTGAGAGCGCCTGCGAGGACGGTAATACGAGCAGCCTCCCCTGCCTCAGTAATAGCGGCCAGAACAGCGTTTTGGACGTCATTGATGTGGGGAAGTTCAGTACCAGATTGACGGAGTTTTGTCATAACAGATTTCTCGAGTTGGCGAACACGTTCCCTTGTAATACCGAGGAGCTCACCAATCTGTTCGAGTGTTTCCTTGCGATCAAAGAGACCATAACGACGAGCGATGATTTCACGCTCACGCTCACGATCAATACTGTTCAATACGTCTTGAACGATTGCTTCGGTATTCAGTGTGACAGTCTCTTTACTCATATGCTCCTCGTATTGTATAACTTTTATTGACAAATGTCAATGATTTTGTCTAGTAATCTTATTGTAGCATAAAATGGCGTCGTCTGCGTGTTATATGTTGTGAAAACTCATTACGAAATAACTTTGTATCCGTCAAAATTGTGGATAAATGGTTTTATTTTTTACAAAGACTTACTTGCGCTTTTTGCCGCGTGGTCGTTTGCTGGAGGGTGCTTCGGCGAGCAGCTTCTTGGCCTGCTCTACGGTAAGCGATGTTGGGTCAGTTGTCTTCACTATCTTTGCATTCTTTGTGCCGTCAGTGACATATGGCCCCCACCTACCCTTGAGCACCTTGATACCTTCGCCAAGATCTGCAATATTCTTCTCGGCATCTGCCTGTAGTTTGGCTGCGTACAATTCACGGGCCACTTCAAGGGTGATGTCGTGCGGATCATGGGGCTTAATGCTTACAAATAGCTTGCCAACTTGGATATATGGGCCGAAGCGACCGATGTTAGCACGGATATCTTGACCATCTTCGGTCTGGCCGACTAGACGTGGTAGTTCAAAGGCCTTGAGCGCTTGCTCCAGCGTGACAGAATCTACTTGCGCGCCTTTTGGCATAGGTGCAAAGGTTGGTTTGTTGGCTTTGTCTTCGGTACTACCGAGCTGTAGTAAAGGTCCAAAACGTCCAAAACGGGCGAAAATTGGCTTGCCACTCTTAGGGTCAGTGCCAATTTCGCGGGCCTTGGCGACTGCGCTGCGATCGATGCTGCCTGATTGCTCAATGAGCCCATGGAATGGCGTATAAAAATCTTGCAGCATATGGTTACGATCCAGTTTGTCCTGGGCGATATCATCGAAATGTTCTTCGACACTGGCGGTAAAGCCGTAATCAACAATTGGTTCGAAATGAGAGGTTAAGAAATCACTGATGAGCTGGCCACTCGGTGTTGGCACGAGCTTGCCTTTATCTGCGCCCGTTTTTTCTTGCACGATAGTTCGGCTGACGGTATCGCCGCGCAAGACCAAATCAATGCAATCTCGCGGCTCACCCTCGCCCATCCCTTTTTCGGCATAGCCACGCGCCTGAATGGTACCAATGATGGTAGCATAGGTACTCGGCCGACCAATTCCTAGCTCTTCAAGTTTCTTGACGAGGCTTCCTTCGGTGTAGCGAGCGGGTGGTCGCGCGAACACCTGGCGCGCTTCGGCGTCAGACAGGTCGAGTACGTTATTAGTCGTGAGGGCTGGCAGCATGACGTCTTCTTTGCTACGGCCATACACCTTCAGGAACCCATCGAAGGTGACAACCTCACCTTTTGCCTCAAACTGCAACTGTAGTGGCTTGGCTTGTGCCGGTATGATATCGATTACGACGGTCGTCTTCTCTAGCTTTGCGGGGGCCATCTGAGAGGCAAGCGTACGGCGGCGAATAAGGTTATAAAGCTTCTGATCACTTGCATCGCTACTCCCGGTCTCGAGGCTCATATTGGTCGGTCGAATTGCCTCATGGGCCTCTTGAGCGCTCGCGGATTTGGTGGTGAACTTGCGTACCTGCGAGTAGTTGGCGCCAAATGTTTGCTTGATGTATTCAGTTGCGCTGGCGATAGCTTGTCCGCTCAGTATGACGGAGTCGGTACGCATGTAGGTTATCTTTCCTGCTTGGTAGAGCTTCTGGGCAGCTGACATGGTGGCGCGGGCGCCGAAGCCAAGTTTGGCATTGGCATCCTGCTGAAGGGTACTAGTCGTGAAGGGGGCTCCAGGGTTGCGGGTACCGGGCGTTTGGGAAACGTTCGAAACTTTGAACTGGGCGCCGACGAGTGATTCAAGGAAGTCATGCGCTTCTGCTTCGGTATCAAATCGCTTGGGCAACTCAGCGGCAAATGTTTCGCCATTAAAACTAAACTGAGCTGTAACCTTGAACTGGTAGGAACCCTCGAAAGCGGCTATCTCCCGCTCTCGCTCCACCAGCAAGCGGACCGCTGGGCTTTGGACGCGACCGGCACTTTTGCCACCAGGTACCTTCTGCCATACCACGGGGCTTAGTTCGAACCCGACGATACGGTCAAGTATCTGCCTAGCCTGCTGTGCTCGCACAAGGTGCATGTCGACTGTGCGAGGATGCTTGACAGCGGCTTCGATGGCCGGCTTCGTTATTTCGTGGAAGACAATGCGGTTTGTCTTGCTTGGATCAAGCCCAAGCACTTCGCACAAGTGCCACGCTATTGCTTCTCCTTCACGGTCTTCATCGGTTGCGAGCCAGACGGTCTTAACGGCTTTGACGGCTTTTTTT
>DAIDKK010000039.1 GCA_027450065.1 Candidatus Saccharimonadota bacterium | reverse complement strand
ATATGGGCGCTTGGACCTTGTTACCCACACGAAAAGGAGGCTTACATGAGCCAAATTACATCAAAAATCATCAACCCATACGGTAAAAAGCTGGTGGTCGTTGAAACTGAATTTTGCGGTCGCACGCTGACGCTTGAAGTCAATCGTGTCGGTTTCCGCAGCACCTCGAGCGTCATGGTACGTTACGGTGACACTGTCGTGCTCGGAACGGCTATGCTGGGTAAGTCAGTCATGGGCATGGATTATTTTCCGCTCAGCATTGATTACGAGGAGAAGTTCTACGCCGCCGGCAAAATGAGCGGTTCACGTTTTATTAAGCGCGAAGGTCGCCCTAGCGACGATGCCATTCTGATTGGTCGACTCATTGACCGCCCAATTCGCCCACTCTGGCCAAAGGGTTATCGCCACGAAGTTCAAGGTGTAGCGAGCGTGCTCAGCCTGGACCCCGCCTTTCGTCCAGATGTTATCGCAATGATTGCGATGAGTGCTGCCTTTATGCTCACTGGGGCACCATTCGATGGTCCAGTTGCCGGTGTGCGCGTTGGTATCAATGAAAAAGGCGAATACCAAGCCTTTATGAGCGCCGCAGAACTTGATGCGAGCAAGCTCGACCTTGTCGTTGCCGGCCGCGAAGGCGGTATTATGATGGTAGAAGCTGGCGCAAACGAAGCGACTGAGGCAGAAGTGGTGGCAGCCCTTAAATTTGCCGAAGAAGCAATTAAACCAGCCATCGCTGTCCAGCAAGAACTGGCAAAGCAAGTTGGCGCCCCGAAGCAAGAGTACGAACTAGTCCTACCTGATGCCGCGAAGCAAAAAGAAGTCGATGCGTGGGTAGAGGGTAAAATCGGTGCGGCACTGCGCGCACCATACCCAGAGCGTAACGAGATGATTGGCGTCCTACGCAAGCAGATGCATGATGAATTTGCTGCCAAAATCGGCGAAGAAGAGTACAAAGAACAACTGACCGAATATGACGAAGCACTCACGATGGCACTCCACAAGGATGTCCGCAAGGGAATTATCGAGGATAACGAGCGACCTGACGGCCGCAAGCTTACCGAGATTCGCCCGCTAAGCTCAGAAGTTGGCTTGCTGCCTCGCGCCCATGGATCGAGCCTGTTTACTCGCGGTGTGACGCAGGGACTGAATATTGTCACCCTCGCACCACTCAGCTACTCACAGCTCGTGGACACCATGGAAAAGAACATGGAACGTCGCTACATGCACCACTACAATGCCCCTGGCTATACCGTTGGTGAAGTAAAGCGTCTTGGCTCACCGGGACGACGTGAAATCGGGCATGGCTACCTCGCTGAGCGCGCATTGAGCGCAGTGCTACCAAGTGAAGCGGAGTTCCCGTATGCTATTCGTTCCGTCACCGAGATAATGAGCCAGAACGGTTCAACCAGTATGGCTGCTACCTGCTCAAGCTGTCTCGCCCTTATGGATGCCGGTGTGCCGCTCAAGCGACCGGTGTCTGGTATCGCCATGGGCCTGATGGTTGATGGCAAAAAGACCTACATCCTGAGTGATATTGCCGATGCTGAAGATTTTGCTGGTGACATGGACTTTAAGGTGACGGGTACGACCGAAGGTATTACCGCCTTGCAGATGGATATGAAGGTACATGGCTTACCGGTTGAAGTACTTGCAGAGGCGCTTACGCAAGGGAAAGAGGGACGTGCCTTTATCTTGCGTCATATGCTCGAGACCCTTCCGGAGCCTCGTAAAGAGATGAGCCCGTACGCTCCTCGCGTGGAGAGTATCAGTATCAATCCAGATAAGATTCGTGAAATCATCGGTAAGGGTGGCGAAACTATCCAACGGATTACGGCCGAAACTGGTACCGAGATTGATATTAAAGATGATGGTACGGTTATGATTGCCAGCCCTGATAAAGAAAAGATCGACGCTGCCATAGACTGGATTAAGAGCATTGTGGAAGAACCAGAAGTTGGCCGAATCTACAAAGATAAGCCAGTGGTGAGTGTGATGGACTTTGGCGCATTCGTGCAAATTTTGCCCGGCAAAGATGGTCTTGTGCACATAAGTGAACTGAGCGAAGATCGAGTCGAAAAGACGAGTGATGTCGTAAAAGAAGGTGATTTAGTCACCGTCAAGCTTGTCGCCATCGATGATCGTGGTCGCCTGCAACTCAGCATGAAAGCTGCCGCACGCGAACTTAACAAGAAATAGAGTCAATACACGCCTATGGCAATATCCGATGCAGTGCAACAGCTAGAAAAACTTAAGAGCAAAATCGAAGCTTCGGGGGTCACCCCGGAGCTTGCGGCTCAGGCAACGCAGCTGGTATTCGGCACCGGTAACCCAGGAGCAGACATTATTTTTATCGGTGAGGCACCGGGCAAGAATGAAGATTTACAGGGTGAGCCATTCGTCGGTGCCGCCGGGAAGTTCCTGAACGAAATGCTCGCTGGTATCGGGCTCAAGCGCGAGGACATTTACATAACGAATATCGTCAAATATCGACCGCCTCATAACCGTGATCCCTTGCCAGAAGAAAAAACAGCATTTTTGCCGTTTCTTCAGGAACAGATTGCTATCATCAAACCAAAATTGATTGTCACCCTAGGCAGGCACAGCATGGATGTGCTGCTGCCCGGGCTGAAAATCAGCCAAGTGCATGGTCAGCCAAAGCGCTATAAAGGTCAGGTTTATCTGCCTTTGTTTCATCCGGCGGCAGCACTGTATAACGGAGGAATGCGGCAAACGCTCATAGAGGATTTCTCCCTTATACCAGCAATTTTAGAAAAACTATAAACGTTATAACAACTAACTCATAAGAAAGTAGAAAAAAGGAATAACAATATGGAACAAAACAATAATAAACAACCAAGACCCAGGAGATCCCAAGCTCCAAATCAAGCCAATGGCCAACGACGTTCAAGTCAGCGGAACCGACCAGCGCAGGGTGCAAATCCTCAGCAAGGCGAGCGCAAAAGCGGTGTGAGCCGTGGAGCGGCCGTCCGTGCTCAAAAGCGCACCCAGATGGATGCGCAGAGAGTGGCTAACCACTATATGCCAGCACAGGTTGATGAAAATCGTCGGGCTAATTTTATCGATGATAGCCCACGACTTAAGATAATTGGCCTTGGTGGTATGGACGGTGGTGGTTCGAAAAACATGATGCTTGTTGAGTACGTCAATGACGCTGTTGTGATTGATGCCGGTAACGACCTAAGCGTCGACTTGCCCGGCATTAACTACGGTATCGCCGATACTGCGTACCTTGAGACAATCCGGCATAAATTACGTGCCTATATCATTACGCACGGTCACCTCGACCACATCGGTGGTTTGCCGCACATCGTACCCAAATTCCCAGCACCCATCTACGGAAGTAAATTCACGATAGGGCGAGTTGAGGAAATCTTTGAGAACTTTGGCCTACCAATGCCCGAAGGCTTTGAACTTCAAACCGTCACTATGAACGAGAGCACCCATGAACGGCTCAAAATAGGTGAATTCTATGCCGAACTGGTGCGCGTGACGCACTCTATCCCGGGCAGTACCTGTGTGGTGCTTGATACTCCCGTAGGTCGTATCGTAAACACTGGTGATTTTCGACTTGATCCGAACCCACTCGACCACGAGCGAACCGATTTGGAGCGCCTAAAAGAACTCGGGGACGAGGGTGTACTGGCACTCTTAAGTGAAAGCACAACCGTTGAACGGTTAGGCCGAACTCCTAGTGAAAGTACTATTGAGCAGAGCTTTATTGACATCATGAACCAGGCTCCAGGCCGAATCTTCATTGGTGTCTTTAGTACTAATATGAACCGTATCCAGATGATTGTGAACGCAGCTGTGCACCATGGTCGCAAAGTGGCTATCGATGGTCGCAGCATGGTGAGTACGCTTGAGATGGCTGTCAGACATGGTTACATGAAGATTCCAAAGGGTATCTTCATCCCAATCGCGTCAGTGCCGGCTATCAC
>DAIDKK010000038.1 GCA_027450065.1 Candidatus Saccharimonadota bacterium | reverse complement strand
ATCGCTTCGCTAAGTTCTTGTTGGTCCTAACGGACAAGTTGTGTTACCTGACAACATATCGAGCCAGGAGATTCCAGGGTGCCGGGGAGGTCAAGCCAAAAATGGGAAGGCAAGAGTGGTATTGTGACATAGAGTTGACAAAATGATTATGTTTTGTTATTATACGCATCGTTACTCTAAAATAAAACAAACATATGGCTCAAACTCACTCACATACTCGCTGGCTACGAATGCACCCCCTCCATTTCCATATTGGGATGTATGTGGCGCTCGCGGCTTTACTGCTTACAGCTATGAAAAGTAGCGAGGGTATTGTGGCGGCCGTATATGCCGGAGCAGGGAACGATGCGAATGGTCTACTGAGCGAAACCTATATGCGAGAGGCCGAGAATCACATCGGTCATGCGCAGATGGTTCAGCACCGCCGCGTTAATATTGGCGGTGCGTAATAGTGTAATACTATTGACAAATAAGCACAAAAGGTATACCATACAACCATTATGAATAGAACTCAATCCATCCAGCCAGGATCCAAGGACGTCCACGATCAAGCGCCATCACGGCCGCACCCTGGGACAACTGCCAAGTATGTTGCGGGTGTTTTAGCAGTCGGTAGTGCAGTCTGGTTTGGCGTGCATAGTATTAACGAAAAGCAGGCGCACGATTTGCATAACGAGCGGCTAGCTGCACAAACAAGTATCGATGGCTTCACGAATAGTGACATTGTGCTGAAGGATGGCTCAGCCCTACGGAGTGCTCCATATTTTGACACTGGCAATACACCAGAAGATAGTTCGATTGTTGAGCGAGTAAAAGGAGCCATGCTGATACGGGGTGCAGCAGTATCGAGTGAGTATCCCGGATGGGCTAGCTTTGTTGTGGTTAAGGATGGCACAAATCCAATTACTACACCTGAAGAGCGTGCGGATGCAGCAGTATGGGTTAATCTTACGGAGTTGGAGAATCAGAGCCATGCGTCAGTTCTCGAGGGTGCTGTTCCGGTACCTGCTGCAAAAGATGGCGCGACAGTTGCGGCCTCTGTAGACTCTCAAGGTACACTGTCCGTTGAAAAATACGGTCCGCTACAGAATGTAGGAGTTGCCGAACAGCTTACAAATGAGCAGCTAAGCGCGGTAAGCTTTGTACTTGGGCAATAGTTAAAAGCAAAGAGCTTTAGCAATCTGTGGATAAGTGGTGCGAAAGCGCCACTTTTCTATATATTGGGTATTGTAGTGGGTGATAGTGGGTAGTACACTGTCTGCAGTGGGTAGAAGTAGGTAGCCCGCTGAAAAAGGCGAACTGCCTAAAAAAACAAAAAATTAAAAAACTCACTGGTACATATACATACAACCATGACACAGGTGGATTACTTCCAGCGAAAGCTCGACGACAAACGGCGGTTGACCATACCGACCGAACTTCGTGAAGCGTTCGACAGCGGAGCAGTCATCACCCGTGGGTTTGGTACCTATCTGCACTTGTATCCCAAAGCGGTCTGGGACAATCTGGTTGAGCCACGGCTTGAAGGAGACATTCTAGATGAGCGCACCGCGGATCTGAACGTACAGTTCCGAATGGGGAAGGTCGAGCAATCACTCGACGGTAAGCAGGGGCGGATAACTATCGAGCAACACTTACTGGACTATGCAGGCATCGACCGAGATGTGTCAGCGGTAAGTGTGGGCAAATATTGGCGGCTTATGGCAGTTGAGAACGAAGCATAGTGCTTTGCCTCAATAGATAAGATCCTTAACAAACAAGCAACAATAGAATATCGAATGTAGAAGTTCGAATTTTGAATAGCTTCATTTACCCGAATAGATAAACCTTCGTTGTGTTGTTATTCCTCTGACGGGGAAGAGCAGCCAGAGCAAAAATCGCATTTTTTGCCCTGCGCGATGAGAAACCCAGAATGGGTGTCTCGTAAGGCGAAGCCGTTTGTCGTCACCTATTCGGCAGTCAACAAGTGGCACGTATAAGGATAACCACTATAAAACCTTCGTTCTTTCCATAAAACACCTCCCAAAACTCCACCTCACACACATAAGTCTCTCACTTTGTTTGCGACGCAAGTCGGAAGTTTTAAGATTTTTTAAATCTCTTTAATACTCTTCCATACAATACGGGCCTCGTAAACACACAAAAACAAAAACTACACATGAAACAAAAAGTTGGCTGCTGAATAGGTGATTGCAAAAAAAACAAACACCAAAAATTAAACTAAAACAAAAAGTAGCGACATGTATTATGTCTCAAATCATTCATACGCCGGTATTACTCGACGCAGTGATGACGTACCTAGCGCCAGAGAAGGGGGAATCATACCTCGATCTGACGGCGGGCTACGGTGGTCACGCTGGAGTGGTACTGGAACATACACAGGCTCCGAAGAAAGCGGTGCTGGTCGATCGGGATCAGACTGCAATAGAAGCTTTGGGCGAATTCAAGAGCCTGGGTGCTCGTGTGATTCATGCCAGCTTCGAAGAGGCCTCTCAGATGCTCGTTCAGCAAGGGGAGCACTTCGATATGCTGCTAGCGGATTTGGGCGTGTCGTCACTGCACCTTAATACATCGTCTCGAGGCTTTGCCTTTAGTCAAGACGGTCCGCTCGATATGAGGATGGACCAGCGCGCAGAACTGACTGCTGCAACCGTCGTGAATATATACGACAAAGACAGTCTGGAACAGTTACTGCGTACTTACGGCGAGGAACCACGAGCACGTGCTGTCGCAACAGCGATCGTGGCGCATCGCCCCATTGAGACCACCGCCGAACTCGCGAGAGTGGTTGCGGGGGCACTCCCAAAGGGGAGCAAGATGCATCCGGCTACTCGTAGTTTTCAGGCAATTCGTATTGCTGTGAATGACGAACTTGGCCAGCTCGAGCGCAGTATACCGTTGTGGCTTCGCTTATTGAAGCCCGGAGGTAGGCTGGCGATTATCAGCTTTCATAGCCTTGAAGATCGCATCGTGAAGCAAGCATTTGCCGACGTAGCAGGTGACCGTTACGACGCCAATTTCCGTTTGCTGACTAAACATCCAGTCGTGGCTGCTGCCGATGAAATAGCTATTAATCCGCGTGCACGAAGCGCAAAACTACGTGTACTGCAGCAAAAATAAAAAAAGAAAGGGAACTAACTACATGCCAATACGTGTTAAAAGCAGCTCCCGTGCCTACAAGGTTCACGTTCGCGTGCAATCCTAGTAGAGACCATTTGTCAGTGGGGCAAAATATACCCCACTGACACCACATTCAAACGCTATATTACATAAGACAAAAACAAATACATTTATGACATACTCTTCAACCATGGCACTCGGGCGACAGCAACTCGCAGCGAGTCGTAATCAGAACTCGGTGAGTTTTCGGCCAAAAGATAAACGTCTTGGCCCGGTCAGTAACACCATAGTCCTTATCGTGTTAGCATGCTTGTTGGGCCTGCTGTATCTAACGCAGGTGACAAAAACAAACGCGTATGGTTACACCATTAACAACTTGCAGCACGAGCAGTCATCATTGCAAACGCAAAGCGATGATCTTGCGGCCGCCTCGGCGCGTCTGCAGGCACTCGATAGGGCACAGTCATCACCACAGGCCGCCGCACTGGTCGCCGCTGCCCCAAGTGGTAGTGTCCAGTAGCTATCTGCGGTAAACTGGGTAGACATGGACAATTGGCAAACAAAAGAAACGAACCCTGTACAACGCGCACGAATTTGGTATGCGTTGATTCTTATTATTTTTGGCATCTTTGCGGTGCGTCTATTTTATCTTCAAATTATTCGGTATGATCACTATAAGGCGATGGCGCTCAGTGACCAAGTACGAGAGTACGACGTTATGCCTGAGCGCGGTACTATATCGGCAAATCTGAACGGCAAGACGGTACCCCTAGTCCTTAATCAGAAGCTGTACACTGTTTTTGCAGACCCGAGTATTATCAAAAACCCTGACCAAACTGCGGGCGATATTGCGTTACTGCTTGGTCTAGATAAATCTAAGCTGGCTACGCAACTTCGAACCCAGAATACACGCTATGTGGTCTTGGGGAAGCGCATTAGTGCTGACGTGAAGGACAAAATACTTGCTTTTAAGGATCCAGGAATTGCTACGCAACAAGTTGATTACCGTGTTTACCCGCAGGGTGCGATTGCTTCGCAGGTGCTTGGCTTTGTGAATGATGACGGGCAAGGCGAGTACGGCGTGGAACAGGCTTTGGATAGTAGCTTGGCTGGCCAAAAAGGTCGGCTAAAGGCAATCACTGACGTCAATGGTGTGCCGCTTGCCGCGAGCAGTGATAACCTCCTCATTCAGCCAAAAGCTGGTAGCAATGTCGATCTCACGCTCAATATTGGCATGCAGATGCAACTCGAGCAAATTATCAAAGCTGCTGCGGATAAAGACCATTCAAAAGGTGTGAGCGCCGTAATAATGG
>DAIDKK010000037.1 GCA_027450065.1 Candidatus Saccharimonadota bacterium | reverse complement strand
TGAGCGCGGTAATAATGGATGTACATACAGGCGCAATTAAGGCTATGGCAAACTATCCGACATATGATCCCGCAAACTATCAAACTGTTGCCGATGCATCATTGTTTCAGAATAATGCCGTCACAGAATCAATTGAAACAGGCTCGATTATGAAAATCTTGACGACTTCGACAGCGCTGAATATCGGTGCTATTACGCCAACGGCGACTTTCTATGACCCAGGTACGTGGACGATAGATGGTGCAACTATTAGCGACGTCGCCGAAGACCACAGTACAGGTACGCAAAGTATCTACAGCATCCTGAACCTTAGCTTAAATACCGGGGCAACCTGGATGCTTATGCAGATGGGCGGCGGCCAGATTAATGATACTGCCCGCACGACTTTGTATGACTATTTTTCGAACCATTTTATGCTCGGCAAGCGAACGGGCATCGAACAGGGTTATGAATCGCCTGGAATACTGACGCCACCAGGTCACGATGGTAATGCCATCGATTTGACGTACGCAGAAATGTCATTCGGACAAGCCATAACGGCTACAGCCCTGCAGATGGACGCGGCATTTTCAAGCGTCCTAAACGGTGGTACCTACTATAAGCCATATCTTGTGCAATCTATACATACTGCAACTGGTGATGCATCCGTCAAGCAGCCTATCGTACTCAAACACAACGTCGTTTCGCCGGCAGTGAGTAGTGCTGTAATATCGCTGCTTGAGCAGGTTAACCAAGGACACGTCGATGAAGGATTCCGGTATCTTGATGTCGGGCCGCACTATAGTATTGGCGGCAAGACGGGTTCCGCCCAGATTGCGCTTCCCACGGGTGGCTACTCGGCGACGCAGTTTAACGCGACGTATCTTGGCTTTGTTGGCGGTGATACACCACAGTATGCGGTAGCCGTGTATAACTACGAGCCTCAAATTAGCTACGGCTTTGCCGGTGCCCAAGCTGCACAGCCAATATTTGGCACAATTGCACACATGTTAATCAATAACTACGGAGTGACGCCAAAGACCAAATAGCGTATACTGAGCCGTATATTTAAGGGGTAAAACGAACACTATGGATCATCAACTTGTCACTGTTACGCTGCATGCGTCAAGCCTACTGAAGCTCGTTCTGCTTGGTGCTGGCGGATTCCTGTTTTCGATGCTGCTGACGCCGCTCTACACCACAGTTGCATATCGCTGGAAACTTTGGAAGAAACCTCGTACCACGACGGTGACCGGTACGGCTGCAACAGTGTTTATGAAGCTTCATGCTGAGAAGCACAAACGCCATATACCGACGATGGCAGGAATTATATTTATTATTTCAGTTGCAGTTTTGACACTTGTGTTTAATCGGAGCAGGGCGGAAACGTGGTTGCCCGTAGCAGCATTTGTCGGCGCGGCACTGGTGGGACTGATTGACGACATCATAAATATTCGTGGCGATGGGACTGGCAAGGCAGGTCTGCCTTCGCAACTCAAATTATTACTCATTACCATCGTGGCGGTTATAGGTGGTTGGTATTTCTACTATAAGCTTGGCTTTGACAGCATGCAGCTACCGGGTCTACACCATAGTGCGCTCGTCCTTGGATGGTTTATCATTCCACTCTTTGCGTTCGTAGTGGTCGCAACGGCAAATGCTGTGAATATCAGCGATGGCCTTGATGGTCTCGCTGGAGGCTTAACGACAATCGCGTTTGCGGCCTATGCCATTATTGCGACCCTCGAAGGTAAATACGGCATTGCCGGTTTCTGTACAGTGCTGGTCGGCGCTCTTATGAGCTATACCTGGTTCAATGTGTTTCCGGCGCGGTTCTTTATGGGCGATGTTGGATCTTTTGCACTTGGCACTGCACTTGGGGTTGTCGCGATGTATACCGATACGGTGCTCCTGCTGCCAGTCATTGGCATCGTATTTGTTGCCGAAGCCGGCTCGGTTATTTTGCAGGTTACCTCAAAAAAATTACGTCACGGCAAGAAAATATTCCTAATATCACCTATACATCATCATTTTGAAGCCGTTGGATGGCCTGAAGCGAAGGTGACAATGCGGTTCTGGGTTGTGGGTCAGGTGGCAGCTCTGCTCGGGCTTGCACTGTTTGTAATGGGAAGATACATGTGAATTTGACGGCAATACGACAGCAGCCGCACTCTCGTCAGGCGACTCCAACTACCGATGATAACCAGATACGACGTCATCGACCAGACTACTGGCTGATTGTGATTGTTGCATTCTTACTCGCAATAGGTCTGATTGTCATATATTCGATTAGCCCAGCTCTGACCGAATTGCGTGGTGGTCACTATGTGCAACGCCAGATGATTGCGATTGGTCTCAGTATTGTGGCATTCCTTGTGACGGCGCGCATACCGCTGCGCCGGTGGCAGCAATGGCAGAAGCCATTGCTTATTATTGCGGCGCTTGGTACGTTGCTTGCACTCGTAACGCCCGCTATTCCTGCCTATCCACAACACCGTTGGATACGGCTTGGTAGTTTTTCACTGCAATCGGTGGAACTACTCAAATTCGCACTGATTATAAGCGTGGGTGGTTTCCTCGCAATGAAGGTCCGTGAGGGTGTAATCACCAACTACCGAAAGACACTACGGCCGCTGGCGATAGCAGTAGGGGCGATTGGTATTGTGGTGGCCTTTATCCAGGGGGACCTTGGTTCAACGGGGGTCATTGTAGCGATGGTGACGACGATGGGGTTTGTAGCCGGTCTGCCAATGCGGCGAATACTATTTATTGCAGCAATTGTGGCGGTCGGTACGATCTTGGCCGTGTCATCGACGCCATACCGCCGGGCACGTCTGAATACTTATCTCCACCCCGAAACCAACTGTTTGACTGATTCGGGCCATCAAGCCTGTCAGGCTCTCATCGCGGTCGGTTCTGGCGGCATGATTGGTCTGGGGCTTGGTAATAGCGTGCAGGCCTACGGGTATCTACCCGAGGCGCAAAACGACTCAATTTTTGCTATCTATGCCGAGAAATTTGGTTTCGTAGGCTCGATTGTGCTGCTTGCACTCTTCGTCACGCTGTTTGCACGCTTGCGATTGATTATTGAACGTTCACCGGATATGTTCAGTCGGCTGGTAGTCTCGGGCGTGCTCGCTTGGCTTAGTACGCAAGCGATTATCAATATCGGTGCTATGATAGGATTATTGCCCCTGAAGGGCATTACGCTTCCACTTATAAGTTATGGAGGCACCAGTGTGTTGTTTGTCGGTGCGGCGCTTGGTCTTGTATTCCAGATTTCGCACTACACAAGTTTTACTTCACGTTTCGTACCACACAATAGGCAAAGGAAACCGTATGAACATAGTACTGACGGGCGGCGGATCGGGGGGGCACATCACCCCGATTCTGGCCGTCGCGCATGAGCTCAAACAGCAATTGCCGGACTGCCACATTACCTACATTGGCCAACGGGGCGATGCACTCCTAGACTTGGTCCAAACTGATCCATCGATTGATGCGGTTGAGACAATTTGGGCCGGTAAATTACGCCGCTACAGTGGGGAGGGGTGGTGCCAACTACTTGACCTAAGGTCGCAAAGGCTCAATATTCGCGATATTTTCCGTACTATCCGTGGTATCCAACAGAGTTATGTACAACTCGGTCGTATTCGACCAGGTGTCGTATTTACAAGGGGTGGATTTGTAAGTGTGCCTGTCGCACTGGCAGCCAAATTACGCGGCATACCATACTTAACGCACGATTCAGACAGCACGCCGAGTCTCGCAAATAGATTGATTGCCAAATGGGCGAAGCTGCATGCGGTGGCACTGCCGCCCGAACTGTATCCGTATCCAAAAGCAAAGACAATCATGGTCGGTGTACCGGTAAGCAGGAACTACCGTCCCGTAACGGTCGCGGTTGAGCGGGCATTTCGTCACGAACTTGGGCTGGAGGAGTACACGCACGTGGTGCTTATTACTGGCGGTGGCAATGGGGCAAGGAAATTGAATATTGCTGTCGCCAACAATGCTCGATACCTCCTGACGGCCTTTCCGGATCTCATCATTGTCCATATTGCTGGTCGTTCTCTTGAGGAGGAGACGAACATGCTATACGACGAACTTCGACTCGGGGCCGCCAGAAAGCGAGTACAGGTGCAGGGCTTTATAGCAGACATGTATAAATACAGCGGTGCAGCAGATGTTGTTGTGGCTCGTGGTGGCGCAACGAACTTGGCGGAATTTGCCCTACAAGAAAAACCGGTTGTCTTGGTGCCTTCAACGCAGCTGCATTGGAACGTAAAGAACAGTGAAGCGCTTGCTAAACAAGGTGCCGTGTGGGAGCTTACTGAAGATCAGGTCGAACAGCCAGAACGTCTCGGGCGTCTGATTGGTGAACTTTTGGCTAATCCTGAACGTCGGGCTGCGTTAGGCGCACAATTAGGGCAAATTGCGAGTCCAGATGCCGCTGCAAAGCTAGCCAGCATTATTATACGAACAGCGGTAAAGGGGTAGCATGCATGGGGTGGTTCAGACGGCATACACAAAAAACTCCTCCACTAGTCCCGGGCAGGGACCGTACGATAATGTCGGGCAAGACGCGGCCAGTCTACTCCTACTATGCCGGCAGGCCTATCCCTG
>DAIDKK010000036.1 GCA_027450065.1 Candidatus Saccharimonadota bacterium | reverse complement strand
TCTTCAATCGCTCGACTTTCAAGTGTTTCTCGATCTACCATAAGACCCTCCTTTCTCCTAATTATAGCCGACTTGTTAAGGTGCTATCTCTATAACTAAATTGTACTACAAGTAGTACAAATATACAATATGATTATGTTAAAAATAGGCATTAAAATATACTTTACGCATTAAGTATCTTACTCAACAAAATAACTGAGGTAGTATTGCAATTATATTCTCTCTCTTTTATATATTATATATAGGAGAAACAAAGAAAGTGGCAGAGACAAGAAAAAGATACAGTCTAAATCCAAAACAGCTACACATACTAGTGCTTCTTTACAAGTTCAGATTCATCACAATACCATTACTTACAAAATACAAAAACCTTAAATCAAACTCATTACAAAGAACATTTGACATACTACTTGAAGAGAAATATATTGGTAGAAAATTCGAGCCTTCATACAAGATCGATCGTAAACCCGCAATCTATTATCTAGCCCCTAAGGGCATTGCTGTTCTTAAAGAAGATGCTCGCTTTGACGCTTTAATCCTGCATTCATACTACAAGAATAGGTCTGTTAGCGAGACATTCATGCAACATGCAATTGATGTACTTACCTCCTATATCTCACTAAGAACAATGTACACAGATGCCTTTGATATGTTCACTAGGCAAGAGATTGCGCACCTAGATGGACTTCCCGACACAAAACCAGACCTATACCTACGAGGTGGTCGGGAATACTTCATCACACTAGCGTATGATGTCCAGCCGTTTCTTATCAGAAAACGCCTGGCTGAATATATAGCTCATTTTGACGAGGATGGATGGGGGAGTAGAGAATACCCCGCCCTTCTCTTTGTTTTTGAGAATTCTAGTGCTGAAAGTCGATTCCTTGATTATGCAAAGTCATCCCTTGAAGCTTCTGGCATAGATACAGAGGAGCTTCGTATCGGAACAACTACTATGCGAGCGCTCACTCACGATAGGCAGCTCGAGGCTATTTGGACTTTCGTGGGTGATAATGTGCCCGTATCTCTTCTCTAGAGCCTTTTAATGTCATGCTCAGGACAGATGAAGAACTTAATGCTCTTCGGCTAGATACAGCGTAAGGACACACTCACACTCTGGATTGAGTGGGTCGCACCAAACCTCAAATGATGGGTCGTAGTAATCTATTTTCCAGAAGACTTTACAACCTTCCCATTCGAGAGAACCGAAGTCATGTTCTCCGTGCGGATCGTTGTCTTCGGTAAAGTCCTTATACTGCCTGACAGCCTTTATCAGTCCAAGCGTATCGTACATATTGAATACACCTTGACTCACGCACATCGTCTCGACGCGTCGAAACTCATCGTTTATCTTTGCTATATCACTCACTTGAGTTTCCATGAAACCCTCCTTTATTTTGAGAGGGCTTTCTGCCTCTCTGCCCTGAGGGCGACGGGATGCAACCGAAAGTGTCAAGGTGGAGACTTGTACTACCTTGATGCTTTTGGTGCACCCGTACAATGAGGAAGACAGAGGAAGGAAGACACCCTAGACGCTAATACTTTCGCTTTGGATGATACTGCTCGGATGCTGTATGTATAAAGTAATTGCACCTTGTAGTTCTTAGGATCGGTATAATGCAAGCCAACTCCGAGGACTTAAAACGGGGCGGTAAACCGTTTAATCGGGTATAATAGCAAGCATGCATCATTCAGGATGGGTGAAGAAGAACATAAGTAACAACCTCCGTATTGCTACGGCGGTCGCGCTTGCGTTCATCGTAGCCTGGTTCTATATTGTTTCAACCGACGCTACCCAGCATGCTGGTATATCGAACTCAATCGGTTCTTGCGCAAACTGTCACACCGACGGTCAAACACCGGTATTGCTGAAATTTGAGGATGAACGGCGTGAAATCGAACCAACGCCACCGCCAGTATGGCAGAGGTCCAACCCACCTTTGACGTCTTACTACCTAAGTATCCCCGTTATTTTTCTCAGTTATCTTATTACGCGCAGTAAAATCCACCTTACTACCCAGATGCGCTTTTGAGCCGCTACTTACTACTATTCTAAAAAAGTAACTAAGTAATGGGAGTATCCAGATGGATCGTAAATTTTTAATTATAATCAGTGTACTTATTCTCGGTTTTGTCGGATGGGTTGTTTTTCAAAGAACCACTAAGCCCGCGACAGAAGCGACAAGGTCAAACAACGTGTACGGCAAGCTTGACAGTAAGGTTGCGTTTACCGAGTTCGTGGACTTTCAGTGTGAGGCGTGCGCCGCATATTACCCAACACTGGAAGCCGTCAAAGAAGCCTACAAAGACAAAGTACGATTTCAGGTAAAGTATTTTCCTTTGGGTGGCGGCCACCAATACTCTCGGCTAACCGCGAATTATGCTGAGGCAGCTGCTCGTCAAGGTAAATTTTTTGAAATGCAAGCTAAGTTATTCCCCAACCAAAAAATATGGGAGACCGGAAATACACAGCAATACCTAGATCAGTACGCGCAGGAGATCGGTCTGAATATGGAGAAATTGCGTGCTGACCTCAAAGACAGCTCTTTGAGCGATACTATCAATGCCGACCTGAGTGAGGTACGCGAGTTGGGGGCTGATGGCACACCAACGTTTGTCCTGAATGGCAAAAAAATTGAGAATCCAGACAATACCATGGAAGCATTCTCAAAAATTCTTGACCAAGCGCTGATGGGCGCAGGAAACTAATCATGCGAAGGTTTCGCTGGTCGCGCGATACAGCCTTGCCCTACATCCTGCTTCTCGGGGGGATTATTGGTGTTCTCGTCTCTGTCATATTGACTGCTGAACAAATAAATATTCTCAAAAACCCATCAGCGGTATTGAGCTGTGATATCAACCCGATTATTTCATGTGGGTCGGTAATCACTAAGCCTCAGGCATCTGCCCTCGGTATTCCCAACACCATGTTTGGTATCGTCGGTTTTAGTATTGTCGCTACGATTGGCGCGTCACTCCTTGCGGGTGCGCGCTTTAAGCGCTGGTTTTGGCTTTGTACGCAGGGCGGCGTCACGTTTGGTATCCTGGCGGTCACATGGTTACAGTATCAGAGTATCTTCATTCTTGGTACACTCTGTCCCTTCTGTCTCATCACCTGGACGATTATGATACCAATGTTCCTCTATACGACGCTGTACACCATCCGTGAAGGCTACCTGAAAACACCGAAGAAGTGGCAGTCAGTAGTCGAGGCGTTGCAGAGAAACCATCTCGCAATCCTCATTCTTTGGTACATGCTTATCGTCGGTCTCATCACGCAGCGGTTTTGGGACTACTGGTCAACGCTACTCTAGTAATATAAGCTAGATATAACAAATAATGACGCAGTAAGCGTCACGGCAAGGAATGGCACATGATAGACACGACAAACAAAGAAGCGCTCAAAAGAACCATTGGGAAGATTCTCATTGTTATCGCCGCTGCAACTTTCGTGGCCGGGCTCTTGAGCAGTGTCATGGGCGCGCCTATCGCTAAGTGGCTCTATTTTGTGTCGCTCATTGCGGGCGGTGCGCCAGTCGCGGTTTCGGCGGTTCAAAGTGTACTGAAACGCAAGATATCAATCAGCCTCCTCGTCACCGTCGCGGCCGGTGGAGCACTCTATCTTGGTCAGGTTGCCGAAGCCGCCGCTGTCATGTTCTTCTTTGCCTTAGCCGAAACGTTCGAAGAGTTTGGGGAGGCACGGTCACAAAAAGCCGTAGCAGCGTTATTGGAAAGCGCGCCAAAGATTGCCCGCCTGAAAGATGGCACTGAAGTACCCGTCGAACAGGTACGTGAAGGCCAGATAGTTAAGATTCGACCTGGTGATATGGTGCCGCTTGATGGCGTCGTCGTCGATGGCGAATCGTCCGTCGATGAAGCGACCATTACCGGGGAAAGCATACCAAAGGAGAAATACCGTAGCGAAATTGTCTATGCGGGCACGCAGAACCTGAGTGGCTACCTCGAAGTGAAAGTCACTAAAACCATTGCCGACAGCACCCTTCAGAAAATAGTCACCCTGATAAAACAAGCTCAGAAATCCCGCCCAGAAATGCAGGAATTCTTGGACAAATTTGCCAGCTACTATATCCCTGTCGCACTCGGCATGGCCTTGTTGGTTGCGGTCATCCCACCAATTTTCATGGGGGGAGCTTTTGATGAATGGTTTACACGGGCACTAATCTTGCTCGTTCTCGCGTGCCCAGATGCACTCGTGGTTTCTGCGCCAGTCGCAGTCGCAGCGGCGATTGGGGGCGCCTCACGCAAAGGTGTGCTCATAAAGGGCGGCAAGTTCTTGGAGGTACTCAGCAAGACTCGCGCAATCGCTTTCGATAAGACCAAAACCTTGACGGTCGGTACTCCGGTCGTGGCTGAGGTTGTGCTCCTGCATGGTGCAAATGAAGTAGATGTTATTGGTGATGCTGCTGGTATCGAAAAGTTTTCGTCGCATCCGTTAGCAAAAGCAATCGAAGACTATGCCGAGCAGAAAGGCATCAAGCCACACAAGATGGCTGGATTTAAGAACGTGGCCGGTCGAGGTGGCAACGCTAACTGTATGGTATGCGATAACAAAACGCACGCCATTGGTAACTTGCAACATATCGGGGCAAGCGCAAAGACTTGTAAGCACGTACTTGCAGAAGTTGAGCGACTGGAGGGTATGGGCATGACGGCCGTGCTTGTCAGTGAAGACACCAAAGTTATTGGTATCATTGGTATCACCGATGAGCTCCGTGCCGATTCGAAAGCGGTTATTGATGCCCTAAAGAAACTGAAGGTTACACCAGTCATGCTGACGGGAGATAACCAAAAAGCAGCGCAGTATATCGCTGCACAAACGGGGATTAGCGAAGTGTATGGTGCTCTTCTACCGGAGGATAAGGCCGATTTGATCGACAAGCTCCAAGCGCGGTACGGACGTGTCGCAATGGTTGGTGATGGCGTCAACGACGCACCAAGCCTTGCTCGTGCGGATGTCGGTATTGCCATGGGCGGCGGCGGGGCGGACATCGCGATTGAAACGGCGGATGTCACACTCATGAACGATGCCATCGGGGCGATACCCTACCTAATGGATGTTGGTCAACAAACGTTCCGAGTTGTGCGCCAGAACGTCTACGGGTCGCTCATCGTCAAGGGTGTCATTTTAGTTGCCGGTATCACCGGCCTAGCCAGCCTGAGCGTAGCGGTCGCCGCCGATGCGATTATGGCCATTTTAGTTGTACTGAATGGGCTACGCCTGTTTAAAGCCGGTATAGTAAAATAGCTTTACTAAGCCTTGGGTCACCCATACGATACGCGACAGAGGAAAGAACCTAATTTGCAACCGTAAATAGCCGCATGTTGACGCGGCGTCCCCAAGGAGTACGGTAATGGCATGACTACAAGCAAAGTAACCTCGGCCACCGAGTTGCAGCAGTTTCAAAAACTCACTCACTTTACGAAAAAAAACACCGGGACAGAACAAGAATCCGAAGTATGACAGATTATTAGATGATCTAAGTACCGACACCTCGAAGGAAGCCCAAGATGTATGAGACATGATGTGGCGCATGGTTGGTGCTGAGCTTAAAGACGTTAAGAAGTAGAACAAGACAGCTGAACG
>DAIDKK010000035.1 GCA_027450065.1 Candidatus Saccharimonadota bacterium | reverse complement strand
AGCTCGTGACATTATGGCTGCCAACCGTAACCTACTGAAGCCAGCCGATGGTTCACCGATTCTCCACATCGAACAGGATATCGTGCTTGGCTGTTACTACTTGACCTATGAGCGCCCGGGTGACAAGCACGAACCACGTGCCTACTCGAGCCTGAATGAAGCCTCGATGGCCTTTGACGCTGGTGTCATTACCCTCCAAAGCCGCGTGCTCGTACCATTTCGCGATGAAATTCATGATACGACCCTTGGTCGTCTCTACTTCAACGAAGTTTTCCCAGATGATTTTGCCTACCAGGACGAGCCGATGACCAAGAAGCGCTTGCAAAAAGTTATGGCAGCCGTCTACGCACAGTACGGTCAGGAAAGAACGGCAGAGATTGCCGACAGCCTAAAGGACCTTGGCTTCCGTTACGCGACAATGTCGGGCCTGAGTATGGGCATGGGCGACTTCGAGCCAATTGCTGGACTTGAGGCGGTCATTACCGAGGGTGAAGCAAAGAGTGCTGAGACAAGCAGTCAGTACGATCAAGGTTTCATTACCGATGATGAGCGTCACCGTCTGACAGTTGAGACGTGGACCAAGATTGATACCCGTGTTCAGAACATGCTGGCCGAGCAGATGCAAGACCAGGACGGCTCCATGGCTATCGCCATTACCTCTGGTGCTCGTGGTAACATCTCGCAGATGAAAATGTCCGTTGGTATGCTTGGCGTCTTCCAGGACGCCGGCGGCAACATTATCGAGTTGCCAGTCAAGCATGGTTACATGCACGGTCTGACGCCACTCGAGTACTTTACCGGTACCCGTGGTACCCGCAAAGCAGTCATCGATATTGCCCTTAAGACGGCTGATGCTGGCTACCTGACTCGTCGTTTGGTTGATGTTTCTCAAGATGTCTTTACGATAGACGATGATGCGGATGATGCTGCAGATCCCGGCTTTGCTATGCTGCGCGCTGATGCAGCCGCCATTGGGGTAAATTACGCCTCACGCCTCGAAGGTCGCTATGCCGCCGAAGATGTTAGAGATTACATCAAGGCCGGCGAACTCTTTACGAAGAAAATTGCCGAAGCCATCGAAGCCGATGACACTCTCGATGGTGTCCGAATCCGAAGTGCCCTAAGTGCCACCTCAGTCCATGGCGTACCACAGAAGAGCTATGGTGTTGATCCTGCGACTGGTAATTTGGTATCCAGCCATAACCCAATCGGTGTTATTGCTGCCCAAAGTATTGGCGAGCCAGGCACCCAGCTGAGCCTTGACTCAAAGCACCGCTCTGGTGCGGTTCTCGCTGATGATACTGCCCAGGGCCTGAGTCGTGTTGAGGAGCTCTTTGAAGCCCGCACGCCGAAAGGCCAGGCATATCTGACCGATATCAAGGGTACCGTACGCACCTGGGAAGAAGGCGATCAGTACATTGTCCAGATGGCAGCAGAAGGTGATGAAGTTGTCGAATTCGCACTTAATGGTCGTACTCCGGCAATTGCGAGCGGTAGCGATGTCGCTATTGGTGATGTCATTGCCAGCGAAGCTGGTGGTGCTGAGCCATTAGTTGCACCAATGGCGGGCAAAGCAGAAGTCACTGACATATCTATTGTCATAACGCCAACCGCCAAAAGTGTCGTCCGCTATGAGATACCTGGCTTTAAGCAGATGCTTGTGAAGGACGGCGACCAAGTTGTCGCTGGTCAACGTCTGACCAATGGTTCTATTAACTTGCATGACCTCGTGCGATTGCAAGGCGTAGAATCTACCCAGCGTTACATCATGAACGAAATCCTCGGTATCTTTGCCGGGCAGGGTCAAAACATCTCCGATAAGCACCTTGAAATCATCGTGCGCCAGATGTTTAGCCGTGTGCAGATTGAGGATGCCGGTGACAGCGAATTTGTGACAGGCGATGTTGTGAGCAAGCTTGCGGTTGCCGAAGCAAACGAAGCACTCGTAGCTGCTGGCAAGCAGCCCGCAAAGGTCAACCAACTTTTGCTTGGTATCACCAAGGCTTCACTCAGCACTGATTCATTCTTGAGTGCAGCTAGCTTCCAGGACACGACGCGTGTACTGATTGGCGCTGCCACAAGTGGTCGTGTCGATAAGCTCTTTGGCCTCAAGGAAAATGTCATTCTTGGCCGTAAGATACCTGTCGGTACCGGTTACGGGGCAAGTAATGCGCTTGACGAAGGTGATGAGCCGGTAGAAGAGTACCGTCGCACTCAAGACTTCCGCTCCGAAAACTAACATAAAAATAAGGTATAAATGCCCCGTTATTGCGACGGGGCATTTACTTTTTTTATAAATAGTTCAATATAGCCAGTATGCCTACACAAGAATTTGGCGGTGACCTTATTGTTGCTCCCGATCACGACCCTGTGGGACTCGATGAGCAACATAACTTGAATATAGTTACTGTCGTGACACCCGATCGTCTCTTTTTTAGCGTACCGTCCCAGTTAACTTGCGAAGATGGTGACTTTCTCTTGCAATCAGTCAAGCGTAACCCAGGCATCTTTGCGGTTATTCGAGCAACCGGCATACGGTTCGCTCGGGAAGAAGCTATCGTTCGGTTGGCGACCTATAATAACTTTCGTCCTCTCTCGCATGCCGCCATATTCTCGACGATGACACCTGAGAGTGCCCAACCTTTAGTACATGCAATAGATAAATATATTACAAGACGTTTGCCAGACTGGTCCATCATGCATGAGATGTTGAAAATATTGCCAGACAATTCCTAATCTGTTACAATACGGTAGTTACTTATCAAATTCGAGCTGGTTTGAGGAAACTCAAATCTTGGCGGTAGAGGAGATGATTCTCTTTTGAACACTCTTCAACGAATATAACAGAGGTTATATACCTCAGAGAGGGGCATATTTTGCCTACTATTAATCAGCTAGTTCGTAAGCCACGCAAGAAAGTGACCGTGAAAAGTAAGTCACCTGCGCTTATGCGTGTTACCAACAACCTAAAAACCAAGAACTACGAGAAGCCAGCGCCATTTAAGCGCGGTGTTTGCGTAAAGGTCACCACCAAAACCCCAAAGAAGCCAAACTCAGCTTTGCGTAAGGTTGCCCGTGTACGCCTTGGTAACGGCTACGAAGTCTGGGCTTACATCGGTGGTGAAGGCCACAACCTACAAGAGCACGCCGTCGTTATGGTGCGCGGTGGTCGCGTAAAGGACCTTCCTGGTGTTCGCTATCACATCGTTCGTGGTGCTTTGGACCTCCAGGGTGTTCAGGGCCGCAAGCAGGGCCGCTCTAAGTACGGTGCCAAGAAGGAGACAAAATAATGCCACGTAAAGTAACTGCCTCATTAGTCCGAGATATTCCAGCTGACCGCGTCTACAATAGTGTGCCAGTCCAGCGTCTTATTAACCGCGTTATGCGCGATGGCAAAAAGCAAATTGCCGAACGCCTCGTCTACGAAGGTATGGAAACAGCTGCTAAGAAGCTAAAGGTAGAAAACCCACTCGAAGTTTTCGAGCAGGCTTTTGCGAATGTTCGCCCAAGCGTCGAGACTCGTTCTCGCCGCGTCGGTGGTGCCAACTACCAGATTCCTTTTGAAGTGAAGGGTCAGCGCCAGAATCACCTTACGACCATGTGGTTTGTCGCTGCCTGCCGGTCCCGCAAGGGCATGAGCATGGCCGATCGGATTGCCGCAGAGCTTATGGACGCCTACAACAATCAAGGTTCAGCCGTCAAGAAGCGAGAGGAAACGCACCGCATGGCCGAAGCTAACCGCGCCTTCGCGCACTTTGCCCGGGTCTAGTTATGGCTGTTGAACGCCGTGCTAGGCTTGGTTGTGAGTCCTGCCCGAATCGTACCGAAGAGTTTCGCACTTCTGAACTCCCTTATGTCATGAACAGGTATAGTGAGGATTTGGCTCAAGGAGTTCCAATGACTGAGCGCGTGGCTGTAACCAGTCTGAAGCAACCACTTAGAATTATTGAGAGAGTGATCAAAGATCGCCAAAGAGTGCGAAGCATACAACGGCTTGGAACTGTGTGCCATGGTGCAATCGATGGCGAATGCATATTTCAAGATAAAATAAGGGCTCTTGATAGCGCTCTAGCAGTTCAAAGAATGGAAGACGGACCAATTGTAATTGATATAACCCAAGAAAAATTAGACGAGGGGAATGAATAGTATGGCAGACAAGAAAGTTGAAATGAAAGACATCCGCAATATCGGCATTATTGCTCATATTGATGCGGGTAAAACGACCACGACAGAGGGTATTCTCTATCGCACCGGTTTGAAGCACAAAATTGGTGCCGTTCACGAGGGTGGAACCACCACCGACTGGATGGAGCAAGAGCGCGAGCGCGGTATTACTATCGTGTCTGCCGCGGTAACATGCTACTGGAAGGGTCATCAGATTAACATTATCGATACCCCAGGGCATATCGACTTTACGGCCGAGGTTGAGCGCTCACTTCGAGTGCTTGACGGTGCGTGTGTGGTATTCGATGGAAAGATGGGTGTCGAAAGCCAGTCTGAGACGGTATGGCGTCAGGCCGATAAATACGGTGTGCCACGCGTCTGTTTTATTAACAAAATCAACCAAACCGGTGGGGACTTTTACAAGTCTCTCGAGAGCATTCACAATCGCCTCAACAAGCGAGCGTTCCCGATTCACTTGCCCATCGGCTTTGAACAGAGCATCAATGGCATTGTTGACCTCGTAAATATGAAGGCGTACACCTACACAGAGTTTCATGACCACGAGCTTGTAGAAGGTGAGATTCCGGCAGATATGCTTGATGAGGCCAAGAAATATCGCAGCTTACTTATCGAGAACGCTGTTGCCGAAGACGAAGCAATGCTCGAGAAGTACTTTGAGGTTGGCGAAGAGGGCATGACCGAAGACGACATTCGCCAGGCTATTCGTAGTGCCGTGCTAAGCGGCAACTTCTTTGCCGTTACCGGTGGTGATGGCCGTGGGGTTATCGTGGAAAAGGTGCTCGATATGGTCACCGAATTCTTGCCAAGCCCACTCGAAGCAGGTTCAACTTGGGGTACACACCCAAAGACCGGTGAAGAAGTTGAGCGCAAGCCAGACATCTCTGAGCCACTCTCTGGCCTCGCGTTCAAGATTACGACTGATCCATTCGTGGGCAAGCTTGCCTACTACCGTGTATATTCGGGCATTTTAAAGGCTGGTTCATACGTACTGAACAGCTCAACTGGCGAAAAAGAGCGCGTTGGCCGTATCGTCCGTATGCAGGCCGACAAGCGAGAAGACGTCGAAGAAGTTGTAGCCGGTGATATTGCCGCTATCGTAGGCCTTAAGGGCACCACGACAGGTCACACACTGTGTGACCCGGCCCAACCGATTGTACTCGAGAATATCACGTTCCCAGATCCACCGGTGTCTATTGCGATTGAGCCAAAGACCAAAGCCGACCAAGAAAAGATGAGCCTTGCTTTGCAGCGCCTCGCAGAAGAAGACCCAACCTTCCGAGTGCGTGTGGATGACGAAACTGGCCAGACTATTATCTCTGGAATGGGTGAACTTCACCTCGAAATCCTCGTTGACCGTATGAAGCGCGAATTTGCTGTCGAGGCGAACATTGGCCAGCCACAGGTTGCCTACCGCGAAACCATCCGCAAGGATGCCGTAGAGGTACAAGGCAAGTTTGTCCGCCAATCTGGTGGTCGTGGTCAGTATGGTGATGTATGGCTTCGATTGAGCCAGAACGAGCCAGGTAAGGGCTTTGAATTCATCAACTCTATCAAGGGTGGTGTTGTCCCAAGCGAGTACATAACGCCTGTCCGAAAGGGCATCGAAGAGGCTATGAGCAACGGTGTTATTGCTGGTTATCCAGTCGTAGACATTAAGGCTGAACTGTACGATGGTAGCTACCACGAAGTTGACTCTAGCGAAATGGCCTTCTCGATTGCCGGTTCTATGGCCCTCCAGGAGGGTGTCAGGCGAGCTTCACCGGTTCTGCTTGAGCCAGTCATGAAAGTGGTGGTTGTGACCCCAGAAGATTTCATGGGTGACGTCATTGGTGACTTGAACAGCAAGCGTGGTCGCATTGAATCGATGGAAGACCTGCAAGCTGGCATCAAAGAAATTACCGCCTTTGTACCACTTGGTGAGATGTTTGGCTATACCACGAACTTGCGTTCGATGAGCCAGGGCCGAGCCAGCTCGAGCATGGAGCTTGCGCACTACTCGGACGTTCCAAATAATGTGACTGAAGCTATCATCGCGAAGCACAACAAGTAAGTTAAGCGTCCCAGATGAATCTGCGCCAGGGTCTTGCCCTAAGTGTCGTGAATC
>DAIDKK010000034.1 GCA_027450065.1 Candidatus Saccharimonadota bacterium | reverse complement strand
TTTCTTATCTTCTTCCATCTTTTTTGTACCTATATGTATATATAATAGAGGGAGAATAATAAAGCAAGTTTGTATCTGTTAAGTTAAGTAAGACTTTGCACTTCGCGAATTGCATAGTGTTGCGTAAAAAAATAACCAAAAAAGGTATTGAACTAACACTATAGAGTTAGTATACTATACCTATAGAGTTAGTTCTAAGAGGGTAATATGAACGATTTTGACTCAACAACTGATGGTGCAAAGATTAAAGATTTCTATCTACCTGATGACATGCAGGTAAGGGAACTGCGCCGAATAATCAGAGCTGAGTCTGGTCACAAATTTACGTACGAAGAAACCAAGGACGTTGCATACCAGCTAATCAGACTATACGAGTGCTTAGCTGGCGACCAACCAATAGTGCCCGGAGATTTTTATGGCTGATCCATTTAACGACGCTGTTATCCTCGCAAGAGTATCAAGTAAATCTCAAGAAGATGAAGGATATTCACTTGAGTCGCAAGTGAGACTACTTGAGGGTTATTGCCAGAACAAAGGGCTAAATATAAAAGCAACCTTCAAGATCACTGAAACTGCATCAAAATCTGTGCAGCGCAATATTTTCAAAAAAGCCCTGCAATTCATAGAAGACGAGGATATTAAGAACCTTGTTATAGAAAAGGTTGATCGGCATGTGCGCAATCTCCATGATGCTGTCGAGACACACGATTGGCTTGTCTCAGATGAAGAGAAGAAGGTACATTTCGTAAAGGACTCACTAATTCTTCACAAGAACTCGAGGTCCCAGGAATGGTTGAATTGGGGTATACGAGTGGTTATGGCTAAGAACTACATAGACAACCTACGGGAAGAGGCCTCAAAAGGATGGGCAGAAAAACTCGCTCAAGGTTGGCTGCCGTCCTCACCCCCTCCGGGCTATAGAACTGTCGTTCAGGCTGGGAAACGTATACACGAGCCAGATCCTGAAACGTATGTTAAGGTTCAGAAACTATTTAAGAAATATCTTGAGCCAAACGGTACTGTTCAGCAAATTGCGGATGAGATGTACCGAATGGGCTTACGCACGCGGGCAGGCAACGCCTATGTAGTGAGCAAGGTGCACAAAATGCTGACGAATCCATTCTATATTGGGATTAATCACTTTGACGGGAAAAATTATCCTGGTGCACAGAAACCAATCATATCAGAGGATCTATTTAACGCGGTGCAAAACAAGCTTCACGGCAAGCGCCCGCAAAAGTACCAGAAGCATAACCCAATCCTAAGAGGTATGATTACCTGCGGATATTGCGGTCGGGTTGTGACGTGGCAACAACAAAAGGGAGCTCTCTATGGATCTTGTCAGCGTAAGTTGCCTCAGTGTCGGTCGCAAAAGATGGTGAGAGAATCAGACGTTAACGTGGTTATTGAGGATATGTTAGCGGAACTTGTGAGTCCTTCGCAGGCCGTTGTTGGCTGGCTTGCTAATTTACTGCGCAGTGACTTTAAGACAGACGTGAATAATCGTAAAGATGCTATTGAGGCTATTGAGCATCGTATCAACCGAATTCGGCGCATGGATGAGATGTTATATGACGATAAGCTGGCTGGGGATGTTGGCCCTGAACGATACAAGATGAAACACGAGGCGTTTTTGGCGGAAGTTAGAGATCTTGAAAATAAGAAAGGAGGAATTGATCCAGAGTATGAACGTAAATATATGAAAGGTGTATCGATTATTGAACTTTCGCAGGTCGCAAAAGAGCAATTTATGGATGAAAAATTGGACAATGACAGTAAAAGGGGTATTTTAACCAAACTTTTTCAAAGCCTGATTCTAAAAGACGGTTTTGTATCTGTTAAGTACACAAAACTAACTCAGGCAATTGCCCGTAAAAGTAGTGAAACAAGGAGGATTTATGGACAACTCAAAACAACTTAACCAAACCAATCAAAAAGACCCCACAAACGGGGGTCAATTTGACGATTCGAGTATATCTCCTGGCGTGTATTCTATTTGGCTGGGGATGAGGGATTCGAACCCCCGATCCTGGGACCAGAACCCAGTGCCTTACCGCTTGGCCAATCCCCAACAGCAGGGAAAGTATATCACACATCTATCTCTGATGGCGAGGGGTATACGGTACGCGCTTGGTTTTGGGCGGGGGGCTTAATTGTGTTTGTTGCTCACGGACCTTACGTAAAGCATCTACTAGACCATCTGATGCTACGTCAGCTTCATACGCACCACTCAAGAAGCGGTTTAAACCGGTCAGATTTTTAAGGTATTCGCGTATTTCACGACGTGTTTCGAACCGGGGTATCTCTGGAGGTGGTGCTATTTCCTTGCCCATCGCTACGGCAGCAATGGTGCCCGTACTCCACTCGTCCAATGCCGCTACTGGATGAAGAGGGGAATCTATTGAGGACTCAGGATGCCCAAAATATGCACGCATATCTTTATATAATAACACACTTATCAATAATATGCAATATATGTCTTTGCCAGTTCGAGCTATGTTATACTGCGAATGCTTAACAATTTAGATATCAAGAGTGTGGCGAGCGTACTAGCGCGTTGACCCACCAGCAACCTACTGTAAAAGTGTGGTGCTTCATCTAGCCCGGTTTGACCGGGGAAGATATGTCATTCCTACGCACATCCTTTCCTGGTTACCAAGAAAGGATTTTTTATATGACAAACACCGTAGGGGAATCAACGCTTTTTACTTCTGAGTCAGTTTGTGCGGGGCATCCAGATAAGATGGCAGATGCTGTGAGTGATGCACTGGTTGATGCAATTTTAGCCAAAGATCCACAGGCGCGAACGGGCATAGAAACAGTGGTTGGCGCAAACCAAATTAGCCTCTTTGGCGAGATTAAAACGACTGCCACCATAGACTTAGAAAAGATTGTGCGGGCTAAAATTGCCGAGCTGGGTTATGTTAATCCGGCGTGGGGTTTCTCTGCAAAAGAATCTCACTTTACGAACTATCTACACCAACAATCACCCGAGATTGCGCTTGGTGTTGATGCCGATGGTGCCGGTGACCAAGGAATGATGTTTGGTTTTGCGTGCGATGAAACGCCAGAGCTGATGCCACTGCCTATCGCGATTGCGCATGCGCTCACACGCCGGATAGACGAGTGCCGCGAAACAGGTGTGCTAGCGTGGTTACGACCTGATGGCAAGGCCCAAATTACTATTCGTTACGACGAGCAAGGCAGGCCAGTCGCAGTCGAAAAGCTTGTAGCAGCAGTGGCGCACGACGAGGTGACGTTGGCTGAGCAAGTGCGCGCAGATATTATTGAGCATGTATTTACACCTGTGCTACGGCACTACAAGCTTGCGCTGCCAGCAGAGCACAATACTATCGTAAATGGTACAGGCCTGTGGCATACTCCTGGCCCAGAGTCAGACTCCGGTTTGACTGGTCGAAAAATAGTTGTAGATACCTACGGTGGCTACGCTCGTGTGGGCGGTGGTGCATTTAGCGGTAAAGATCCGAGCAAGGTCGATCGTAGCGGGGCGTATGCGGCCCGATTTATTGCCAAAAATATTGTGGCGGCAGGGTTAGCTACAAACTGTGAAGTTGGGCTGGCCTACGTGATTGGCCAGCCGCAACCACTGATGCAAACGATTGATACCTTTGGTACGGCAACCGTGAGTGAAGCAGAGTTGTATGTGTTCAAAGACAAGCTGATTGATACGACCGTGAAGGGTATTATCGATACACTTGATTTGGCTCGGCCAATCTACGGTGCCACCAGCGCCTATGGGCATTTTGGTAAAGCTAACTTGCCTTGGGAGCAAATTGTCTCGTAGGGCGCTATTCAATGTCGCGGCGTCGGAAGCCAACATAGGCCAGCAAACTGCCGAATACAAAGATGGCTGCCATGTAGATAAGCAGACCACGGGGTGTCTTACTCTGTAATATATCGAGTGGATTAAAATAGTGGTAGGGCACAAACTTGCTCGGAGTTTTGAGCCAATCAGTAAGGCTACTGAGGCTGGCAATAATATATCCTCCAAAACTGAGTGCCACTGCGAGGGCAGTTGCCGCTCGCTTCGTCAGCGTATTTGCGGCTTGTAAGCAGAATGCAAGATATCCGAAGCTAAGTGAAAAGAGGGCAGTGTAGATGGTAGCAAGCGCAAGGCTGCTGGAACTGATATGAATGTCATAGATAGGTGCAACGAATAAAATAAATGCGAGTGATACGAGGGTAACGATGCTGTACTCTGCGCCAAATGCCAAGGCTTTACCGAGGAGTAGCCGGCCGCGGCTAATTGGTCTTGCAAGGAGTAGTTCCAGAGTGTGATCTCTTTCTTCCTTGCCGAGAATGCCTGCTCCGCGGGTGATGGCCAGAATTATCCAAATCATAGGCAGGGTAATGTAAAATAGTTGCGAATTCAAGAACTGCGCTGGGTCGCCAACATTAATGCTGGCTGCACCGCCAGTTTTGAGTCCTCGTAAACTTGAAGGCATTTGATCGAGGACTTGATTAAGCTGGTTTGCCTTATCACGAATCGAGGGGAATAGTGCCAGTATGACAAAAGTCAACAGAAGGCTTCCGATAGTCCACCAAAGGATGGTTGAACGCCTGCGCTTTAGCTCCCAGGCAATAATATCTTTCATGCTCCATCTCCGTAATATTCAAGAAATTCATCTTCTAGATTAAGCTGTTCGGTTGTAAGGCTGACGATGTCGTAGTTGCTTAATTCTTTCAATGCCGCAGCAATACTATGGAGCGGCTGAGCTACTACCGAGTTTCCTTCTGCAGATATAATTTTTAGGCTTGATGGCTTAGTACGTAGGCGCTGAATACTCGATTCATCCTTGCAGACGATACGAAACATAGGAGCACCCAAATTCAAGTCGTCGCGTATTATCTGCTCTCGAATTAATCGTCCGTGCTTTATGATGCCAACCCTGGTACACATACGCTGTGCCTCGGCGAGGTTATGACTACTCACGAATACGGCAGCACCTCTTGCTGATGCCTCTCGGATTGTTTGATAAAAAACCTCTTGCATGAGCGGATCAAGGCCACTAGTGGGCTCATCGAGTATTAAAACTTCTGGCTGGTGCATGAGTGCTTGAATGATACCGATCTTTTGGCGGTTACCTTTACTGAGTTCTCCGATACGCTTTTTTGGTTCGGCGGTGAATCTTTCGATAAGCTCTGCTAAGTATGCGCGATTATCTTTTTGTTGGAGCTTTCCAAGGTAGGCAAAAAGTTCATCGCCAGTGACATTCGGCCAAAGCGCTATTTCCCCGGACAAATAGCCAATGTGACGCCGTACAGCCACAGAGTCCTTTACAATATCTTTATCGAGAATGGTTGCGGTCCCTGCAGTTGGTTGGATAAAGTTCAATAGTAAGCGAATGGTTGTCGTTTTGCCAGCTCCGTTTGAACCAAGAAAACCGTAGACTTCACCCGATTCAACTTTGAGAGTGAGCTGGTCAAGCGCTGGGGTGTTGCTACCCGAATACGTTTTTGTAAGTTTTTGGATGTGAATATTTTCACTCATCGAGTACATTGTACTCCAATTCGCAAATGAGCAATATGGTTGCATTGCAAATGGCTAAGAGATATTTTTATTCGGCAAAAAAATCAATATCCCCAAGCTCTACTGGCAAGAATCCATCTTTAGCTTGAAAATTAGCCTGCCATTTATAGTCCTTGCCATAGCCTAAATCTTTCATGAGACGGGTGGGTGCATTCCGTAATCCTAGAGGTACGGCTACGTCTGGATACTGCGCAGCGGTCGACAGTGCGGCTTGCATCGCATCAGCAACTTGTCGACTTTTTGGTGCCTTTGCGAGTACGGTAGCACAGTGGAATAAATTATACTGCGCCTCTGGCATGCCAATTCGCTCTACGGCCAGAAAGGTTGAGACGGCTAAATTAAGCGCAGCAGGTGCAGCCATGCCAATATCTTCGCTTGCAAATATAACCATACGCCGCGCGACAAATTTCGGATCTTCGCCAGCTTGCAGCATACGAGCAAGATAGTACAGCGTCGCTGTTGGGTTACTACCGCGCATAGATTTTATAAATGCACTGATAATGTTGTAGTGACTCTCGCCCTTTTTATCGTAGCCGGGTACACGAGCCTGAGCGGCTGTCTCGATAAGTGTCGTTGTGATGGGTTTTGAGCCGGCGAGCTGCAGAGCGAGTTCGAGGTTGCCGAGTGCCACCCGCGCATCACCACCGCTCAGCTCGGCCAGGAGGTCTATAGTTTTAGCGGGCAATATCTTTGCGGAGAGCTTTAACTGTTTGGCGGTCCGTGTCAAAATGGCGACAATTTCTGGTTTCGAGAGTGGTTCTAGTACGAGTACGCGCGACCGAGAGAGCAAAGGATTGATAA
>DAIDKK010000033.1 GCA_027450065.1 Candidatus Saccharimonadota bacterium | reverse complement strand
ACTAAGCGGATTGCTGATACGAAAAGTGGGTTTTGGCCAATCGTATCACCAAGGCGCGTGAGCGCGGCGGCTGCCGAAGAGGCGTGAAAGGTTGCCAGCACTAAATGACCAGTTAGGCTTGCCTGCAACGCAGTCTTCGCCGTGTCGTTATCACGAATCTCCCCGACCATCACAATATCAGGGTCGAGGCGCAAGATTGCTCGAAGTTTATCGGCAAAGGTTCCATCATTACCGCTCTCTGTAGTCTTAACGGGGATCTGGGTGATACCATCAAACTGGTACTCGACTGGATCCTCAACGGTAATGATCTTACGCTCGTCGTTTGCAAGACTGTTGAGCATCGAATACAGCGTCGTTGTTTTACCCGAGCCAGTTGGACCAACGATCAGTACGAGGCCACTTGGTTTGGCGATAATATCATCCACGACAGCCCTCTGGTCAGCGGCAAGTCCGAGGCGATCGAGCGTATACATCGACTGGTCCATGTTGAACAAGCGCATAACGACATCCATACCATGAATCGTCGGCACCGTTTCGAGTCGCACGTTCACGTCAACTTCGTGCTCATCAGCCATCTTCACCTTTTGGGCAATATGTCCTTGCTGTGCGTAGTCGGCGCTCGTACTAACATTGCCGGCACTGGCAATAGCACCAATCAGCATTCGGTAGCGATCCGCATCAAGCTTGGCGATAGGGTGTAGCACACCGTCGATACGTAGTCGAATCCGAGCGTCACCAGTGGTGGTTTCGAGATGAATATCACTCGCGTTGAGGCGGTGAGCCTGGCTCACGAGATAGGCCAGCATATCGTCAGCTTTCACCTGCTGAAGCATCTGTGAAATCTCGTCCACGAGCTGAGTAGTATCGGTGTTTTTTATAGAAATATCTTGGTAGATGACTTGCTTCGGGGGGTCGTATAGATCCATGTACTCCCGAAAACCTGCCTCAGATATCAGCGTGAAGGCAACTTTTTGATCGGTAAAATGATCGACGAGCGCATTCATTGTCTGCTGCGACGTAGTCGTAGTGATACCAAACAGTATATTACTGCGATCGGCCTGTATCGGAATGATCTTGTACTGACGCATTTGGTCAGTGGTCAAGATGTCTTGAAATAGCGGTTTTTCGGTGAGCGCAGAAGTGTCTGTATACGCCACATGTAATAATTCGGCTCGACGTTGGGTGGCATCCTCTTCGTCGAGGCGTGCATTTTGACTCATTGTATAGGTATCCCACTCATTTGACACCATTATAGCCGGTTATGGTTAGAGAAAAAACCCAAAAAAGAATATAGGGATAAGACGCTAGACGAAAGAAGGAAGATAAAGAAGTTGCAGGCAAAGATGCGTAAGAGCTCATGGAGCCTTGCGTTTCCCAGCGCACTGGAATCTCCTAGCTCGATACGTTGGTCGAACATACAACGTTCCCGTAAGGGTCAATGGGTGCTTAGCCCCATAGGCGCCTTCGTACCCATCAGTTATACGGTTCGACAATCATTTGACCAAGAGAATGGAAGTGTGCCGAGGTTTTTCTGCTTCTTTTCTGTCGGCAAAAAGAGTAGGCGGGTCCGGCGGAGCCGGAACCGAAAAAAAGACATATTGCATAAAGGTCAGGATCACAATGTCGAGTATACTTGGAGCATATGAGAGAAGTCGTAGTGATTGCTCACGATATTCGCAGCACCCATAATGTTGGCGCTCTTTTAAGAACGGCCGAGTGCATGGGCGTGCGACACGTCTACTTCACAGGTTATACGCCATATCCTAGTGAGCCCAACGATGAGCGCCTACCTCATTTACGTGATAAGCTTAGTCGTCAAATTGATAAAACTGCGCTTGGTGCAAGCCAACTCATTCCATGGACTCGTGCGGTAAATATCTACAAGCTTATTGAAGAGCTCAAAGACAGTGGCTACACTATCGTAGCACTTGAGCAAACGACCGATAGTATCGCACTACCGATGTGGCACCCACCCGAAAAAGTAGCTATACTGCTTGGCCGTGAGGTTGAAGGGATTGACGGGGATCTGCTTCATCTATGTGATACGGTGGTGGAAATTCCCCAATTTGGCCACAAGGAATCCCTTAATGTCGTACAAGCTGCGGCTATGGCCTTGTACCAGGCTCGGTTTGTGCCGTTTTCGTAAGTATGCTATGGTATGGATAGTAAACACAACCAAAAACAATTATGACGCTGGCCAAAACAAAACCAAAGCGACCCACCACCTCCCAGAGAAAACGTTCTGGCATGCACCACAGGCGTAGTAGCCATTACCTGCAGCCCTACTGGCCATACTTACCAATGGTCGCTATTGTCGTAGCGGGCATTATTCTTAATTCTTGGGTTGGCTCTATCAATAAAAATGTCCTTGGCTATGCCACGGATATGAGTGTGTCCAGCCTTTTGTCCGGTACAAATAACCAAAGAGTGGCAAACGGGCTCGGTGCATTGGCTTTGAATAGCATGCTCAGTCGCGCCGCTCAAGCAAAGGCTCAAGACATGATGACGAATGATTACTGGTCGCATGTTTCTCCTAGCGGCGTGACTCCTTGGTACTGGATAACAAATGCCGGCTATAGCTACCAAACTGCCGGTGAAAATCTGGCCTACGGTTTTGCAACCTCCGCAGATACTATCACTGGCTGGATGAATAGCCCGGAACACCGCGCAAACATTTTGAATACCTCATACAAAGACGTTGGCTTTGGTATCATCAACGCCCCCAACTATCAAGGCACCGGTCCTGAGACTATCGTCGTCGCTATGTATGCTGAGCCGTACGTCACACCCGCTCCAATTGCCAATAACACACAGCCGCTCACCACAACCAAAAAAGTAACAGCTTCATCGACCGCCCCCGCCGCCCAAACTACCCCGACAAAGGTTGAGGGCCCAACGTCGGCAGACACTCAAACGGCTACGCCAGAGAATACTGCCAAAACGCCAAGCAGTAGTACCACCCCTCCAAAACAAACCACCCCAGTTCCATCTAGCCAAATTAGTCGCGTCCAACTGATTAGTTCTTCGAACGTTGCTTGGTCGCAATTCGCCGTCAGTATGCTAGCCTCCATTGCGCTGCTCGCCTTTCTGCTGCGTCATAGTTTCGCTTGGCATAAAGTACTTGTGCGAGGTGAGCGATTTGTTCTCCACCACCCCATGCTCGATATCGCATTTGTCGCGATTGCCACACTCGGCTTTATCCTCCTGCAGAGTTCCGGCACAATCCGTTAACTACTGCCGTACCTACTGAAACTTAACCATGCCAACACCGACGAGCGTACTAAGTTCTTCCACGATTTCATCGCTCGCCTGAATGCGGTTTGGTAATTTTACTGCTTGTTTCGCGGTATCGGGGCCAAGTACTAATACGACTTCATGCTCACCGATCGTCTTATCGACGATGGCTTTCAGCTGCTGGAGTAGCTCGGTATCATCACTGCGCGTCAGACGAATATACAGCCGAGGTGGCGTAATCGACTTACGAATACTATCAGTGGCTGTGCTCGCGGCAGCTTTTAATTTGGTTGGTTTTGGCACCTTCTTTTTGCGACCAGTCGCCTGATATGCCGCTGCCTGTTCGTGGGTCACCTCACGGGCCTCATCGACCAACACTTTCACGTCTTGTCCGAGTGTTCCGTCACGACCTTTCGAGCTTATTTTTCCCCGAATAATAACAATCCTATCACGCTCCCAGAGACCTATCGTCTGCTGATACGCAGATGGGAATAAAATAGCCTCAATCTCACCGTGTTCATCTTCGAGCTTTACGAACGCCATCTTTTGACCATTTTTAGTCGTGATCTCACGAGTCTCTGTGATAGCACCACCTATCACCACCGGACGGCCTTCGTGCTCAGGCTTTAAAAGATTAATTGGCGTGGTCTGTTCGGCTAGAATGGCCGAAAACGCCTCCAGTGGTTGTTGACTTAAGTAAATACCGAGTAGTTCACGCTCCCATAGCAGTAATTCACGCGGCGTATGCTTTACTTCGGGAGCCTGTAACTTCAGTGTTGGTCGGGCTGTAATCACATCGTCAATTTGACCACCAAATAAATCTGTCTGGCCACTGGCGCGCTCTTTTTGGAGTCGTTGACCATAGGATAACACAATGTCAAGATTGTGAAGAAGGGTTGAGCGATCTAGAAAATCATCGAATGCACCAGCCCTTGCTAGACTCTCCAGTGCTTTTTTGTTTACGATTCGTGTATTCACTGCTGCGATAAAATCTTCGATGCTTTTGAACGTACCGGTTTCACGCGCGCGGATAATTTCATCGACTGCCCCATGACCAACATTTTTAATTGCGTTCATGCCAAATCGAATTTGTTTCTTAGATTTGACGACGGCAAATTCGCCAAACGATTCGTTCACGTTGGGCGGCAATACTTCAATGCCCATTTTCTTGCACTCGGTAATTTCGATACTCAAGCGATCGGTGTCATCAAAATCACTCGTCATGAGCGCAGCCATAAAGGCCGCCGGGTAGTGCGCCTTCAGGTACGCCGTCTGGTATGCAATAAGCCCATAGCAAGCGGCGTGCGATTTGTTAAAGCAGTAGGCGGCAAAGTCTTCGAGCTGCTTCCAGAACTTCTCCATGAGTGGCGCATCAATGTTAGACACCTGCTTACCGCCCTCAATCATGCGGGCCTTCATTTTGCGCATCATGTCGATTTTCTTTTTACCGATTGCCTTGCGCAGCGTATCAGCCTCACCGCCCGTAAAGCCACACACGTCTTTACTAAGTTCCATGACCTGCTCTTGGTAGACCAAAATTCCGTAGGTATTTTCCAGTGCATTTGCCATGCTTGGATCAAGGTAGGTTATCTCACGTTCGCCATGTTTGCGGGCAATAAAATCTTCTATAAACTGCATCGGACCGGGTCGGTAAAGCGCAACCATAGCAATAATATCCTCGAAAACCGTCGGCTTAAGCTCCTTCAGGTATCGCTTCATACCAGCCGATTCCAACTGAAAAACACCAGTTGTATCCCCCCGCGTAAGGAGTTCATATGTTTCTTTGTCGTCAAGCGGAATTAAGTTTATATCGATATCTTCGTTGTAAACCTTTTTGATAATACGAAGTGCGTTTTTGATAATCGTCAGGTTACTAAGGCCCAAAAAGTCCATCTTGAGCAGACCGAGCTCTTCGATAGGCCCCATTGGGTATTGGGTGGCTACGACGCCTTTTTGCGCCATTTCAAGCGGTACGAATTTAACGATATCATCTGGCGCAATAACAACACCGGCAGCGTGAATACCATGGCTACGAACAGTGCCTTCGAGCACCAGCGCTTGATCAAGCACCATTTTGCTCGTGAGGTTTGTTTCATATTCTCGATGTAGGTCTGGATCGTTCTTGAGTGAATCTGCCAGCGGGATATGATGTCCCTGCACCGGCTGTGGAATCATCTTGGCGAGTCGGTCAGCATCAGCGTAGGGCACCTCAAGCACGCGCGCCACATCGCGCACAGCGTTTCGTGCAAACATTCGACCAAATGTAACGATATTGGCGACCCGTTCTTTGCCATATTTTCGCACACAGTATTGGATAACTTCGTCACGGCGGGTATCCTGAATGTCAATATCAACATCTGGCATAGAAATACGATCGGGATTCAGGAAACGTTCAAACAGTAAATCATACCGAAGTGGATCGAGCTCGGTTATCTTCAGTGCATACGAGATAATGGAGCCCGCTGCACTACCACGCCCAGGGCCAAACACAATTCCCTCATTTTTACCCCAGTTAATAAAATCGTGGATGATAAGAAAATACCCATCGAACCCCATACTTTCGATAATACCAAGCTCATATTCAGCCCGCTCTAGCACGTTTTTGGGTATGTGTTCCTTCGATTGTACAATAGTAAGATTAGCTGTCTCTTCTTCGGTTACATCGCCATACCGCCAGGCAAGACCCCGGTAAGCGAGTAGCTCTAGATAGGTTTTTTCTGTTTCCCCTTTTGGTACAGGAAATTTAGGGATGAGAATTTTGCCGAGCTCTATCTCTATATCACAACGATTGGCCACTGCTTTCGTATTTCGAATAATCTCTGGGTGATCTGCACCCCATCGTGCAATGAGCTCGTCCGGTGGAATGACGTGTAGTTGGTAATCCTTAAGGCTCATACGCTTCTCGTCGGACAAAAATGCGCCAGTGCCAACACAAAGCAAAATCTCGTGCGCATCTTGGTCTTGGTGCTTGAGGTAGTGCGCGTCACACGTTAAGACGACGGGTATACCAAGCTCGTTACTGAGCTTAAAGATGCCGTCATTCACTTTTTTTTGTTCAGCGCTATGTGACGGAGCATCGGGGTGACCATGGTCTTGCACTTCTAAGTAGTATCTGTCGCCAAAAATTCCCTTGTACCACGATGCCCGCTCCTTTGCCAAAGCGTAATCGTCATTCTTAAGCGCATCGCCCAGTTCACCACCCATACAGGCGCTCATAGCAATAAGACCCTCGTTGTACTGCTCCAGCAGCTCATGGTCTATGCGTGGAAAATAATAAAAACCATCGAGATTTGCGATGGTACTCAAACGCATGAGATTTTGGTACCCAACCGTGTTCATGGCAAGTAATACAAGATGATACCTGTTTTTGTCTTTTTGCGGATCTTTATCGGTGTGCTTTCGCGTTGCGACGTAGGTTTCGATTCCAATAATGGGCTTCACGCCTTGTGCCTTGGCCTCTTTATAGAATTCAATTGTGCCACTGAGGGTACCGTGGTCGGTCATGCCGACGGCCTGCATGCCCGTTTCTTTGGCGTAGGCAATAAGCTCAGGAATCTTCGTT
>DAIDKK010000032.1:265-7451 GCA_027450065.1 Candidatus Saccharimonadota bacterium | reverse complement strand
GGCCATTCGAAGATTGCCCGGCTGCATTGTTGGTAAAACGCACAACTCACCCGAAGGGTTGCTCGACACTCTTCGTGTCGAGCGGTTGTGCCGCATTACAACAATAAACCGAGTAAATCGGAGCTGGCCTTGAACTTTTGGTTACTTTTGTTTCAAGACAAGAGTAACAAATTCTGTAGGTGTAGCTGATGGTTGAAATCAGAACACTTTTACTTAACCCAGGAGCTCTGCTTCATCTTCTTTGATACGCAGTGGCCGCTTCGCCAATATCTCGTAGCGTTCACCTGTCAGTGGTGATTCCCAATAGTCTTCGTTAATGATATTCACAAATGTTGTCAGATCTTTTTCGTCCATAATGATAATTCGGCCGCCATCATCGGGCATGAGCTCTAGGTCTAAATCATCAGCATACTCAAGGGCTTTTTCTTGCGTGACCTTACCAACTTCAAGCTTTTGTAGCTTTTTGATAAGCTTCTTCTTGCCCTTGAGGAGCGTTTGCATGCCAATCCCCTCCGCAAAACTGAGATTATACATCTCTTCTATTTCGCGGACTTTCGCCTCAGCAATGCTGGCCTCTTTCGCGTCATAGCCAAACAAACTTTTGAGTTTTGATTGATTAAAGACATAGAGATCTTGGTCAAGAATTAGCAGCTGAGGGTCAGCACCAAGGCGTAGCGCCGCTTCGGCGTCAAATGGCACAAACTTATCCGAGCGGAGCATCCAACCCTGCTTGCCTTTCATGACTTGTGATTTCGGCAATACTTTGGCAATGTAAAATGGCTTGGGCATCTCCGCGTGAGATACGCGCACCAGTACACCCTTCATGTGATTAATGTCGTGCTCTTCCTCTTTGAAGAGTACTATTTCACGTTCCTGGGTCTTCAGCCAACCAAGTGTTTCACGGAGTTTATCAACCTTAAATACTTGCGTCCGCTGCAACACGTTGCTTTCAGCTTCGGCATCTTCAAAGCCGCGAACAATCAAGCCCTTATCTGCACCTTCGAGCACGTAGTCGAGCATTTCGTCTATAAAGATTGGCTCGAGCTGCTTCTTGATACCCTCAGCTAGACTTGTGCGATACAGCACGTAGTTTTTGCTAATGAAGTACAGTTCAAGCTTAAGTTCATCCTTGTACTGCACGAGGTTATTCGCCCAGGCAAAGACATCTGTCTCCTGGTAACTATCAATCTCTTTTTGTAATACTGCCGCTTCGGGTGCAATGTCATCATTCATGGCTTTTATTGTAACAGCTCACCAGTGTCACACGTAACAAAATCGTGTATTTTACAGCGGAGCAAATAGCCTAGCCTCGAGTAGCCACTGTCGGATGAAAACGATTCGTCACATGCGTACGCCAGATAGCTCGCAATGCTTCGCCGCCCAAATAGTAGTACGGGAATACCGTCACGACAAGGAACGTACTAGAAAGTAATCCAAAGATGAGCACAACGGCGAGCCCCTGCCAGAACGGACTAGTGAGGGCGAGCGGAATGAGCGAAACTACGGCAGTGAGGCTCGTTGCCACAAGCGGGCGGAACCGTTCAGCCAGCGCAGCATGAGCTGCGTCAATTGCATCCATACCAGCCCTCCGCGACTGGTTGGCATAATCCGTCAGCAGTATGGTGTTCTTAATGCTCAAACCAATCAGTGCAAAGAAACCAAGCATCGCGAAGAAACTTATTGGGTTGTTGGACAGCCGAAGTCCCAGCGCAATACCGAACAAGCTAAATGGCAGCGCCATAAAGATAAGTAGCGGCTGTAGGAGGCTGCGGAACTGCAATGCCAACAGTACGTAAATAATGGCGAGCAGTATTGGGAATGCGAGAGCCAGTGACTTAAATGAGCTTTGGTTATCGGACTCCTGGCCTAAATTAAACGTTAGGGCCTGTGGGCTCAAACCATAGCTTGCCACCCGGCTTGTCGGAAACTCTTTCTTCACCGCTGTTTGTGCCAGAGTGAGGAGTGTACTCGTATCGGTACCGTCAAAGTTTGCGGTCACCTGAACGGTTTGCTTTCCACTGACGCGAATATACTGACTTTCATTGGAGATTGACACGGCTGTCGTATGCGCCACCTTGCCACTCGTTCGCGTAAGGGTCACGGTCCGTAAGTAGGCAGCGACGTCATTTGCCAGCTTATAGGCAGCCTGTCTGTCTTCACTTTGTATTTGTACCGTAAAGGGCGAAGCGGGTGGGCCAACATCAACCTGCCCCACAGTAACCTGTGCACCGTTAAAATTCTGGAAACGCTTAGTGAGCTGCGCCACAATTTCAGGCGAGGTAATACGACGTTTACTATATGAAACAATATCAATGCGCATCGCCGCCTTCGAGGTAGTACCGGAGTTATAGTAGCTTGACTGTATGAAGTTCGAGCCAATCACCTGACCCGTAATCGTATCCACTCTGTCGGCGGTCACTTGTGCCTGCGCAATCGTAGTATTGGGCGGGAACGCCAGGCTGAGAGTTATGCCATTGGTATCTTTGGTCGGTGGAAAAATATTAAACACTAAATCTTTACCGATAAACAGTGCCGCTACCACAAAACCCAGCCCAATGAGTACTGCGATACTCCCGACCACCGACATCTTGCCGCGTGAACGCCTGGCCCACAGCATTGGTCGAGCTATATACTCAGCAATTCGATGCTCAAAGCCAGCCGCATACTCCTTAACTACACCGCGCTCGCCCATTTGCTTTTTGCCCAGCATGAGGTACCGGGCAAGCAACGGAATCACAACCAAGGCCAAAACAAGGCTAATAATAAGCGCTGATATGATTGTAACCGGTACTGCCCGAATGAAGCTTCCAAGTATGCCAGAGACGAAAAGTAACGGCGCAAAACTGAGGGCCGCTGTCGTTGTTGCAGCTACCATGGCTCGGCTAATTTTTCCGGTTGCTTGCCGGACAGCGCTACGACGATCAGTGTTTCTTTTGCGACTGACATCGAGCGCCTCAACCATAATGATGGTATCATCGACAATCAACGATAGGCCCAAAATAAGCGCAAACAATGTAATAACATTGAGTGAGTAGCCAAACAAGTACAGTACACCGGCCGTAATAGTAATGACCGACACCATTGAGAAGACCGTAATCAGCGCCGCTCGTACCGCAATCACCAGCGAACCGACCACGAGCACCGCAAGTAATCCTTCAAGTAGCACTCGCTGGAGTTCGCTAATCTCCTGCTGAATAGCCGGAGCATAGCTAGCACTGATAGCCGTACTATAGCCGCGCATAGTCCGCTGCTGCTGCAAATCGGCGAGCGTTATCCTGAGCTGGTTGTCGAGCTTAATCACATCAGCACCATTTTTAGCAGTCACCCCAATAATGACTGAGTCGTGAAAACTATTGACACCCCCCACTCTACTGCCGTACCGATCGAAGTTTTTCTGCACAACATTCGTTTGGTTCGTCAGTGGGTTGCGGGCCGCCTGAAATGGCGTCTCAACAAAGAATGTGTCAACGAGTGCTGGCTTATGTGCGTTCAGATACTGCACAGCCGAGTTAGCGGCGGCAGTGAGTTGCGCGGTTGTTTGATCATTTTGCGAGCGATAGAACGATATGGTCGCATCCAGTCGCTTCGTGTCACCTCCCGTAACGCCGAAATACGGCACATTGTACGTAATGACGGCCGCATCAGGCAGATGAGCTTCTTTTGTGACGGTCGCTTGCAGGTCTTTGATTCGGGCCTGCGCGTCCACGCCTTCATTGTACTGCACAGCTATAGAGAAAAAGTTTGCAGCACTCTGCGTTTGCACGCTCTTTACGCCTGACTGCTTAAGGATAAGATCAGACACCGGTTTTGCCACGCTTGCATCCACCTTGGCGGCATCATTCACAATATATGTTCCATTTACGATAGCATATGGCACATTAATAGACGGGAAACCTTCGCGCGTCAGTAATGTCGTGTAGCTCACTAATCCAAAGACAATTGCGACCACTGCCACGAGTGAAGTGAATCGTGGACGATCAAAAAAGAATAGCGCAAATCGCTGCAGGATTTGCACCTTATCGGTCTGTGTTGTGGTTGTTTTTGCGTGTCGGCCAATAGCCATGCAATTCCCCTCATTATGTTCTGCTCTATTGTAGCAGATACCCCAGAGATCATATGGACCGAATTAGGTAACTAGTATTTAGATAGCAGCATGGTAGCTACTGGATTGATTTTATGCACCACTAATTGCATAAATAGTTTATCCGTTGACAACCATTCGCGGGCAATGGCGAATGCGCTCCAACCCTCCAATGGTTGCGATTGGGCATTCACACCAATGGCGTCCATGCCGATTGCGCGACACGAGTACACTGCCCGAGGCAAATGATAGCCCTGTGTAACCAATATCGCGCTTGTAATGCCCCTGTATCTTTGGGCCCGAGTGCATGAATCGTAGGTATCAAAACCAAATTTGTCCATTTCTATACTACCGGCCGGGACACCTTCGGCTATCGCCAGGCGCCGCATAACTGCTGGCTCATCATGCGTACTATAGCTCCCATCGCCACTCATCAGCAGCGTCTTTACGAGTCCAGCTTTGTATAATTTCACCGCCGTATCAACCCGCCACTGCAAATAGGCGGATGGCTCCTTGCCCTCATCCCGCAGCGCCGCCCCCAGTACAATGGCAACCTCGCGCTTTGGCACAACCGTAATGTTTACATGGCTGAGTTCATAGCGAACTGGGCGAGTCGAAAGGTTTACATAAATTGTCGGTGCCCACAACACAAGCGCCGCCAGAACCACTACAAAAGATACAAGTCTGCGCCATTTGCCCCGCTTCTGCTCCTTGTCTTCTCTCATTTTGTGGCCAAACATCATACCCTCTAGTATACGGTACCCTGCCGTCTCGGCCTATCTCCCACCGATCGCCTGAGTCGCCTCATTTACACCGGATTGTCACGCACGTAGGCATGCAATCTATCGAGTTTCGGATCTATGACCATCTGGCAGTATGGCACCGCCGCATTTTGTTCGTAGTAGTTATGATGATAGTCTTCTGCCTCATAAAATGCCTCGAGCGGTCGCACCTGCGTCACGATGTCGTCACGAATCTTCGCCTGCATATTCTGCATAACCACGCGAATGGTTGGCACATCGGTCGCATCGTCATATAAAATAATCGAGCGATACTCCGTGCCAATATCCGACCCCTGCATGTTCAATGTTGTGGGATTATGGGTTGCAAAGAAGATACGCAGCAATCGCTCGAGTGTTACAACTTCTGGATTATAGGTAACCTGCACGACTTCGGCATGGCCGGTCGTACCGGTGGCTACGTCTTCATAGCTGGGATGAGGCGTGTCCCCGCCCGCATAACCTGGAATCACGTCGACGACACCATCAACCCGCTTGAATACCGCCTCTGTACACCAAAAGCAACCGCCACCGAGTACTATTGTTTTTGTCATATTACTCCTTTCGCCTCACGTCTAGTTCAACTGCCAAAGGTCAGGCTACACCTAATATGATATACATTTTATACTCCGCTGTCAGTGATATTTCCGGCTTTGCTTTTTTAGAGAGACAACAGGGATGTATTATTGACTAGAATTGACGTTTATGGTAATATATAAAGATAGCCCTATGACGAATTCATCAAACGAACTCTCACCTAGAAATGACGTCGATCCTGTTCATGCTACCCATGAGGATGAGGCAACCTCTTTGGCGCAGCGTCATCTCGAGCAGTCACAACCTGAGGTAAATGCGACACCACTGCAACAAACCCTCGGCCAAGCCATGCGGTATGCTGCCGTTCATGCCGCCTACAAAGAAGTGACTAGCAAGACCGACCTCCCCACCGAGGCAATTCCCCGCGTTACTACCTTCACACAAGCAGCCGCTGAGTCGCTGCGAGCGTCCTACCGCCAGTACAAGCAAGAGTACAAAATGGCGCCTACCGAAACACGGACAACCAAGCCTAGCCGAGTGCTTGGTCGCATGGTTAGCCGATTCTTCAAAAAATAGAAGTATTTACAGCCGAATACCTTCACGAGCCTTGTTGGCCCACACGTCGGCCAGTTCGTTGCCCTCATCATTATTGTGACCACGTACCCAAATAAGTTCGGCCTGGCTGCTGCGGTACAGCGGGCAGACTTCCCGCACGATATCGAGATTCTTAATCTCTCCGCCCTTCTTTTTCCAGCCGTTTGCTTCCCAGCCGAGCGACCATTTAGTAATCACGTTTATCCAAAATTCGCTGTCGGTATAGATTTTGCATGGTTCACCCGCCGCCTGTTTAAGCGCCGCCATCAGGGCAAAGCCCTCCATGCGAATATTCGTGGTCTCGGCGCCGCTTGGCTCACCGCCCAGCACGACCGGCTTACCATTTTGTATAACCGCAAAGCCGCCCGGCCCCGGGTTCGGACTTGCACTGCCATCTGTGTAATAAATAATCATCACTCTAGTATAACGGAGATTATTTTTTATCTCTGATTTCTTTTTGGGCGTCTGCAATAAGCATTACAATTGCACCGGCTATCACAACCGCTATGGCAGCCTTCACGCACCAAGCTGCTATATGCACAATCGTGGCAGTTTTATCCAAACCTGAGGTATCGCAGTTAGCCGTACCTATACAGCCAACCGTGTTGTAAATAGGCAGCAAGGACGTGAGAACGACCACTATAGAAATAATGAGAGTGATACCCCCACCAATTGCCATCCACATACCCACTTTTTCGTTTATAAATGTCCGCATATCACCAGAATAGCACGCCCCCTAACGCGTAGTGGAGCCACTTTATATAAGTATTACCAATTTCGACTTATATAAGTACTTATATAAGTACCCACATTCCCCTCTGTTAATCCCAAAAACTTATAACGAACTTACTGTTTTTCAATAGATATAGGATTGCCCTTAATTTCGTCTCCCGTAAGGTTGATCTTCCATTTCTGCCTGAGGTTATTTGTGTTGTCTCCACCTATCCAAACTTCAAGCAGATATTTGCCGGGGTCGATGATCGTAGAACTTAGACCGGCTTCACCTATTCCGAATGGTTCGACTATTGTATCAAAATGAAAGTGCCTACCGTTATTATCTTCAAATCGTGGTTCTTTACAAATTCCATCAATTGTGGAACTCGTGCCATAGTGCCATCCTTGTTCATTATTTCACAAATAACTCCTGCAGGATATAAGCCTGCCATTCTAGCAAGGTCTACAGATGCCTCAGTAT
>DAIDKK010000032.1:0-255 GCA_027450065.1 Candidatus Saccharimonadota bacterium | reverse complement strand
TGACGATTTTTTACTAGGCTGGTTTGACCAAGTTAAGTTAAGTGGGATAAAACTGTCTACTAACGTTTTCTGGCTGCTATTATTTTTGTAACGCCATAAGCGAACTGCCATAACTTCTACATTCTCTGCAGCTAATCCTTTGATGTGTTCGACTTTAATTCTTACGTAGTATACGTCTTCTGAGATACGATACTTACCGCCGTCATATACTTGTTTTGCAATATAGCTGTGTGGAAATCTTAATTTTATTTTTGC
>DAIDKK010000031.1 GCA_027450065.1 Candidatus Saccharimonadota bacterium | reverse complement strand
GTCAGGACCAACAAGAACTTAGCGAAGCGATCGTTCTTGTTGGTTGTGTGTGCTGACAACGTTCGACCAAGAGGATGAAAGCTGTGCCGAGGTTTTCTGCTTCTCTTTTGTCGGCAAAAAGAGAAGGCGGTTCCGACTAAAGCCGGAACCGAAAGAAAGACATAGTTCGGAAAGCTTAGGATGACGGAACAAAAGAACAAGTTTGGCTCCAGCCAAATGATGCTGCTTTTACGGTACACTATATGTATGCGTTTTTTAAACTATCGCCGGGCGAATAACCTTATCTTTGCCGCTATTATCCTGATAAATGGCTATATTATCGCCGCGCCGCTCTTGCCAAGTGTTTGGTACTGGTGGCAGACCCGCTCTGACACGCACGTACAACAACTTACCCACAAGCTTGCCTCGGCACCAACTACTCCCACTCTGTCGGCAACGACGCTACCAAACGAACTGATTATCCCAAAAATGCTGGTTGATACTCCTCTTGTTGAGGGCCCAATGAGGGACAGCTTTAACCTGCTCAACAAAGGTGCCTGGCATTTGCCAATCTCGAACTCACCACCTCAGGGTGGTAATATGGTTATAGCTGGGCATCGCTTTTCCTATACTGGCCCGCGTGGTATTTTTTATTATCTCAATAAGCTTGTGCCTGGTGATGAGATTGGGGTTCGGTGGGATGGGATATTGTACCGCTACACCGTACAGAGTAGCCGGACCGTACCTTCGACAGAAGTGAGCGTCGAACAGCCGACACTAGATACGCGCCTTACCCTCTACACCTGCACACCGCTTTGGAATCCCGTTAATAGATTGGTCGTGGTGGCAACCCCAAGGAAGAACACATGAAAGAACGAACCAAATTTTGGATATTACTCGTCTTACTTGCCGTAAGCATTCTGCTACTCCTCACACTCAATAGCCGAGCAAACTCAATCCTCTTTCAGTAAGCGCACTGTTCTACTCAGCCCTATCTGATTATTTTGCTTTGCGTTTAGCGGGACGACGCCAGACACGAATCATGAGTGCGACCAACACCACAACAGCTGCCAGCGTGACAAATCCAGCCACAAACACACCTGTGTTTACTAGGGTTGAGCCGCTTCCAGTGCTTGTTGTTGAAGTGCCAGCGGCACTATACTGCGCGTTATTATACGTACCAGCACCATACACATCAGCGAAATGTACGGTGGGGAGAGCATAAAGTTGTTTTATCATATTTTCTTGTTCACCGGTATAGTGCTATGTTATCATCATTATAGCATTAGCGCTAAAAAGGAAGAGGAAAACTTATGTTTACGCAATTAGCTATTTTGGATCTGTCGACGCCAAGTCTACTGATCATTTTAGCCATCGTTGTGCTTTTGTTCGGTGCTAAGAAGCTTCCCGAACTCTCCAGGAGCCTTGGTGAATCCGCCCGTGAACTACGGAAAGGCCTGAGCAGTGAAGAGGAAAGCAAGAACAAACAGTCGGAAGACAAGAAAAACAACAACCAGGGTTAGCAAGCTCCCAAAAGAACGCGCCCCACTGATTGAACATCTCAAGGAGCTAAAGCGCCGCATTATTTATGTGGTTTTAGTTGTGCTTGCTATGAGCGCCGTTGTGTATAGCTTTGAGCGCCCACTTATCGATATTTTGTTGCGGCCAAGCCATGGACAACACTTTGTCTACACCTCTCCGATGGGTGGGATTAACTTCTTATTCAATGTGTGCTTTTACTTTGGTGTCGCTCTCAGCGTCCCCATTATTATTTATAACTTGCTCAAATTCCTCCAACCCGTCATGCGGCATACGACGCAACGGTTTATCGTGGTTGCCAGTTCAGTTTCTGGGCTTATTGCAATATGCGGCATACTTTTTGGTTATTTCGTGGGGTTACCCGCCGCTCTGCATTTCCTCCTCGGTGAACAGTTTCACAATGGCCAGATTCAGGCGCTCATCAGTATCCAAGCATACTTCTCATTTGTGGTCTCATACATGTTTGGTGCTGCTCTGATGTTCCAGCTACCCCTGCTACTCGTCATTATTAACCGTATCAAACCACTCAGTCCTCAAAAAATGTTCAGGTACGAGCGAGGGGTTATTATTTTTGCATTCGTAGCCGCTTTTATTATGAATCCAACACCAAATCTTGTTGATCAACTGCTTACTGTCGTACCAGTACTCGTCTCTTATCAACTCGGCATCGGCATAGTCTGGCTACTGAATCGACAGAACGTACAACAACGCTATCGTACACTTTTTGATAAAGATACTGCCGTCCGCGCAGAGCGACAAGCGAAAGTCCAAGCAGCAATACCATTACCATTAGCTCAGCTTGAACCCATCGCACATCGTGTCGATCCACTCATATCAGTACCCGTTCGCACGCTATCACAAGCAGGAACCCCGCACTTCGGGGTGCGCCCTGTCGCACAAGAATATCAGGCTCAACGACCGAGCTACGTTGAGCCTGAAGAATAATCGATGCTGCAATACCACTGTTACCACTCCCTTGACAGGCTAGTGCGAGCGTACTACACTCATGCTTGTAACGAAAAAACAAAAAATAGGTAAGAAAAAATGAAACAGCAACTCAATGGGTTGATGCAAAAAGAAGTCACCCGCAGGGAATTTTTAGGTATGAGCGGCTTGGCGGTCGTATCACTCTTTGGTGCCAGCAGCATCGTAAAGCTCCTTTCAGGTCATAGTTTGCTCACGAGTCACCGAACAACTGGCTACGGTAGTAGCTCGTACGGCCGTTAGCTCAGCCAATGCAACGCCCCGTGTCCCTGCCACGTATGAGCTAGGAAGCACCAATTTTGACTACGTATAGTTTTTATGAAAATATTTACCTATGTTTAACCAGTTCGGTCGTCCTCGTCCTAACCCCGCAAACCCTTACGGCTCTGCTAGTTTTGGCCAGAAGCCGCAACCCACTGCAAAACCAATAGGTAACCCTGTGAATGCTCAGTACAAGCCGGATTTTTTACGTCCGTCTAATGTCACAAACCCTTCCGGACAGGCTCCAGTAAATCAGTCTAGCCCAAATCGGCTCCAGCGGATTAAGCCAGACGCTTTCGGTAGCCAAGCACCACAGAGTCAACGAGCTGCACTATTTGACCAAGCCCGGCAGCAGATAAGTCAGACCAATCAGTTGAGCTATGAGCACCTACGTAACCCAAGCGCAGCACTACCTGGCGGTTTAACCGAGCGACAGCGTGCCGAGTTCAAGATGCTGCAGCGCTCAGACCCAGCAGCTGCTCAGAAGCAGCTCATGAACTACCAGCGAACTGCTGATATTCGCTATAACAAGCCGCAAGCTCCTCCATTACCACCAAGTGGGTCTGCGAACCATCGCCCACCTTCAAATTTCAGCGGTCCCCGCCCCCACTTCGGCTTCTAGATACTTCCAAATCTAAAATACTTCGGATTTATTCCGAAGTATTTTTTGCAACTAGCAGGAAAGAGCAGCCGGAGCTGCATGAAGCAGCCCCGCGCGTTGAGAGAACCTATCTCGGTTCTCTCAAAAGGCTACATTCCCATGCCGCTCATGTCTGGGCCACCGGCAGATTTTGGTTCTGGTACTTCTACTACCAATGCTCCCATAGTCATGGCGGTACCGGCAATGGATACGGCATTTTGCAATGCCTCTTTCGTCACACGAGTCGGGTCAACGACACCAGCTGCCTTTAAGTCAACGAGCTTCGTGGGAGCATTGACGTCCACGCCCTGTCCCGCTTTCGCTTTCTTCACCTGTGGAAGCCACTCGTCTGGATTTAATCCAGAATTACCAAGGAGGATACGGAATGGCTGCTCAAGTGCACGAACCAACAATGCACGGCCTGCGGCCACGACATCATGCTCATCAGCCAAAGAAACTGCTGAAGACAAATTGATGAGCGTCACCCCACCACCAGGTACAATACCTTCGGCCAAGGCGGCCTTTACGGCTGCAACCGCATCATCGACACGGTACTTCTTCTCTTCTATCTCGGTCTCAGTGGCACCACCCACTTTAATGACCGCAACCTTGCCACTGAGTGCAGCTCGACGCTTCTCGTAGTTTTCCTTGTCGTACTCGCTGCTCGCTGCTTCGGCTTGGGCGGCAATCTGCTTCATGCGAGCCGTCACGTCTGCTACCGCACCAGCACCTTCAATAATGGTCGTTTCGTCCTTGCCAACAATTACCTTGCGGGCCGTACCGACGACATCGAGTTCAACATTCTCAAATGTCATACCACGGTCTTCGGTAATCACTTGCGCGCCGGTCAGAATTGCAATATCCTCAAGGATTTCTTTGCGCTTATCACCAAAGCTTGGCGCCTTGATAGCAACGGTATTAAACACGCCCTTCAAGCGGTTTAGCACTAGCGTACCGAGGGCTTCGCCCTCTACATCCTCACAAATAAGCACAAGGTCTTTTTTTCCTGCTTGCGCGAGTTTTTCTAGTATCGGTAGAAATTCTTGTACAGAAGTAATCTTTTTGTCAGTTACTACGACGGCCGGTTTATCATAGACGGCTTCCATGCGCGCAGTGTCAGTCGCCATGTACGGGCTCACAAAACCACGGTCAAAGGTAAAGCCCTCGACCACTTCACTTTCAAGTGCCAGCCCTTGGCCTTCCTCCACCGTTACCACACCGTCACGGCCAACCTTATCCATGACATCTGCAATCAAATCGCCGATTGCGCTATCACCGGCCGAAATAGTGGCTACTTCTGCCACCCGCTTTTTGTCACCCTGAATATCTTCACTCATAGCTTCAAGTTGAGCGGTCACTTCTGCGGCGGCTGCTTCAAGCCCCTTGCGCAATAAAATTGGGTTGTGTCCGGCAGCGATGAGCTTGTTTGCCTCATTTAAGATATGGTATGTCAGCACCGTGACCGTCGTCGTGCCATCTCCGGCTACATCATTCATTTTGTTCGCAGCCTGCTTAATCAGCTCCGCGCCGACTTTGTAGCCCAACGTTTCATCATCAACGTCAGCGATATCGACACCTTTTGCCACCGTCACACCATCGTGCGTCACCGTTGGAGCACCGTAGCTTTTTCCGATGACTACATTGCGGCCTTTTGGCCCCATGGTTGTTTTGACGGCATTATATAAAATTTCCGCCCCCGCCAGCACTCGGCGTCGAGCATCATCATCATAAAAAACTTTCTTAGACATACAGATTATTATCCTTTCACTGTTATCCGTTCACCATACTATATCTGTTTTTTGCTCACCAACTCGTCTTATCAGATTTGGTGCATAAAAAATGGTAAATGTACGGTAAATGGTAAATTGTTAAATGGTAAACGGCTACTTTACTGTAGCCAGGACGTCTTCTTCTTTGACTAGCAGATAATTCTCGGTACCGACTTTTACCTCGGTTTGGCTGTAGCTCTTATAGATGATACGTTGACCAGTTTTGACGGTCTTTACGTTTGGGCCGACGGCAAGGACTTTCGCAACGGTTGGTTTCTCTTGTGCACCGCCCGGGATATATAACCCACTGGCAGTTTTGGTGGCGGCTTCTTCAGACTGAGCCACAATATAATCAGCAATCGGCTCTATAGGTACACTCATAGATAATTCCTCCGTTTAGATATAAGCGCTAGCACTTCGTACATATGAGTGCTAGTGCGCTAGCACTCACTATACTAGACTGCCAAATTGCGGTCAAGCACTACAAAAAAACCGCCCAATCTAGGCGGTTTAAATAAAACATAAAGAGAAATGAGATTGTGAGGCTGGGCTGGTGGAGTTCGGAGTGTCAGCACAAGGCCGACCTGGTATGGCAGTGTGCCATAGACTCCGAACCCCACCGGCTTCAGCGATGATCCGTGCGCCAGCACCCGTACTACACCACCTGCGGCGTCAGCTCAGATGCCGGTTCTGGCAAAAACTCTTCCACGGTCCGAACGGGCACGGCACGAGCACCGCGGGTTGCACGCGCGATAGCGGCTTCGTCAAGCGCACGCTGCTTGTCCAGCTCGGCTTGGTCATCACGGATTTCCTGCAGAGCGGACTGGATGACTTCTGTGATGCTGCTCCACGGAACGCCCTCGGCGCCATCGCGGAGAAGGTTCAGCACCAGTTCGGCGCGGTAGCGGCGGTGACCACCCAGGGTGCGGATGCACGGCAGCTTGCCGCTCTTCGCCCAACGGGTGACCGTCTTGGGGTCGACATGAAAAAGCATGGCGACCTCACCGGGGGTCAGCAGCGCCCGTGGAGGCAATTCACTTGTTGTTGTCATGACGACTCCGATCTCTCGAAACCTAAAGGATGTCCGTCTTGTTGGTGTCCCTCTTCGAGGAAACGGTGGGTGCTCAAGATCATTTAGCACTCGCTGTTTCCTCGAAGCGTGTCTCACAATCTCAAAGTACCTATTTGGGAGCTTATGTGCGCTCGACCAAATATTACAATCCTCTCAATCGGCAAGGCACAACGCGTCTTTGTCGTAAAAGAATATAGTTCAATTATACCTCCGGAATACAATACAATGCAACTTTTATACCAAAAATACAATGCACCGAACAACCATCCTTCAGCCAAAAACCTTACTTAAGTTCAGTTGCGCTGTCTGCTATACTTTCTCGTAATGCAAGTATCCATCAATACATCAGTCCTTATGAGCGGGGCTGATTTTTTTGATGATTCCCAAGCTATTAATGCCCTTATGGATAGCTCCGCGCCAATTGATACAGCAGCCGCCACAGCTGAGCACGCCAACATCAAGGCAGCTCTCGAGCAAGCCGGCGTACACATTGTGCAAGTGCATCCGCCAGAAGGCTGCCAAGACGGTGTCTACACCGCCAACTGGGCACTTGTGCGTGGCAATCGAGCTGTTATGGCCCGACTGCCCAATGCCCGGCAGGCCGAGGAGCCATATGCCGAACAAGTGCTGCGTGATTTGGGCAAAACCATCATCCACGTGCCAGAGGGGCTCAAGTTCTCTGGCCAGGGCGATTCTCTGCCATGCGGCCAATATCTCTTCTGTGGCAGTGGCTATCGTTCCGACCCTGCCGCCCAAGCATTTGCCGCCGAAGCGCTTGGCTACGACCGCATTCAACTCCGTACCATACCAAAGCGCAACTGGCTGGGTCGCCCCGTTATCAATGCAGCCTCCGGTTGGCCAGATAGCTACTTCTACGATATCGACTTAGCCCTGTCTGTCCTACGCACTCCAAGCGCTTCGCAGCGCGGCCTGATTGCGTGGTGCCCACAGGCCTTCACCACAGAGAGCCGTCGCTTGCTCGAGACTTTTACGGAAGTTGATAAAATTGAGGTTTCGTTCGCAGAAGCCAAACGCGCCTTTGCTTGCAACTTGGTCAGCACTGGTAGCACCGTCATTATGAGCGCCCATGCCCCTGTCTTTCGCACTGAGCTGGAGAAGCGCGGTTTTAAGGTCCTTACCCCGGAGATTACCGAGCTCGCCAAAGGTGGTGGGTACATCCGCTGCACCACCCTCACCCTCGACAACTAACTATATTTTGTGGTATTATATGCACAATGACCTCAGAAGAATCAAAGCCTGAATTTGCTACTCACTGCACTATTACATGTGCCGAAACTGCCAAAGATTGTGCTTTTGGCTCCCTTATTGATCGAATTGGTGAATCAAGCACGCTAAGTCCAAACGAGAGAAGAATCATCGCTCAATCTGCTGCCGAGTGTGCCCTGCTCGGAAAATGGTGGCGCAATGAAATTGAATTGGCTACATCCTCTTCTGTCCCTGAACCCGCCGGTACTCCGCTTGAATCGTAGATAAATACACTAAGAAAAGTAATTGACTATTTAGCTACATTATGCTAATGTTTATACATGGAACAAAACACAAATATTCAAACACCAATAACCTTTACGAATGAAGAGCTTGCAGCTCAGGGATATACTAACCCCGGCGCACATCCCGCGCTGGCAAATGCTCAGACACCGATAACATTTACTGGTGAAGAGCTCGAGGCTCAGGGATATACCAACCCAGATCAGCATCCTGCGCTCGATACTAGGCACGAAACAAGACAAATCGAAGTAAGCGATACAAGCACCGGACGTAAGGAAATTACTGTCAAACATTCAGATATTGCAGAAGGTGCGCTGCGAATGGCTGTCGCAGAGCGAAAACTCTACAAGCCAAGTATTGATGAGGATGTACCCAGTGTAGTCGTCAACAAGTCACATACAGTGATGACACCGCAAGAGATTGCAGATGCTCGGAATTCGAGCAACCGCTAATTAAAGTGGCTTGCTCTAGGAACCGGCTCATCTAGAGCCGGTTTTTTACTGCATCACGAGTGGTGCCGATTTCGTCCCATGGGTGCTCGCCATCAGCGCGCTCTATCGTCTTTTCATGCCCCTTGCCCAGCAGCAGCACCGTGTCATCTGCTGAGTTGGCACGCCCCACCGCAAAGCCAATCGCCTCAGTGCGGTTGTGCACCAAGAACAGATTCTTGTCGCGTGTTTTACCGGCCTTTTCGGCCCCAGCAGCAATCTGATTCATAATCCCAACACCGTCAATATCTCGATCGTCTTCTTCGGTGACAATAACTTCGTCGGCGTATTTCCCCGCAAGCTCCCCCTGTATGGCACGCTTGGCCTCATCGCGGCGTCCTGCCGAGCCAAACAGCACAATCAGTTTGCCCTTCACGACTGGCCGCAAATCTTTAAATAGTTTTTCAAAACTATCCGGCGTATGGGCAAAATCAACGATAACTGAGTAGCTCTGCCCCTCATCGATTGACGTCATGCGCCCTTCAACCCCTGCCAGCGCGGCAATCCCCTGCTCTATTTGTTTCTTATCCAGCCCCAGGGCGCGCCCCACGCACAGTGCGGCAAGTGTATTGTAGACATTAAAGCTACCCGGCAAGTGGCTTGAGATATTGTAGGTCATATCTCCCGCATCGGCGGTATAGCTGAGTCCATCCGAACGTAATGTAATGTCCCGCGCCCGTACATCGCCCCCTTGAACGCCGTACAACATGCTATTTTCCGTTTCGTGTGCAAAGTCGGCCGCTATACTATCATCCGCATTCGCAATGCCCAGGTGCCTCCCTTGTGCGTCACGCTGTGCCAGGCGAAACATACTGCGCTTCGCCGCCACATAGCGCTCAAAGGTTTTATGATAATCCAGGTGTTCGTGTGTCAGGTTCGTCACCACCGCAATACCGTACGGCACGCCCCATACGCGATGTTGCGCCAGCGCGTGGCTCGTTGTTTCGAGCACCAACCATTCAACCCCCTGGCTTTTCATCCACTTGAGCCGCTGCATGAACTCCGGTGCCGGCACGTTCGTCATGTGATGCACTTGCATCTTAATGTCCGTGCCGACCCCGTACCCAACCGTCGTCATCAGACCAGCATTGTAGCCAGCCTCGACCAGCATTTTGTGGATCAGAAACGAGGTGGTCGTCTTGCCGTTCGTCCCCGTCACACCGATTACTTTCATCTTCCGAGCCGGAAAACCGTAGATAAGGTTAAAGAGCACTGCCTCGAGCAGGTGGCCCATTGGTTCTATTTCCTTAAACAACCCCCGCGGTATGAGCCGCTTCACTATTTTTCGTATATTCATGCCCCTAGTATACAAAAAGAGCGGCAATTCCCTGCCGCTCTTATGTTTTGAAGATTACTTTTAGCCTAAGATGCCATGCGCCCGGAGCCAATCAAGCGAAGGCATATGTAACTGGAAGCCAACTGGCAAAGCATGGTCCTGGCCGGCCGCCACGTTCACACCGCTCAAGCGCATCGTCTCAGTATCTACCGCTGCTATTTGTTCATTGGTGGGGCTCTTAACCCCAACGCCCTGGAGGTAAGTATGAACCTCGTTCCATGGATTGCTACCCTTCGCTAGAGCGGCAATATGTTCGTGTGCGGTGGCTGCACGTTCTACGGCAACGCCGGCAAGCGCTTCAGCATGTTCAGTGGCGAGTACTTGCGCATGCTCCCCTGCATTGGCCGAGCCACCATTTAATGGCGCGTAGTGCTGCGCAAGCCCTGAGCCACCATTCAATTGTGTGTGGTGCTGCGCAAGCTCGGCTCCCTGCCCGTGTTTACCGATTAGGTAGAGAGTTACCCCAACAGCACCCAAAGCGAGTGCACCCACCGCGACATCAGTCATTAGTTTCTTCTCCGGGCTCGCTTTGCTTCTGCGCTCTTTGAGGTAATTTACTGGGTTACCAGCGAACGTATAGAGTTCAGCCTTCTTTTTCGATGCCCATGTCTTGAGCCGAGCCCAACGTCCCTGTCCTCCGTTGTTTACATCCTCTTCTAGAGGAGCCGGTACGTCCAGTGTGGCTTCGGCCTTTTGCTCAGCAACCAGCCCCGCCCGGCGCTCTGCGTTCAGCACCTTAACTTCGTCGTGGCTCATAATCTGACCGTTTGCACGGTGGCCAAGACCACGATTATCAAGAGCCATAATGCCTATCAAGCGCTCGTGTTTGCCCAAGCCCTCACGGATTTGACCAGCGTGTGCTTCGATTTTCTCGAGCTCATACTTACTAATAAATTTGTGGTCATTGAATGATTTGCCGTCACCGCGACGGGCATGACCATTTGCGCTGAAGGATACGATACCATCGAGTGGGTTTTCTGAACGGCTATCCTTAGGCGTAGACTCATCCGCCGGACTAACCTCGGCCCCAGATTTTTCTGCCTGCTGTTCTCCTGGCTGCCCATCTACTTTTTGGTCAGGAGTAGCATC
>DAIDKK010000030.1 GCA_027450065.1 Candidatus Saccharimonadota bacterium | reverse complement strand
GCGGGATGGAGCAGCGGCAGCTCGCATGGCTCATAACCATGAGGTCCCAGGTTCGAGTCCTGGTCCCGCAACCAAAAGAAGAGCCCCACAGAAGTGGGGTTTTTCTTTTGGTTTTGAGGCAAGCGACGAGAACCGTACGGCAAAGCCGAGGTTCGATAACAAGGAGCTCACACAGGTGCTTGCGCCGAATAAGCGACGCGGGTATATGCGCCGGGAGGCGCTATAGTCCTGGTCCCGCAACCACCAGGAATACTTAAATTCTGTCACAGAAATAAAATATAATAGTTGTTGACAGCACCATAGAGACACTGTTAGCATAAGCTGTATTAGTGTAAAGTAGTGAAACTATAACTGTGAGGAACCATGAGAATTAAACTGCGTAATTTTACTATCGTTTCCGTAGCTCTTCTGGGATTCTTGGTGCCAGCAGTGGCATTGGCAGCACCAAATTCAAATTTAACGCAAACAATTACTGCCGGCGTGCTTAGCACAGACGTGCTTGATGGTACCCGTACCCCAGTTGCCAGTCCGAGTGTTGCTATGGCGGCGACTAACTTTTCATTTAGCTGTCAAACTGTGACGGGTACATTGGGCTCTAGCACCCAACGATTATACGTGACCGATCCATCAAGTACATTGAACGGTTGGACGCTTGCGTTGGCAGCAACTGGTGGGGCGACCGCTAAATGGCAAAACACTGGTGCAACCAGTAGCTACGCATTCAATGATGCTACTGGCTCGGGTTGTACGAACGGCCAACTTACGGTTAATCCCTCGGTGGGCGTTGTGACTGCGGACTGTACGAGTACTAATTGTACGGGCGCAACAATCACGAAAGGCGCTTCAACGGCAATGCTTAGCTCAACGCCTGTTACCCTCATGACTGGCACGGCATCGGCTAATGTCTGGCGCGGTTATTTGACTGGCGCAACTCTAAGCCAACAGATTCCGGCTGAACAACCTGCCGACAGTTATACACTGGGTATGACACTGACTGTTACGGCTAACTAAAATACTAGTACTCACCGTCTCGGTGCTGTAAAGTAAAAACTATGAAAAAAGTAAAATTATTTACTGCTACGATTGGGCTGCTGCTGTTGATAGCATCACCTGTTGCTTCGGCGGTTGAGTATGGTGGTGTTGGTGGTGCACCAGCCAATCCACTGGCGAGTAATCCACGGACGAAATCGATATTTGTTTATAGCCTGAAACCACAACAACAGGTGAGTGACGGTATAAAAATTTATAATACCACCAACAAGCAGCGTACGATTTCGGTGTACGCGGTTGATTCTGTCTTGGCAAGCGGTGGTGCCTTTTCCTGCGCCCAACAAGCTGATCCTAAACTAGATGTCGGTAACTGGATACAGCTAGCATCGAACCAGGTTGTATTGCAGGCTAATAGTAGCCAAGTTATACCATTTACTATCACGGCGCCCAAAACTGCTGACGCAGGTGAGCATGATGGTTGTATTACCATCCAAGATACCTCTATGACAGCGTCAACAAGTGCGACAAACGGTGTTGTCCTTGGCTTCCGCTCGGCTATTCGAGTGGTGGTAACGATACCTGGCAAGATTGTTAAGCAACTTAGTATATCTGGGGTTGATATCTCTAAATTAAAAGATGGAAGCTACTTGGTAACTTCTATTGGGCGCAACGGGGGTAACGTCTCGCTTGACACCGATGTGCAAGTGCAATTGATTAATATCCTTGGTGGCAAAGTCGCGCACAGCGGGGGTACATATCCCATATTGGCACACTCCTCGGCGAGATGGGATTTTAGTTTCAAACGCCAGTCATGGGGCGGTTGGTACAGGGCTACCACGACAGCCACATACAACAGCGACCCAGCTTCTGGCCTAGGCCAAAATAATGGTGACAAAAAGACTGTTAAGCTTAGTTCTGCTGCGGTGTATATGGCACCAAGTGGTCTTGCCCTTTTAGCTGAGCTATTTGGCGTGCTACTTATCGTGAGTGCGGTGGTTTTGCAGGTTAGACGCTATAAGCAGAGGCGACATATAGCGCAAGTCTGGCAAGAATACACAGTTAAAAATCATGAAACTATCCAAGAACTGGCCAAAAGACACAACGTCTCATGGAAGGCAATTGCAAAGGCTAATAAGTTGAGCCCTCCATACCATCTAGAAAAAGGCCAAAAATTACAGCTGCCACCCATATCGGGAGAGTAGCCATGCCGCTATATCAATTGCGCCGCCAAGTGAGCAATTTCTTCTTGGCTGCTGCCCTGGTCGCTGTACTAGCATCTTCGGTATTTGATAATGCTTACGCAGCTGGCGCATTAGTGGCAACAACTAACGGTATAACAAATGGTGGTACCAGTGTCTCGGCATCTTTTACTTCGGTCGCTACTGCTAATAATTTACTGATAGCAGTGTGCGGAGCGCATGATGCGGTAACTATCACGGGACCTACTGGGTTTTCGACAGCAAAAAATGAAACCGGTACTCCCTCGCAGGGTATATTTTACAAAGTTGCTACGGGTGGAGAACAGTCGTTAAGTTGCACCGCTAGTGTAAGCGCTAGGCTTGGTATCCAAATCTATGAGTATAGTGGAATGGTTACCTCCAGCCCGCTTGATGCCGTGAATACCACTGCCTCAACTGGTACTAGTGTCTCTCCAGCCTCTGGCTCGGTTGTGACGACAAGTGCCAGTGACCTGATACTCGCTGCCGTTACTACGAATACCGGTACAGGAATTAGTTCATGGACAAACTCGCTAACCCTTGAGAATGGCTTCAGTAACAGTGGTGCTAAGACATCACAGTCTAGCTACAGCGGCGCAGATAGATTTGTGAGCGCTACTGGGACATATTCATCGGTCGCTACAGCGGGAGCAAGTGCAGCGTGGCGTGGTCAGATCGTTGCCTTCAAACAAGTTCCATTGATATTATCGGCCGACATTGTTGATGCTAGCGGGGTGTCTGTAACGAACCCATCCGTATCTATGTCTACTGCAACGTATAGTTTTGCCTGTCAAACTGTGACCGGTGTACTGGGGACGAGTACTCAAAAAGTTCGCATTAGTAATACTACGACTAATCCTGCCTGGACGGTATCAATTGCCGCAACTGGCGGTTCCACGAGTAAATGGTCGGCAGGATCACCGTCGTATGCATTTAATAACCCAACGAGCTCTGGCTGTAGCGCTGGGCAACTAGCAGTCAATCCGGCCGCGGGTTCCATAACGCCCCAATCGGGCTGTACTACCACGGGCGTTTCACTCGGTAGTAGTAGTGCTTTCAGTGCAGGCATTACGGATGCTATTACGCTTGCATCTGCGAGTACATCTGGGACTACAGGCTGCTACTGGGACTTAACAGGAATCCCATTATCGCAAACAATTCCTGCCGAACAAGCAGTGGGGGCATATACTATCAACCTGACAGTTACATTGGTGGCTAATTAATGAGGGGATTACACCGTAGTTGGGGCTGGTTTTTGCCGGCAAGTTTTCTTATGGGTACAGTCGGCAGCCTAGTTATACCAGCGGCTTACGTTTTCGCCAGCACTACCTCATTTAAGCAACAGATATTGCCCTTGCACTGCATCTTCCAGACTATCGATGATGGCACGGGCACGCTGTATTATGTTACGCCAAAAGCCTGCGGCGTGCTCATCAATCCAGCGCCTGGCAACTCCAATACGTCGAGCAACTCAGTACCAGGATTGATTAAACGGCTCACAGCGCCAGGCTATAGTGGCACAGCTCCTGCCATACGGTCTACGCTGACACCTATAGCTAGCTTTGATGATCTAGGAGAGCTACCAGACTTTGCCATAGCCACCACAGGCCTCACCGCTAAAGGTTCGACATCTAAAACCTTTAGCGCTACCATTGGCCAGGTCTACAGTTTTATCGTTGATATCGCTCGGGGCAGTAACCATGAAACTGACGCCACAACAGAACAGCATACGCTTATCGTTGACAGTATTGATATATCTGACCCTGCATACCCCATGGTGACAATTACGCTGCATTCTACCCCCCTGACTATCAGTCTTCACTCGGGCCAGGCTATCAGAGAGACATTAATTGGGAATGGTACGTCAAACATAGAAATTACTGTCAACGGTATAACGGCAAATAGTGTAAGCCTTACTTTGCGTCAACTTACACCTGATCAGACTTTGGCCGAAAGCTCGCCTACTCATAGTGAGTCTTCGAACCGACAAGGTATACGGGCATGGAGGTATATTGCGATTGGGCTGGGTACTGTGATTGCAATGGTCTGCATCGCGTACGACAATAAATACGTACGAAACAAAAGGGCAAAAGCAAAGAAATAAAACCGGTCGTTTTAAGAGCTCCAGGCTGATTTCGGCTCATTTTATTATCATTTGTGCATGAACAGACAAGGCGCTGTATACTACTAGCGGGGGGATATATGGCAAAAGATAAAGGCAAAAAAGAAGTTAAAAAACCAAAAAAGCCAAAGGCCTAAAAACTCTTTGGCTTACTTTATAAAATACAACTAGACTCCCCAAGCAAGGGGAGTCTTTGTGTATCACGGAGTAGTCTCGGGGCAAAGCACTCTCATATATACTTATAACACAATATATATTGACAAATCATAAGCTTTTTGCTATACTACTATTAGTTTTGAGGGCGCCTACTCCATAGGACTACGCTCCCGAAAAAACAAAAACGACCAAAAGAATACAATGCGCACGAGCACACAAAAAGCAAATAACGCAGCTCTCGCTTTCGTATTCTGGCCAACACCTCATAAACCTAACAAAAATAAAAAATATGGACCAACATATGGTGCATAGGAAAGGTGGCAAGAAGTGATGCTGTTTGCCATCAAAGACGGATTAGCGTATGAACTTGCTCCAAGCAATGATGACGCATTCCGGGCGATAGACGAAGATATCATGCAATTATAATCTTCAGGTCTATAAAACTACCCTCGAAAATTCGGGGGTAGTTTTATTACAATTTTGAGGCCGTTTTACTTTAGAAATAAGTGCTTTTCCGGTACAATATCTGGAAGCAATGGCAGAAAAATACGATAGTTTTCAGCCCCGTAGGGCAACCAATATTGATGGCTTCCTCAACGGGAGTGGGCAGCGACCGCGCAGGCCAATATACCGTACCTCTGATCAGCCAAGTATCTCCTCAGCCCCGACTCAGAATCGAGCTGTAGGGTTTTCAGATATGTCTAAACGCGCAGTACCACAACCTGCAGTGCCCAGTGTACAGCTTACGCCTGCCAACCAATCTGAGCCGACACCTGGTGCCACCCGTCCACTACGGTCTCGGCCTCTCGCGCCGGGTTCAATCCCGCCCAAAAAGAGTCGCCACCAGTTACACAAGGAGCGCAAACAAGCGAAGCGTGCAAACCAGAAGCATCGCAAAACGAAACGAGCAGCCAAAATACTAGGTATTTTGTTATTGATTGCTATCCTTGGGCTAGGTGCTCGTTTTTATAAAGATGTCGCAAAACTTACAGGGAACAATAACCCATTCAGTATCCTAAGTGTCTTCAAGCCAGCCTCACTTAAAAATGACAATGGTCGAGTGAATATTCTGGTTGCCGGTAACTCCGCCGATGATACGGGTCATGATGGTGCGCAGCTGACCGACTCAATCATGGTACTCAGCCTTAACACGAACGACAATACTGCGCTAATGCTGAGCATTCCCCGTGATATGTGGGTGAGTATCCCAGGGTACGGGCATTCCAAGATTAATGCAGCCTACGTCTATGGTGGTATGGGCTTGCTCAAAACGGTCGTAGAGAATACCACCGGACTAAATATACACTACACGGCACTTGTGAATTATTCGGCCTTTCGCGATCTCGTGAACGCTGTCGGCGGTATCACGATTACTATCAAGAGTAGTGATCCAAGAGGTATTTATGACCCAAGCCTGGATTACACGACACGTAGCTGCTGCTCGCTTGCGAAGTATCCAAATGGTCCCGTGACACTTAACGGTAAGCAAGCATTGAACTTAGCGCGTGCTCGTGGTGATGCCTACGGCTCATACGGTTTCCCCGACGCAGACTATACTCGTACCCTACACCAGCGGCAGATGCTACTCGCCATCAAAGATAAGGCTTCGACGACAGCTGTTATTGCGAACCCACTTAAAGTTAGCCAGCTTGTCGATGCGGTCGGGAATAACGTTAAAACAGATTTACAGCTGAATGAGATGGAAGCCCTGTACTATTACAGCAAAAAAATCGATGATACCAAGATAGACTCGTACAATATACGAGACTTGAAGGGTAATGGCACACTAATGCTAGTGAGTGATATGATAGACGGGCAATCGGCGCAAATACCAGCAGCGGGTATTGATGACTACAGTGATATACAAGCACAGATTCAGTACATCTTCTCGGCCACGCCCGTGCAAAAAGAAAGTGCAGGTGTAGTGGTGCTGAATGCGACTAATACGGTTGGGCTGGCGGCAAGTCAAGCTACCGAACTATCAAATGCGGGTGTGTCGATACTTGCGCATAACGATGCATCAGCGAATCAGGCCCAAACAACAATTATTGATAACTCGCAAGGGCAGAAACCGAACACACTGGCATACCTCAAAAAAACGTATAACGCTACGGTTATAACAGATGCCACACAAACTGCTAATTACCCATCGGCGGACTTCATTCTTATACTCGGTGCGAACGCTGCACCAAAAACGACCACCTCAACCTCAGCAACTACTCCGTAAAATATCAGTAGTACTCAGCGAGAGTTCAGCTACGGTCCGTAGTCTAGTAAGGATGAAACGATATACGGTTGCAGATAAGCAACGAACTGGAACTAATACTACCGTGTTGCGACTACGACCATCTGAAGGTTCTAGGGCTATTGATTACCGTGCCGGACAATATGTGGGCATTAGCTTTCGACGTGGTGCAAGACGAACGCCAATGCGTTGTTTTTCGGTTACAACCGCACCATCTGACTCTGGTGAACTCGGTTTAGCCTTCCGGAACGGTGGAGCGTTCACTACCGCATTAGCAGAACTCAGCCCCGGAAGCCGAGTAGATATTGCCGGTCCATTTGGCGAATTTACCGTTTCGCGTGATGAAACGCGCCCATTACTGTTTTTGGCTGGTGGCATTGGTATCACGCCATTTCTTTCAGTGCTGCGTGACCTTGATGGGCGACGCAATGCGCAACCAGTAACCCTGCTGTACAGTACAAACTCTTTGCAAGACGTGCCATTTGCTCGCGAACTTATGGATTTGGCCAAACGAAACGCAAACTATACCATTCGATTCCTCACAACATCAGTGCCCTCCGATAAGCAGGGCCACCCACTTATCATTCAGAATCGGCTGTCCGATGAGGTTATTCTAGAGTACGCCACAACAGATACGCAGTACTACATTTGTGGCCCACAGGGCTACACTACAGCGGCCAACGAGACGCTCGAGAGTCTGGGGGTAGAGGAGTGGGCTATCCATAACGAAGCATTCTCGCAGTCGAGTAAAATGACAATTGCAGGCTTTGCCGTACAGAAGCTCGTCTACAGCTTGCTGGGAGCCGCAATCGTTATTGGTGCAGGACTATTTACGGCGAAAGATTTATTAAAATTTAGTGAAACAAGTGCTGCGCCAAGTGCAACAAGCCAGACGTATAGTACGGGAGCCTCATCAGCTGCTACCCCGACAGCAACTGATACGACGTCACAAAATACGACGACGTCGAGTGCTACTCAACAGCAGTACTACTCGCCACCACGCAGCATGATGTCATAGCGTGATACACACTTATGGTGCGACTACAACAACACAAACATATCCTTGGCTCTGAAGCCTACATAACACTCATCGGTAATGCCGGGCAATTTTTAGAGATGGCTCTTGAGATGTTATGGCAAGAACTTACTATATTTGAGCATACGTTTAGCCGATTTTTGTCAGATAGTGAGCTGACATATGTGAATGAACGTGCCGGCTTGCCAACGGAGGTGAGCACTGAATTCATTGCGTTAGCATGCACAGCACAAGATTATGTGAAACGAACAGATGGCTTGTATAATCCGTTCGTATTACCCGCGCTCCAGCGGGCCGGCTATAAAGGCTCTTGGCCTCATATGGATACTCAAGGTGAAGCGCCCGACTTTTCTGAGCGAAATTTTTCAAAATCTCTGCGCTTAAAAATTGATGGAAGCAATGTTACAATCCCGGACCATTCAGCTCTTGACTTTGGTGGTATCGGAAAAGGCTATGCACTTGATCAGCTTGGAGCCATACTACGACGACAGGGTATAGAGAATTACTGGGTATCACTTGGTGGTGATATCCTTGCGTCGGGTACTGATATTGATGGCAAATCTTGGCAGATACCAATCGGCCAGGCCCTCGATGAGGCTATCACGTGTGCGCAACTGCCAGTTGGCCCAGAGCCACAAGCTGTGGCTACCTCAGGGATTGTTAAGCGAGCAGGCACGGGCTGGAACCACCTCATTGATCCACGCACGGGCCATTCAACGAAGACCGATATATTGGCAGCCAGTGTAGTGGCCGATTCGGGAGTGAGTGCAGACGTGTATGCTAAACGTCTTGTGCTTATGGGTAGCAGAGAAGCACCGAAATTCGCTAAAAAACTTGGTATTTTAGACTATGTGCTGCAGATTCAGTCGAAACAGGGTACAGTAGTGGTAAGCAAACAAGGAGATTTTCAGTGATATTTGCAACGACAACCGGTATAAGCGCCTTCCCTTGGTATGTCATCCGTGTTTCGGGCCTGCTTGGGCTTGGTCTTCTGGGCCTCTTGATGCTCTCTGGTATTGGTCAGGTCACTGGCTTAACATATCGCTTCATTGAGCCCCTGAAAGCATGGGCGATTCACAAGGCCGTTGCACTCGGCTTGGTAGCCGTAATTGCAGTGCACGTTTTGACGTTATTGATTGATTCGTACATGCCGTTTAGCTTGAAACAAGTTTTAGTACCCTTCGCATCAGGTTATACAAATAAAACTACCATCCTCGGTGTATCGCTTGGTAGCTGGGGCATAACGCTTGGAATTTTAGCGATGTATAGTCTTATTATTGTGGTGGCTAGTTCGCTCGGCTGGATCGATAGCAAGAAGAAGGCATGGCATTGGCTTCATTATCTGAGCTACTTTATTATGGGAGCTGCACTCATACATGCGCTGTCGGTCGGCACTGAATTTAAAGATGGCAGCTGGCGCTTATTATTACTAGCGGGAACGGGAGTAGTACTGCTTGGAGTTATCTCGAGATTACTGAGAGCAGGAAGTCTACGTCGACGATTGGTCGATGAAAAAGATGTACAATAGGCATATGTATACATTCCTCTACAAATTTCGGCACTACCTTTTAAGCGCCATTATTCTGACTGGTTTGTTCAGCACAATGTACGTATTGGTGCAACAACAGGGCCGCATGCTGGCGAACGATACGCCTACCTTACTGGCTACGCAGGTCGCCAAACAGCTTGATGCTGGCCTAGGGTTAGCCAGTGTCAATATGGGTGCGACCGATCTAGCGAATAACCCAGTTCCTTTTGTCATTGTATACGACAAGCAGGGGAAGGCTGTCGGCGGGTCGGGCTACCTCGACAAGAAACTTGCCGTCGCTCCAAAGAGTATGCTGCAGCATGCCAAAACCAATCGCAATAACATCGTGACGTGGCAGCCAAAAGCTGGTGTGCGTATTGCAAGCGTGACCGTTGCAGCCAAGGATTACTACGTACTGGGCGGCCAATCGCTCAAGTCTACCGAAGATCATGCGACCCAATTGCTCAAGCTTACAGCGCTCGGCTACACGGTGAGTCTAGTGCTTCTTGTGGGGTATATATGCTTGTCGCAGATGGCTCGAACAAGAAAGTAACTTCACGCCAAGTCCGATCAGCTCCTGGATTTGATAATTCTCCCCTCCCGTGAGAGGGGAACTCTTCAATGTCATGATTGGTCTCTAATGCGTAAGCGCTAGGGTTTTTAGAATGGATTTCACAGTTGCTGTATCGGTTGAATTCAGGAAAGATGGAGATGGGCTTGTTGCGTAGGCATATACATAAGGAAAGAATTTTCCTGACGCGTCGTATACCGTAATATAGTTTTCAGGCGCAACTAATCCCATATTTGATGTGTTGACCTGGACCTGGTACGGAGGATCAGAATTCTTGAGACCTATAATGTACGTTGATGCACCGCTCGGATCAGCATAATGGGTAGTTGTGAGCACGATGGTTGATTGTTTATATGGGCTTGCCGTCGAGGTATTGTCCTGGACTGGATAATAGACATTCGTTACAGATGATAGGGGCTCAGATGATAATATTTCTTCACTCGCACACGCGTTTCCTGCCTGAAATGGCTTATCGGTGCCGGCTGGCGGACAGTAACCACCCTTACCGCCCCAATCAGTCTTGAGCGTTAGTATGGTTCCCGTCGGAGACGTAAGTGTCGCATTACTCTTTTCGCTACCAGGCGTACGAATAGTATCTCCAACTGCAAGCTTCCAGCTCTTTGGATATTTAATGCTGAAATTACCGTTAGTATCAACGTACTCTTGAGTTAAGGGTGTAGTATCAGCTGACGGCGTTGTACTAGACGTGACCGTTGTATGTGTATTATTCCGTGCGTGGTACACTGTCCAGCCCATAAAGCCAAGAACACCAATGACAATTATGATGATAAGCGCTTCAACCACGCTAAAACCTGCTTTGTCTTGTCTAGCTTTGCGCACTGTCGTCCCCTTCATAATTTACTACGTATCCTAAGCATAAGCTGAAAGACAGCACAATACAACAGCGCCTAGCTATACCATAATAGGGCTCTCTTAATATGATATTCTCCCCTGATAACTACAAAGTAAAACCCATTATGAAGCGAAGTTTTTACTTTGGTAGCAACAAGTGGAACTAGTCACCTGTGGCTCTTCCGTCAAGGCTTTCTCGATGCAGGCATCTGCGAGAAAGTTGGCTACACGACCCACTGACTAAGGCCGCAACTAGATAGTTCTGTGGGTTTGGTGAATCAGTATGCGTGCATGCCCCCTATGAAAAAGTCCCACCTTTCGGTGAGACCCTTTCATTGGTAGCGACGAGTGGACTTGAACCACTGACCCCAGGCTTATGAGTCCTGTGCTCTAACCAGCTGAGCTACGCCGCCATACTTTTGCTACTAAATTATAAAGTGCATGCCGCTTCCTTGGACTATTCATCGCTGGATAGAGCACTTGTGCTATTGATGTATGGCACCAGGGCTGTCCAGCTGAGCCACGCCACCATAACAGATTACAAATATACCACGATTTGCCCCTGTTGGCTACTGTAAACTTGTGCTATTTCGTCGCGTGTAGCCGTCATCACAACCAATACTTGTTTAGTTAACGCAGTACAACCTCTTGTGGTAAGATTGAGCTATGAATAAAAATCAAAAATCTCCAAACTGAGTCGTTAGATGGGTGCCGTGCTAATTATACTGGTATTAGTCGGTGTGCTGGTCGGTGTGTTTATACTGGTTAAAATCGCTCGTATGCCAAAACTTGCGTCCAAAAAGTCCGTGTTACAACATACTCAGACGATACGTGACCAACTGTTTAACATACAGCAGCAACTCATGAATTATAAAGGGGATGTTTTTAACTTCTACTACGTAGGTGATGAAGCGGCGTTAGCCACCAGGGCGCAACATATTAGTTCTGCTCTTGATGAAGTAGACAAGAGCTTGGGGCAATTTCGTGCTGGCCATGAGCCATACGGTTCACGCAGTAGCGAGCGACATTTTAGTGAGACCGCAAGAACATATGATACGGCCGTGAAGCAGTATGCTACATTGCTTAGTGAAGTACTCGCAGACCTACTTATTATAGAGAAGATTGCGGTTAGGTTACGCATCATTGCTAAACAATCAGAGCCTTTAGTTCAGTATATGGACGGTACTGATACCGCAAAACAGGTACAGCTTGCAGGACAACTACAGATGCTCATACATTCGTGTAAAGAGATCACAGAACAGCAATCCGCAAGACCTAAATTGCCACAGAGTGTACAGGTCTATGATTCGCTTGTGCGTGAAGTACAAACTTTAATCGAACAATACACGGCAGCATCACAGCAGCTAACCAATGACCCAACTCAATATATGACAGCTATGAGCAGCATACAACCAGCCCAGTTGTTTGATAGCAATAGCTACAACGAACTGTTTAACCACATATTGCAGCAACCTCAGATTGAGCAATACCAACAAGCGGTGGACCAGCTATACTATCAAGCCTAACTATATTAAAGGAGAAAACATGGCAACGAATGTAATTGTAAGCGCGGAAGCAGAACACCAAGAAGCACCCGAACGAGCAACGGTACACCTGCGTATAGGCATGACTGGCCATGATAGAGATTTTGTTCACAATCAGACGCAGAGTACCTTGCAGGATATAAAAGCCGATATTGAACAGTTGCGTGGCGGTGAATCACCCGCAGCAACGTGGCATGCGATTTCGGGTGTTAGTACAAGGTCCTATAACTCCGATCAAGGTATGAAATGGACAGAGCAAGTAAAC
>DAIDKK010000029.1 GCA_027450065.1 Candidatus Saccharimonadota bacterium | reverse complement strand
TTCACCAGCAGATAAATATCGGCGGCAATACTGACTTTAACAACATGATGGTGCAGTCACGTCTCAACAGCAAGAAGAAGAGCAAAGAGAATGTTATTCGTGCCCAGAATGACATCCGTGGTATACCCGTACCAGAAAACAGCCTGTTTGCCGGCCCAAGTACCTTCATTCCATATCTCAAAGATAATAAAGTTGCGTACTTTAATATCCGGCTCAAAGGCTTTGGCGGGGCACCCGTGACTATCGACCTCAAGCTTTCCGTACAAGATAGCGAAAACAGCGCCGGCGTGGTTATTGACGCCATTCGCTACCTCAAGGTGGCCCGTGAACTTGGTGTCGTTGGCGCCCTGCGAGGGCCAAGCGCCTGGACACAAAAAACACCGCCAGAGCAAATGATGTATGCCGATGCCAAGGCCGAGTGCGCTGCCCTCGCCAAACGCGAGCTTACCGCCTCCGTCAAAAGACAAATCAAAAAATAATTGTAATGGGACAACCGAGATAGGTTTTCCCATCGCGCAGGGTTTCGCACTCTCGTCGCTCAACTCTGGCTGCTCTTTCCTGAAGAATGCAAATCTACTTTCGAACTAAATTCGAGTGTAGATTCGGTTAAATACTAGCTTTAATACTAGCTTTTAAGCTAGTATTAATTACCTCCGTTAAATTGACATTTTCATCACTAGGTCTCCTAACTAGTCCCGGGGCTCCTCGGCACTCTCCTGGCTCGATATGTTGGTTGAACGTACAACTCACCCAGCAGGGTCAATGGGTACTTAGCCCTTTCGGGCGTTCGTACCCATCGGTTGTATGACTCGACAACATCCGACCAAGAGGATGGAAGTAGTGCCTTAAACTTTGTCTAACTTTGGTTCAAGCCAAAGTTGGTCGGCTGACAGTCCGAGAACTGTTTTTTGTATATGGAGCTCACTTGCTTGACCAGACGGTATCAAAAATATGACGCCGCAAGCCCTACGCATCACCTCATGCCTCCGTTACAATCAACACCGTATTACCATAAGTATTTAGGAGCATTATGAGTTTTGATACCGTACGCTTTTTTGACGGAACCGGCGAGCAACCATCAACCATTGTCGGAGGTAGCCCTGACGTTACCGCCATGCTTACGAATGGTAATTTTCTCGCCCAATTGACAAATGTAGACATACACGGAGAGGTAGTCACTGATGCCAGCGTGCCTACGCCAGAATATTCATTTAACCCCTGGGGTAGAGTAAGGCGGATAGAGTTCCCTGCTCCCGCCACAGAGCTGGATGCCTTTGGCAGAAGAAGAGTCGGGCGACTCGCCATAGAGATCAAGCCACCACTCGACGAAGATACGATGCAAACATTCATTAATGAATTAAATCGCGCAACCGGACCAGTCTACCGTGACCACCGCCTTGGGCATGAAGACAGCGTCACCAGAATCACAACAGAAGAACTTAGAGTACTCGCAGTGGACGGGCCTAGAGCTAGCGTAGCAGTAGCAGGCTAGAGTTTTACTTATCGAGTAGTGGTATCTTGACGATGGAAAACATAGCCCAGGCCTTGGGCAATCAGAACGCTATAGTTTGCAACGGTGAGATATACCGGGTATATAAGTAGCACAAGGCTCATTCGCCCAACCGATAAGGCGCCGAGTAGTGATGCCGTGCCAATGAAGAACCACGTGATAGTCGTTTCGCTCTTGGGGTCCAGAAAGGTCTTTCGGACAGTAAGAACCACGCCGGACATATCAGCCAATACTATACCGACAAGCGCCGGTATAGGCTGCTTGACCATAAAAGACGTCACCACACCTCCGGCAGCAATGATAAGCGCAATCTTATCAAGCCGCGTCCAGCCGCCGACGCCATATTTAAGCGACAGCAAGAACACCAGCACACTTCCAAGGGCGTCCATTCCCACAAACAAGATAGACCACGCACCGTGCTCTGTCACCTGCGAAACAAGCGCGATGATGCCAAGCACACTCCATATGAACCAGGTTGCTCGTTCTGGTTTGGTCTTCCCCTTAAGGATATCAATAAAGTACGGCGGCGCACCGGCAAAGAGAATGACGCCCGAAATGATCGCAAACCACTGTTCCATTAGTCCTCAACATGCGGCTTATCGAGCAGCAGCGGTTCAATACTAGGATTTGTATCTGTTATTTTGACGATGTCACGGTCAATTTTGCCAAGTTCTTTGTAGGTTGTATTGAAATGCCCAACCGTTGTGCCTAGACTATTGCCAAGCTTCTGCATGTAGGCATTATGGGCCAGCAAATGCTTGCTGAGTGCTTCAATGTTTTTGCGGATTTTTTCGGTATCTTTATGAATTTCAATGCTGCGCAAACCTTGCACAATTGTTTGCAGCATGGCACTCAGCGTACTAGGACCAACGATGGTGACCTTCTTTTCGCTGGCGTACTGAATCAGGTTACGTCCACTCACATTGCCGAGACCAACCTTGTTCGCGAGTAAATCGTAGTAAATCGCTTCACTCGGAATAAACATCAGGGCTTGGTCAAGCGTACCTTTGCCTGGGTTGATATATTTAGACGTCTCATCGATGCGACGTTTGAGGTCTTCTTTGAATAATTTTGCGAGTGATTCGCGCTCTTCAGTATTTTCAGTCTCAAGCAATCGATTATAGTTCTCGAGGCTGAATTTGCTATCAACCGGCAGAACTTTGTCATCAAGCAGAATGGCCGCATCAACAATGAGCCCCTCTCCGAGTTTGTACTGCAACTGATACGCACCAGGCGGTAAGGTGTTTTTGAGGATTTGATCGAGGTAATATTCGCCGATCACGCCGCGCTGTTTAGGGTTCTGCAACACGTTCTGTAGCATCTTGAGTTCACTCGCAATGTCACCGACGTTCTTGTTGGTCTTATCGAGCTCAGTTAATTTCTCGGTAACGTCTTTGATGATTTTGGCACTTGCCTCGAACTGTGCAGCCATTTGCTTATTGCTCGTACCGAGTTGATCGGATAACTGCTGCTGCACACCTTCTTTTAGTTTCGTAATATCCTGTGAAAGATTACGCATATCTTCTTTGAGCAGTAATGCGGCATCGCCGCTAGAGTTTGCCGGATGACGCGTCAATAGATAACCCGAAACTATGCCAAGGGCCAACACGAGCACTCCAAGGATTACCACAACTATTTCCATGTCTACTAGTGTACCAGAAACCTTAGATAAACCTCGTAACGATAAACATAAACAGCGCACCAGACAACGTCAATACTACTGATTTATACGAAGCACTTTTGGTGTGAGCTTGTGGCAGAATGTTGCTGGCCGCAATGTACAGCAAGACACCAGCAAAAAACCCAAGGTAAAGTACAAGCGCGCCCTCCGAAAATGACACTTCCAGGCTACTCAGACCACCAAGAATCGGCATGACGACCACGATAGATAATAGTTTCTTAATCTCACTGATTTTATTACGATGGAGCAACATAAAGCTAGCTGTATCTAGGCCATCCGCAAAACGGTGGCCAATAACTGCCAGCGCGACGACCGATCCAACCGCCGGGCTCACCTGGAAGCCAACACCAATACTTAATCCATCAAAGAAACTATGCCCAGCCAAAGCTATTGCCCGCGCAATACCAAGCTTTGGGTGGATGTGTGGCCCATACTCTGATTCGGTGTCGTTATGAATCAGGATGAGTTTCTCGACGATGTGGAAAAACAGAAAACCACCAACAAGTAGCACCATCGGCCAGACAGGATCGAGGCCAGCACGCTGCACTCCGCTAAAAATTTCTGGTAGTAAATCGAACGCCACTACACCCAGCACCAGCCCGGACGTTAATGAAATTGCTATATGCAAACGGTTACGATTTCGGATAGCCGTGTAACCACCGGCCAGCGCCGCAAGTGCTGCCGCAATAGTGAGAAGTAATACAATCATGCGACTAATCGTATGGGTTTGCCATTATTTTTGCAAATATGTCGCAATTTTGTGTATACTTGCAACATGAATACTCAGCGCATTCTTGAAGATACACTCCGTACAGCACGGCAAAGCATGACTACTCCGCGCCAAGCAGTTTTTGACGCTCTGCAGCACCATCGCAGCCTCACGATGCGTGAACTTGTCATGGCATGTGCCCATATCAATCGAGCAACTATCTACCGTAACGTGGAGTTGTTTGAGCAACTAGGGATTGTTACCCGAATACCGAACGGTTGGAAATATCGGCTGGAACTCGGCGAGAAATTTCTCGACCATCACCACCATGCAACGTGCCACAACTGCGGTGCAAGTATTGCTCTGCCCGAAGACCCTTCACTCGAATTGCACCTGAATGAGCTAGCAAGCCGAAAAAACTTCAAGCTTGAGTCGCATCAGGTTGAGCTGCTCGGCCTGTGCTACGCCTGCCAAACTTAGAACGAGACGATTAAAAGATAGCTCTCACTTTATACGTAATTGGGGCGCCTGGTCGCTGAAACCCAGGGATGCAGAACGACTGATTTGGTTGGTCGTGCTTAGTTCTCGGCGCGTAGGAGGATGCTTGAATGAAACAGTATGTTGAGTGAGTTCCGCACGAGCCCGAGAAATAAGGACGACCGGCCAAGTTAGCCGGTCGTTTGCACGTTCCCTGGTGAGTTTTGCCTACTTTTGATCAAGTAAAAGTAGGATTAATTCATTAGAATAACTGCTTTTAAGAGGCTTTGCCCTCTTAAAAGAGCCGGTACTTTCGGCTCTTTGGTGGAAAATCATTTCCATATATACAGTAGCGCGTATAACTGATTTTGTCTGTGACCAAAGTTACTGCGAGAGTACGTCTGCTCGAGTATAATTTCATGCAGTATTTCCCTCTTTGTCGCGTGACGAAACCGAGTTGCATAGCACCTGACTAACCCGCTATGCTAGCTATATGCCTTTTGGATATCTCATACATGGCATTCTTGGAAGGCCGTACCGTCTGCATATCAATCATAGCGGCCAAAAGAATGGCAAAGTGATTGTACTCCTGCACGGTATCGCTGCCAGTAGTGCTGATTGGCGTAATATCTTGCCCCTACTCGAAACAGACTACCACTGCATCACGGTAGATTTGCTAGGATTCGGCAAATCACCGAAGCCATCGTGGTTAAGCTATACAATGGATAATCATATGCGTGCTATTTATCGCACGCTTAATAAACTCCACTTAGGCCGTGATTACATACTAATTGGTCATTCTCTGGGTAGTTTACTAGCTGTACGGTATGCCATTGAGCATGAATCAAATATCAGCCGGCTCTTTCTATTGAGCCCTCCCGTATACCCACCACTCGATAGTATCGACAGGCGCGGTGTTCGCAGATTGACAGGTATTCTGCTCAATATGTATAAACTGCTGCGCACGAGCCCACATATCACACCAGAAACCTTCAAGAGTCTTACGTATGTTGCACCCCTTCCCCGCAGCGTCGTGAAACAGCCCGAAACCTGGGTGCCCTTTATGCGCACACTCAAGGAGTGCATAGAGGAGCAAACTATCCTGGAGGATATTACCAAGCTCAATCTGCCTATCGATATATTCTACGGCACGCTCGATCAAGTTGTGCTCGGTGCAAATGTCAAATTACTCAAACGTGACAATGTAACCATTCATGAATTCCTTGGCACTCACGACCTCACCAAGCGCTATGGCAAACTTATTGCCGCGCAACTTGACTAAATCATGATGTTCGGTCAGCCTACCGCCTACACAAGCAGAGAATCTTTTGCATAAACACGTAATCCCATGATTTATCTCAGATTGCCAAAGGATAAGCATCATGCGAGAATACTAACATAGTGGAATACAGTATATTTCTTCAGCTCGCTGCTGTTCTAGCCGTTGCTGCTGGCGTTTCTATCATCATGCGCCTGCTCCGTCAGCCACTCATTATTGGCTACATTTTGTCTGGCATTATCTGTGGACCAGCCGCACTTGACCTTATCCATAATCACGCTGCTTTCGCGTCATTTAGCCAGATAGGCATTGTGCTCCTACTTTTCATCGTAGGCCTTGGTTTGAATGTAAGCGTCATACGGAACGCTGGTAAGCCAGTATTCTTGGTGTTCTTATTGAATATTATATTTGTCGGTGGGGTAGTCTTCGGTGTCGGAAGGCTCTTTGGCCTGGATCAAACGGAGAGAATTTTACTTGCAATTGCGATGCTCTTTAGTAGCACCATTGTGGTCGTCAAAAATTTGGTTGATGAACGCGAACAACATCGTCTATATGGCCAGATTGCTATCGGTATTTTGCTACTCGAAGATGTGGCTGCAACGATAACACTCATATTTCTTGCCACCGCCCATAGCGGTGGTGGCACACATGCGCTGTACGCCTTAATTGGGAAAGGGCTGCTGCTGCTGATTGGTATGACTTTTATGGGATGGTTTGTTATGTCCCGTTTGGTGCGCTTTTTTGCAACAAACCAGGAGTTTTTATTCACATTTGCGCTGGCATGGGCATTTAGTGTGGCAGCAGTTTTTGATTTAGCTGGTTTTTCGATTGAAGTAGGTGCGCTGTTCGCTGGCGTGGCGCTCGCCTCCCTACCGTACGCACAAGAGATTAGTACACGCCTTAAGCCTTTGCGAGATTTTTTCTTACTTCTCTTTTTTATTGAACTTGGCGGCACCATGACACTTGGCGGAATCCACCAGGCACTTATCCCCGCTCTCGTTTTGTCTGCGGTGGCAATATTCATAAAGCCGCTCAGTGTATCGATAGGACTAGGCTTACTTCATTTTACAAAGCAGACTGGCTTCAAGGTTGCGTCTCACTTATCTCAAATTAGCGAATTTTCAATCATCATGATGGCTCTAGCTGTCACGGAAGGTTTTGCCGGTACACGGCTTATGAACATCTTGACCCTCACGGCTTTTATAACCATCGCAATTTCTTCATACCTCATGAAATACGATGATCAGCTGTATCATATTTTTGACCGCTGGTTGAACATTTTTGAACGCAGTCAAGTCAGACCGGATGGCGGCAAACTGCCCGAATATAAACTCCTGCTGTTTGGTTACCACCGTGGTGGTCACGAATTCGTGGCAACTTTCCGTGACATGCGAAAATCGTATGCTGTCGTGGATTACGATCCTGAAGTCATCGAAACACTTGAGCGCCAACACATTCATTCCATTTACGGTGATGCGACAGATTATGAACTACTTGAAGAAATCGGCATTGGCAAAGCAGAAATGGTCGTGAGTATACTGCCCGGATTTACGACCAATACCGAGCTACTCAAATACTACCTCGCCAAAAACCCAGAGGGGATTTTTATTTGTCACGCGACTGACTATGATAATGCCGCCAGTCTGTATGAGCATGGTGCGTCGTACGTCATGTTACCGCATTTTATTGGCTCCGAAAAAATGAGTGCCTTTATCCGCAAGAATGGTAATGATAAAAAAGCCTTTGAGACATATCGCAAACATCACATTATTACCCTCGGCAAGATGTCTTTAGTCTAAAAAATACGCTATACTACATAGCAATGTCTTTACAACTTTCCGATTTTTATTACAAAGTGCCCGAAGAACTCATTGCCGATCAGCCGCCGACTGTACGAGGCGAAGCGCGATTACTCGTACTCCATCGTCAAGACAGCTCAATAGAAACTACATCGTAGTTTCTATTGAATATTACTAGTATTCAAAGCGGGATCGTATGTTACCAAAAAATGTGCTAAGAGGATTTTCTAACCCGTACGGCAGTACCGTAAGCAGCAACTTCGTTCATAACTTGTCCAATATCACCACTATCGAACCGCATCGCTAAAATTGCATTCGCTCCTTTGGCTTTTGCAGCTTCACGCATGCGAGCAAGCGCATGCTCACGACTGTCGGCGAGGAGTTTCGTGTAGCCCTTCACTTCCCCGCCAAAGATAGTACGAAAGCTAGCACCAAAGTTACTAAACATGTTCCGACTTCGTACAATGAGACCGAAAACTTCCCCATATGATTCTTCTACGACATAGCCTGGTAAGTCATTTGTTGTCACTACAAGTATCTCGTCTTGCATATACCTCTCCTCGTTTTATTAGTTCATGCGTATTGTATCACTTACTTGCCTGTAGGCGACGAACCCGTAGCGAAGCGGCAATCGAGGCGCCAATAATACCGATTCCGGTCAAGCCCGGCACAATATCTGGAATACGCAGAAGCGCGCTGGCAAGCATGACGACCGCTAGGACAAATACCGTGTAATGGGCGCCATGCTCAAGGTAAATTAATTCATTCAGCGTTTTCTTATGTACCATGTATACCGTTAAAGACCGTACCCAAAGAGCACCGATACCCAACCCGACCGCAATTAGCACGACATCGTTCGTAATGGCGAAAGCACCTATCACACCGTCGAAGGAAAAACTGGCATCCAGAACCTCCAGGTAGATGAAGGTTAAAAGTGCGGCAACCCCAAATTGTTGCACCGCAGTGGACCGCCCATTTTTTTGCAAGCGTTCCATCCAGCGCACGAGTAGCTGAATGGCCACATAGCTTACCGTTCCAAACGCCCCGGCTACAATTGTCTGCCGCGTGTGAGCATTGATGGGCAATAGGGAAATAAAACCTAAGATACTGCTCGTAATGAGCGGCGCCCAGATCCAATGGCTGAGCCGCTGCATCTTGCGTTCAATACGCTTCATCCATAGGATGTCTCGCTCATCATCGAAGAAAAACTGGAAGGCCAACATCAGCAAGAAAGCGCCACCAAACGCCGCAATCATTGGATGAGCCACCTCAAGATAGTGTCCATAGACGGTTGGGTGATGGAGTGCAAGATCTATTACTCGCCCCCAGCCGAGATGTGAAGTGAGCGACACAATGAGAATCGGAAACAGCACTCGCATGCCAAAGATAGCAATGACAATACCGACTGTCAGGAATAGTCTTTGCCAGAATGGATTCAGCCGCTCTAGAATTTTTGCATTAATAATCGCATTATCAAAGCTAAAGGTAATCTCGACGACGACAAGAATAAGCACCACATACAGAGCGGCGAGGCCTATGCTCGCAGCAACTGCAAAAAGAGTAGCAATCGTAAATAATCCAGAAACCGCAAATATGCGGAGTGGCGACTGAGCCCTTGGCCATAGTTTCATCTTACCGTAGTATACATGCTGTTCTGTTTTGGCTAAAGCGGCGCAGTACGTGTAGCGACACGAATTACTTGGTGCGCTTGCGTTTGACGGGATCGAGTTCACGCTTACGCAGACGAAGGGATTTTGGCGTCACTTCGAGCAGCTCATCCTTCTCGATAAAGTCGAGACATTGCTCAAGACTGAAGATTGTTGGTGGCGTCAGCTGTACCACACCGTCGCTACTTGAACTGCGCATGTTTGTCAGGTGTTTGCCCTTACAGACGTTGATTTCCATATCCTCTTGGCGAGTATTGAGGCCAATGATTTGACCAGCATATACCTTTTCAGCAGGTCCAATAAACGTAGTGCCACGCGCTTCGGCATTTTGCAGTGAATACGCCGTAGTCACACCGGTTTCGAAGGCGATAAGCACACCATTGCGAAGCTGCTCAAGCTGCTGGCCCATGGGTGCAAAACCAGTCACGAGGCTATTCATAACTACCGTCCCTTTGGTGTTGGTAAGCAGAATATTACGCATACCGAGGAGCGTGCGAGTTGGCATTTCATAGACAAGTTTTGTGACACCTTTCGGGCTTGCAAACTGCTCCTTGAGTGTTGCGCGGCGCTTACCTAGTTCCATTTGCACTGTACCGACATGTTCGGCTGGCACTTCAATAATAACTTCTTCGATTGGCTCAACTTCTTTACCATCTTCCATGTGAGTCACCACCTGTGGACGGCCGACTTCAAACTCATAGCCTTCACGGCGCATCGTCTCAATCAGCACGCCTAGATGTAGCTCACCACGGCCAGCCACCGTAAAGCCAATGCCATCGTCGCTAACCTGCAAACCAACATTTGTCTCCAGTTCTTTGGCAAGTCGTTCGCTAATCTGTCTCGAAGTACTAAATTGGCCTTCTAGGCCCTTGAACGGGCTCGTGTTTGGACCGAGATAAATGCGAAGCGTAGGAGCTTCAACTTCTATCGTTGGTAACGCTTCGGGGTTCAAGGCGTCAGCAATCGTTTCACCGATTTGTGCACCCGCAATACCCGTAAGCTGCACAATGTCACCGGCCACGCCGGCCGGAACTTCGTACTTCGTAATTCCGCGGCTCATAAAGACTAGTTCGACTTTTGCCTTAACCTGGGTACCATCTTTTTTACAAAGCGTAACTTGATCACCGCCCGTCACATGCCCACGGGAAATTCGCCCAATTGCATACTTACCCTTGTAAGTGTCCCAGGCAAGTGCCGTCACGAGCATCTGAAAGGGCTTATCGAGCTCAACAGTCGGAGCTGGGATTTTGTCAATAATTGCCTCGAAGATGGAGGTCAAATCACCCGCTGCGGTCGAGTCACTTGGTACGGTTGCCCACGCTTTACCTTCACGACCAATTGCGTAGTACACTGGGTAGTGCAACTGATCTTCGTGAATCGCAAGCTCCAGGAATAGGTCGGCCAGCTCATCTTCGACTTCGGCGATACGGGAACCTGGTTTGTCTATTTTATTGATAACGACAATCGGTGTGAGGTTAGCTTCAAGCGCCTTCTCGAGTACAAATTTGGTCTGTGGCATAGGACCTTCTTGCGCATCTACGATGAGCAAGCAGCCGTCCGCCATGTTAAGCGTACGTTCAACTTCACCAGAAAAATCGGCGTGGCCAGGCGTATCGATAATATTTACACGGTAGTCACCGTACTGCACAGCGGTAACCTTAGCGGTGATGGTAATACCACGTTCGCGCTCTTGGTCACCGCTATCCATAATGAGCTCTTGGCTCATTTCGGCTTGATTGTCGCGGAATGTATGGGACTGCTTTAACAAGCCATCAACGAGTGTCGTCTTGCCGTGGTCAACGTGTGCAATGATAGCAATATTACGAATTTTGGTCGGGTCTTGTATATCAGCCATAAACATAAAATAAAGCGCTCGTTCGTGGGCGCCTCCTTAATCTTAGATCAAGTATACCATAGAATAATGATAAACTCAAAGCACTTTAAACAGGGGTACTTGTAAGGTATACTAGTCCTACCGTGGAACACCTACTGCTTATTCTTGAGATTACTGCCTTGATTGGTATATCTGCTATTTGCTCTGGCTTAAACGTGGCATTTATGGCAGTTGAGCCGGCAACCCTTCGTCGAAAAGCGAAGTTAGGCGACAAACACGCTCGCGTCGTTTTGCCATTGCGCCGCCATAGTCACCTTACATTATCCGCTATCCTGCTTACGAACGTTGGAGCGGTATCGGCGACATCTTTAGTATTGGAACATCACCTGTACGGTCTATTCGCGGGTATTTTGAGTACTCTATTGGTGGTTATATTCGGGGAAATTGTGCCGCAAGCTATCTTTTCCCGAAAAGCACTTGCATTCGTTGCACGCTTCGCGCCCGTACTTAAAACAATGATATTCATTACCTATCCAATTTCCAAACCCCTCCAGTTGCTGCTTGATAAAATGTTTACCAAACAGCGGGCTCCGCTCCAAACCCGCGATGAGCTTGGCATTATGATTGCCGAACACACTGATGCCAAGGATAGCGAGCTCGATGATGATGAAGTCGAAATCATTAAAGGAGCATTGCTGCTCAGTGAAAAACGCGTTGGCAGTATCATGACACCGATCGAACATGTCTACTGGCTTACGCCCGATATCATCATTGACGGAGAAAAAATTGACGAGATAAAAGCCACTGGACACAGCCGCATTCCTATTTTTAATGGCGCAAAAACAATCTGTTTTGGCATTTTGCTCGTCAAACAACTTGTCGATATAGATTTTGATGAACACCCACCCCGAGTCGATGACCTACATCTCTACCCTGCCCAGACAGTCGGCAGTGGTACAGCTCTCGATACGATGTTTCGCAAGTTTCTTTCTACCCATACGCAACTCATACCAATTGAAAGAGACGACAAAATTGTTGGCGTTGTGACAATCGAAGATTTGATTGAAGAGATCGTCGGGCACGAAATCGAAGACGAAACGGATGGCATTAGAATGCTAAATAGTAGTGGTACGTCCAGCAGTAGCGTCGCATAAGCGAAACGAAGCACTATATACAATGAAACCAGTGTGTACATCATACTGTGTCTTCGTTGTAAATAAAGTTACATTATTTTTATATCTGATAAATACCTTTTTAAGCACCCATTTTCCTTGACACCAAAATGCTTGTGCTGTAGCCTAATCGCTACGTGCCAAAACTTTATGGTGGAGTTTTGCGCCACAATTAGCAGTCTGACTTGGCAACCGTAATACTAATTTCTGCCGGGTCGTACTTGGACTGTTTTAAGGAGGATATAAGAACTTATGCGATACACCGCTGTTATTGCGGCCATAGTATTGGTCGGCCTATTAAACATGGGGGCAAGTAAAGCTTCTGCCGCTGCGCTCACGAACGTACAACAAAGTAACTTTGTAAATAAGGTACTGCTAGCATCTGCTGACGGTACGAAAGATACTACATCCTCAAAGACAAGCTCGGATACTTCAGCAAACCAGTCCCCCACAAGCCAACAGCCTGCCGCAGCCACGCCAGCGACACCTGCTCCGGTAATCGTGACGGTTCAAGAAGGCGATAACCTTAGTAGCATCGCAGCCGCTAATAATTCGACGTGGCAACGGATCTATGACGTAAACCTAAACATTACCGATCCGAACATTATTAACCCAGGTGAACAGTTGCGCATTCCGACGTCCGATGAGCAATTAACTGACCGGGCACTGCCCCAAACGACAGTAGTCCCGATAGCAATTACTGTCGTTGCTGCTTCCGCCACGCCAACAGCACATGCAAGTGTTCAGGCTACTTACCCTGTTTCGGCAAATGCCGCAAAAGCCTTCATTTACGCACATGAGAGCGGTAATAATCCGAATGCAACCAATCCAAATGGCTGCTACGGGCTAGGCCAGGACTGTAATGGTCGGGTTCGCACGCTGTGTGGCGCCGACTACGCGTGTCAGGATGCCTACTTTACAAACTACGCTATGAGTCGCTATGGTAGCTGGGAGAATGCCCTCGCCTTTTGGCAAGCACATCACTGGTGGTAAACGGTAATGGGAAAACCGAGATAGGTTTTCCCATCGCGCCAGGTCTCGCGCCGCTTTAGCGGCCACTCGACTTGGGCTACTCTTTCCTGAATACTGTAAAATCTTTGGTGAAATAAATTCACCAAAGATTTTTTCAAGTTAGACACCCCGGCACTCTGGAATCTCCTGGCTCGATATGTTGGTCGAACGTACAACGTTCCCGGTAGGGTCAATGGGTACTT
>DAIDKK010000028.1 GCA_027450065.1 Candidatus Saccharimonadota bacterium | reverse complement strand
CTTTGCTTCTTGCTAGTGCTCTCTTCGATTGTGCGGTAACCGCGACCAGTTTCGACCACAAGGTCTACGACAAGGCTCGCCTTATCATCATCGATGGTAGCAATAACTTGATCAGGGTTTACAACTTCAACATCAGCATTTACTTGAATGTCTTTTGCCGTTACAACGCCCCTACCTTTTTTAACAATACGGACAGTCTGTGCGTCGTCACCGTATACACGGAATCGTAATCGCTTAAAGTTGAGCATAATAGCGACAATATCTTCTTTGACGCCGTTGATGGTCGTGAATTCGTGGGTAACACCTTCTATCTTAAAGCTTGTAATGGCAGCACCACTGATGCTCGATAGCAGTACCCGTCGTAGGCTATTACCTAGAGTCATACCGTAGCCACTTTGCAATGGCTCAATGACGAAGGTGCTACTAGTATCGCTGTGATCATCGATGGCGACCAATCCTGGAGTGTGAATCATTTTTGACATAGGTTTATCTCGCATCCTTCCGTTAGCGTGAGTAGTACTCAACGATTAGTTGTTCTTTGATTTCCGGCTCAGCATCGTCACGTACCGGAAGATTTGTAATCTTAATCTGGACTTTTTTGCGATCAACACTCTGCCAAGCAGGAATTGTACTGGGTGCTGGGCTTGTTTCGTCAAGTTTCTTGAAGTACTCGCTGACCTTGCTGTGATCGCGTAGTTCTATAACGTCACCTATCCGAAGGCGAATGGAAGGAATATCAACTCGACGACCATTTAGTAAAAAGTGGCCATGTGTCACCAGCTGGCGTGCGCCGCGCCGGCTCGGTGCAAAACCGGCTCGGTAGACAGCGTTGTCTAAACGGCGTTCAAGGTACTGCAACAAAGTTGCACCAGATTGACCTGGAGTGCGGGAAGCTTCTGCCATAAGATTACTGAATTGACGCTCAAGCAAACCATACAGGCGCTTAACCTTCTGTTTTTCGCGTAATTGCAGTGAATATTGGCTCGGCTTATTGCGCATACGGCTATTTGCTGCCTGGCCAGGCATGGTAGTTCGCTTAGCCAAAGCTTTGTGGGCCTTGGGATGTAAAGCGTAGCCTTCCCGGCGCGACATCTTAACAATAGATTGTGTGTCTCGTGCCATTGCTATACTCTCCTTGCTTTCTTGGGTCGTACGCCACCATGTGGCACGCCAGTGACGTCAGTAATACTCTCGACTTGAATACCAACAGCCTGCATAGCGCGGACTGCCGCATCACGGCCAAGACCGACTCCCTTAATGAAAGCTTCAACTCGGGCAAGGCCATAGGTTTGCTTTGCGAGGTTGCCTGCTTTTTCGGCTGCAACTTGCGCTGCGTAAGCTGTACCTTTCTTGGAGCCGCGGAATCCGCAGGCTCCGGCACTTGACGCTGCAAGCGCGCCGCCATTTGCATCGGTGAGGGTTACGATTGTGTTGTTGAACGTAGCTTGGATGTGCAATTGCCCAGCCGATACGCTGCGCTTTGCCTTTTTTTTCTTTGCTACTGATGGTGTGGTTGTATCTGCCATATACTAATCCTAAGTCTTAGATGCTACTTTCTTAGCGGTGCCGCCCACAGTTACTTTCTTGCCACGGCGAGTTCGAGCGTTCGTCTTTGTACGTTGGCCACGGGATGGTAGATTCTGCTTGTGGCGTAAGCCGCGGTAGCTACCAATGTCCTTGAGGCGTTTCACATTGCCGCTGACAACGCGCTGCAATTCACCTTCAACGGTGTAGTTTGCATTGATGTAATCTTGGATGCGACCAATTTCTGCGTCTGTCAAATCTTTAGTGCGAACGGTTCGCTCAACCTTCGTAGCGGCTAATATATCTTCAGCCGTCTTAGGCCCAACACCGTAGACGTATGTCAATGCAACCCAAATTTGCTTATCGGCGGGGATCGTTACCCCTGATATTCTTGCCATACCTTACCCCTGCCTTTGCTTATGCTTTGGCTTAAATTTGTTGATAACGTATAGACGCCCCTTACGACGTACGATCTTGTCGTCGGGGCTAATCTTTTTGACACTTGCACGCACTTTCATGTACGGATCATTCTCCTTCCGGGAGGGTGACTCACTGCTTAGTTGATAATAATTGTTGCTAGACTTTCTCTAGGATTGATCCGTACTTCGATGGGCGCATACCGCTCCATCAGTCCGGATGAACCAATCCTTAAGAAAGTTCAGCCTTTGCGATACGTAATACGGCCTTTTGTAAGGTCGTACGGAGTAAGCTCCACCGTAACGCTATCGCCGGGTACGATTCGGATAAAATGCTTCCGCATCTTACCGGCAACGTGCGCTATAATCTGATGGCCGTTCTCAAGCTCTACTCGAAACTGAGTCCCAGGGAGGGTCTCGGTAATTACACCTGTTAATTCGATTACTTCTTTGCTACTCGCCATAACTATAACGTCGCGTAATTATAGCAGTTTTTACTACGCATTGTAAAGTGTTTTTCATAGTTTTTACTTCTTTGCCTTTTTGTGGGGTCGTATACGCGCAAAGCTCGGTACTAATCGGCGATATTTGCCACCTTTTTTTGTTACCTCATCGTCTGCATTTGTATCGTGGAAGAAATCGTCACTGCTATATTGATCATAGGTAATCATCAGTGCCTTTGATTCTACCGCCCGAAGTGTTTCAAGTGAGACCGCAACAAGGATTAGCACACTTGTACCACCAAGCCCGATGTTTGTCCCGAAGTACAGTTGGCCCACGATTGGAAGAATCGCAAGAATACCAAGACTGACCGCACCAAATAGTGTCAATTTATTAACGGTCTTTGCTAGATATTTTTCGGTTCGAAGCCCAGAACGAACACCTTCGATGAAGCCACCTTGTTTTTGAAGGTTCTCGGCAATCTCTTGGCTATTAAAGGTAATGCTGGTGTAGAAAAATGTAAACAGAAAAACCAACAAGAAGTATGTCACTGGATAAATATAGGAATGCCAGTCAGAAGAGATAAAGGTTGACGGCGTAGGGCTTTGGAACCAGCTCACCAAATGCTTCCCAAGAAGCTGCAGATGCACACTGTGATTGGAGCTGAGTAATGATCCCACAAAGCTTGGCACGCTCAGAAACGCGATAGCAAAGATAATAGGTACTACACCAGCGGTAATGAGCTTGACCGGCAATGTCGTCGTTACTCCGCCGTATGCTCGATTTCCCTGCACTCTTTTGGCATAGTTAACCGTCAAGCGTCGGGATGCTTCATTGAGCATCACCACAACCCATGTCACGAGCAGGACAGATACAATAATCAGAAACGATACCCAGAGAGCATGCGCATTAATAGGCAGGACACGCCCAAACACATGCCACTTACTACTCGTACTATAGACAGACGATGCTAATTGGCTAATGGTAGCAGGCAGGCGGCTCACAATACCAACTGTGATTAGGAGCGAAATACCATTCCCGACAGATTTTTCAGTTACCAGCTCACCGAGCCACATCAGCAGCATCGAACCACCCGTTAAGGCGGCGACCATTAAGGCCCACTGCCACAACGATGTATTAGCGGTAATGTCACCTATGCCACCAACCTGCTGCGCATATTGACGAACGAGATAAATCGAGCCAACGGCTTGCACGATTGCGAGTGGAAAAGCTAGCAAACGAGTGTATTGATTAATTTTTTTCTGGCCAGATTCACCGTCCTTCCGGAGGTTCTCGAGCTTTGGAATAGCTTTCGTCAGCAGTTGCATAATAATGCTAGCGTTGATGTATGGGCCAAGGCCGGCAATCATAATTGAGAAGTTAGCCAGTGCGCCACCACTGAGAACATTAATAAAACTGAGGAGTTGTGGCGTATTCTGCGAGGAGAACAGATTGGTTAAAACTTGTTTTAGGGTTTGTGGATCAGCCAGCGGCACCGGTATATGAGCCAATATACGGAACACTAATAAAATTCCTAGTACGGCAAGTATGCGCTTTCGCATATCGGCTTCTTTAAATGACGCGGCAATAACCTTCCAGTTCACGTGTGTCCCTATTCCTTCATTGATAAATTATCTTGAGAACAGTATACAGTCTTGAACGACGATACGCAAAGCACGCTTCGAGTCGTAGTGTACTATACATATAAAAACAGGACCGGCTACGATCCTGTTTTTATATCGACTTGCATAGTAACGATAGTTAGGCGTCTTTTTTGGTCGACGTTTTGGGTCGCTTGGCACGTGGAATCTCCGTAAAGGATCCGCCGGCTGCCTGGACAGCTTCGAGAGCTTTTGCGCTCGCACCTTGCAGTTCAATCGCTACTTTCTTGGCTACATCACCACGGTAAAGCAACTTCACTCGTGCGTAGGGGCTACTAATGAGACCTTTTTCGGCGACAACTTCGTTGGTTACTTTAGCACCAAGTTCAGCTAGCTGATCGGTATAGATATTCTCTGCCTTGAGTGCAAAACTACGAAAGCCACGTAGCTTTGGCATGCGTTGCATGAGTGGATTCTGGCCACCCTCAAATCCTGGGCGCTTGCTCCAACCCGTGCGCGAGCCTTGTCCTTTGGTACCACGACCGGCAGTCTTACCCTGTCCGGCGGCAATACCGCGTCCAACACGCTTTGGTGATTTCTTTTTTGCAGAAGTTAGTTCATGATACCTCATGTCTACTCCTCCTCTTTCTTAGCTTTCGCAACAGGCTTCTTGTCGGTTTTCTTGCTAGCAGCAAGCTTTGTTGTCACCCAGTTTTGGCTTGGCTGCAATGATTGCAATGCCTCAATTGTTGCATACGCAATATTCGTCTTATTACTTGAGCCTAATGACTTGCTCAGTATGTCACTGACACCGGCAACCTCAAGGATTGTGCGGACGACACCTCCGGCAATAAGCCCAGTACCTGGTGCGGCCGGCATGATTAAGATATGAGCACCACTGACCTTCGCTTCAACTTCGTGAGGCAAAGTTCCCTTGTAAAGAATCGCTTTTATGAAGTGCTTCTTGGCAGCTTCAGTAGCTTTACTCACGGCAGCGGTCACGTCAGCTCCCTTGGCGCTTCCAATGCCGACCTTACCCTTACGGTCTCCAACTACAACTAGGGCGCGAAAGCGGAAGCGGCGGCCACCCTTGACAACGCGAGCAACGCGGTCGATATGTACAATGCGCTCGTCGAATTGCTTTTCTTCAGGAGCGAACTGAGGACGTGGTCCACGTGGACCGCGACCATCACGGCGTGGTGCCTGAGCACCGGTTTGAGTTGCTGGTGCAGCTGGAGCTGCGCTTGTAGCCTTTTCTTCAGCCATACTAGAACTCCAATCCTTTCTCCCGAGCAGCATCGGCAAGGGCTTTGATGCGACCATGGTACTTGCGGCCACCGCGGTCAAATACAACTTTTGTGACTTTAATAGTTTTGGCCTTGGCGGCAATCTCTGCACCAATCCAAGCAGCTTTTTCGGTCATCGTGCCAGTCGCAGCTTTGCTGCCGATAGTTGAGACGGTCGCAAGTGTACTATGGACAGTGTCGTCGATCAGCTGTGCGCTGACATTCATGTTGCTAATGTATACGCTGAGGCGTGGTCGCTCGGCAGTGCCAGAAATGGTCGCTCGGATGCGATTTTTACGGAGCGCACGGTTCTTGAGTTTATGTGCTAAATCACTCATCCTATTTGTCCTTTCCTGACTTACCAGACTTGCGCAGAATGCGTTCACCTTCATACTTGATGCCCTTACCCTTATACGGTTCAGGCTTCTTGAGGGCTCGGATTTCTGCGGCAACCTGGCCGACTTGTTGCTTATCTATGCCGGTGACTGTCATAGTGTTCTGCTCGGTTGTCACAGTGACTCCCAGAGGAACCTTAAAGATAACGTCATGGCTAAAGCCAAGGTTTAGCTTCAGGTCAACTCCCTGCATCGCAACACGATAACCGACACCGTTCAGCTCAAGCTTCTTTGTAAAGCCCTGCGTCACGCCAGTAACCATATTATTGATAAGCGCACGAATAAGGCCATGCTTGGCACGTGTTTTTGGCTCGTCGTCCACACGACTGACCAGAATTTGATTGGCTTCTTGCTTGACAACAATGCCATCCAACTGCGGGGTTTTGAGCTCACCCTTAGACCCTGCAACCGTGATGGTGGTGGGGTCGAGAGTGATTGTCACGCCGCTCGGGATAGCGATTGGTAGTTTTCCAACTCGACTCATATGTTCTCCTTAATATACCTGACAGATTAATTCACCACCGACGCCTTGCGCCTTGGCTTCCACACCAGTCATCAGACCTTTGCTCGTGCTGATAATCAGTATGCCACGGCCATGCTTAACAGCTGGAATCTCGTGGGCATTGGCATAGGTGCGGCGACCAGGCTTGCTGATGCGCTTGATCTCAGTAATTTTGGCGTTTTCGCCTTCGAGATTGATGGTAATGTGCAATTGCCTACCAACACTTAGGTCGGTTGTCTTAACGTCTTGCAGAAAACCGTTATTTCGGAGACTGATAGCCACGTTCTCTTTCACTTTGCTGTGGGGTAAAGTAATTTCTGATTTACCAACAGCGACAGCGTTCCGAATACGTGTCAGCATATCTGCGATAGGATCAGTTGTGGTGACGCTCATATTACCAGCTCGCTTTCGTTACACCAGGGATTTCTCCCTTGCTTGCATGCTCACGGAATGAGATACGACTCAGACCGAACTGGCGCATGTAGCCACGAGGACGACCCGTCTCAACACAACGATTTTTCTGTCGTGTTGGAGAGCTATTGCGTGGCAATTTTGCCAATCCATCGAAGTCGCCAAGCTCTTTTAGCTCGGCTCGTTTCGCGGCATATTGCTCAATCATTTTTGCTCGTTTTTGGTCGCGAGCAAGCATAGATTTCTTAGCCATTACTTGTTCTCCTTTTCAAACGGCATGCCGAATTTAGTTAGTAACGCCTTGGCATGAGCTTGTTCTTGTGCTTTTATGACAAAGACTGCTTGCAATCCATGTGCAGTCGTAGTTTCTTCAAAGGTTAATTCTGGAAAGACCGATTGGTCTGTTAGGCCGATAGAAAAATTACCTTGCTTATCAAAGGCCTTGGCGCTCACACCGTGAAAGTCACGCAATCGTGGTAACACAATGCTAATGAGCCGGTCCATAAATTCGTACATCCGTTCGCCACGTAAGGTAAGCTTGAGGCCAATCATGTTACCTTCACGGAGCTTAAAACCGGCGATAGAGTTCTTGGCGATTGTCTCGACAGGTTCTTGGCCAGTAATCTTGCGGAGAGTATTTTTGGCTGTCTCGATGACTTTTTTGTCATCCTTCGCTCGTCCGAGACCGATGTTGACAACTATCTTTTCGAGACGTGGCACTTGATGCGGGTTTGAGAGACCAAGTTCTTTTTGCAGTTCAGGTGCGTAGGTATCGTTATAGGCAGCTTTCATACGTGCGACATAGCTCGTCTTCGCTGCTTTTTGCACAGTTTTTTCAGCCATTACTTAATCTCCTTTCCCGATGCTTTAAATACTCGTGTCTTAGCACCGTCTTTGTCGAGCTTAAAACCGATACGGCTTGGTTTTTTGCTCGTAGCATCGACGATAGCGACCTTACTTACCCAGATAGGCTTCGTCAGCTCAAGGATACCACCCTGCGGGTGTGCTTGGTTTGGCTTCTGGTGCTTCTTGACAATGTTAATACCTTCAACGGTCACCTTATTGTCTTTCGGGTGAACGGCAAGGATTTTACCTTGCTTGCCCTTATACTTGCCGGCCAGCACCTGAACGAGATCACCCTTCTTAAGGCGAATCTTAAACAGTTTACCGACTTCTACGTGCTGCTTGTTCATAGTTAGAGTACCTCCGGAGCTAGGCTGATAATCTTGGCGTAGCCCATGTCGCGAAGTTCGCGTGGTACTGGCCCAAAGATACGAGTAGCTTTTGGTAGCTTATCGTCACCAATGATGACGGCTGCATTATCATCAAATTTGATGGTTGAGCCATCTTTGCGCTTAATTTCTTTACGCGTCCGGACAACAACCGCCTTGATGACTGACTTCTTCTTGACGTTACCACTTGGGTTGGCATCTTTGACGGTAGCGGTAATAATATCGCCTACCTTGGCGTAACGCCTGCGAGTGCCACCCAGCACGCGAATGCAGAGGATTTCCTTAGCGCCGCTATTGTCACAGACAACGAGACGACTTTCTTGTTGAATCATTACGCTTCCTCCTCCGTCTTCTTGTCCTCGACAACCACCTCTGGCTCAACATGGACCACACCGGCCCGCTCGATAATCGTTTCAAGCTTGAAACTCTTACGTTTGCTAATCGGTCGCGTCTCTACGATGACTACTTTGTCGCCATCTTTGGCTTCATTGTTTTCATCATGAGCCATAAATTTGCTCGATGTAGTGTACTGTTTGTGATACAACGGGTGTGTCTTTCGTTCGCGAACCGTGACCACAATAGTCTTGTCGGCTTTGCTACTGCTGACGACACCAGTAATTGATTTCGCCATCTTACTTGGCCTCCTTGACTAGTTGTTCGCTTAATACGGTGAGCATGCGAGCGAGGTCTTTACGCTTATTGCGGACTGAACGAACGTTTTGGTTGTCGCCCATATAAATATGGCGACGGAGTTCAGCAATCTCATCTCGCAGTTTCGTTGCTTCGGCTGTCAAATCCTGTGTGCTGAGTTTACGGATATCTGTAATTTTCATTATGCACTCTCCTTCACCAAGAATTTGGTTTTGACTGGCAATTTATTGCTAGCGAGACGCATAGCTTCGCGAGCAGTTTCCTCAGTTACGCCCTGCATCTCAAACAAGACGGTTCCAGGGCGAACTTTTGCAACAAAGAACTCTGGGTTACCCTTACCACTACCCATCTTAACGTCGAGTGGTTTACGAGTAACAGGGGTATGTGGGAAGATTCGAATCCAGATTTTGCCACCGCGCTTAATGTATCGGGTCATTGCCTGACGAGCAGCCTCTATCTGGCGGCTTGTAATGCGGTCGTGGCCTTGGGCCTGCAAAGCATATTCACCGTAGGCAATATAGTTGCCAGAGGTGGCAACGCCGCGGATTTTACCCTTGCGGACCTTGCGGAATTTTGTACGATTTGGGAGTAGCATCTTAGTTGTCCCCCTTGTAGATCCAGACCTTAACGCCGATTACACCAGCAACAGTTTGCGCACGAACACCTGCATAATCGATATTTGCGCGAATCGTGTGCAGCGGAACTGAGCCCTGGGCTTCTTTTTCGCGACGGGACATCTCTGCACCGTTCAAACGACCGGCAACTTCGATACGGATACCTTTTGCGCCGGCTCGCATCGTAGCGGCTGCAGCACTTTTGATAGCGCGCCGGAAGCTCATGCGTCGCTCAAGTTGATGCGCAATGTTCTCTGCAACGAGTTTCGCGTATAAGTCTGGCTTCTTAACTTCTTCAATGTTCACTCGGCTTGATACGCCATAGATTTTCTCGATAGCTGCCTTCAGCTCTTGGGCACCTTGACCGCCACGGCCAATCACGACGCCTGCCTTGGCAGTTGCAATCGTGACAGTGACGAGGTTTGGTGAACGCTCAATGTCAACTTTATTAATTGCGCCCCGTGAGCCAAATTTGTCGTGGATAAGCTTGCGGACCTTCAAGTCAGCTGCCAAGTAGTTGGCATATTCTCGCTTACCGACGAACCACTTGCTCCGCCAATCTTTGTTGGTTTGCAGGCGCATACTGATGGGGTTTACTTTCTGACCCATATTATGCCTCCTTCTTTTCTACAGCCTTCGTGGCAGTGGTTGGTTTCTTGGCAGGACGTTGTTCACCGTCAACAAGGACGCGAATGTGGCTACTACGCTTCATGAACGGCAAGGCGCGACCCATAGCAGCTGGTCGAAAACGCTTCATACGAGGACCGTGATTAACAGTAATCTCAACAATACGAAGGGTTTCGGCCTTATAGTTATGATTGTGGGCTGCATTTGCCTGAGCGCTTTTGATGGTCTTGAGGACTGGGAGTGCAGCATGACGAGGAGTGTGCTGTAGGATAACAACAGCATCGGCGACAGTGCGACCACGAACGAGCGCCGCAACTTCTGCGACCTTGCGTGGGCTCATGCGAACACCTTTAGATTCTGCTTTTACTGCCATGTCCTATTTCCCCTTCGCCAATTTACCGCCGTGGCTGCGGAATTTACGGGTTGGGCTAAATTCACCAAGCTTGTGACCAACCATGTTTTCGGTAACAAATACCGGCACATGCACTTTGCCGTTGTGTACGGCGAAAGTCTTGCCAACAAAGTCTGGTGCAATCGTACTAGCACGTGCCCATGTTTTGATAATTGTGCGATCCTCTTGGCCAAGCGCCGCGACTTTCTTCGCGAGCTTCGGATCGATAAATGGCCCTTTCTTCAGTGAACGACTCATATCCTATTTCCTCTTGGCCGAGTGACGGCTTCTTACGATCATATTATTGGTACTCTTGCGCCGACGAGTCTTCAGACCAAGTGTCTTTTGGCCCCAAGGCGTACGAGGAGCTTTGGCCATTCGGTGACGACCACCATCACCACCACCGTGCGGGTGATCAACGGCGTTCATAACCACACCACGAACACCTGGTCGCCTACCAAGGTGGCGACTGCGGCCGGCCTTGCCAAGCTTAATGTTCTGGTGCTGCTCATTACCAACGGTCCCGATAGCGGCAGTGCAAGTCAAGTTAACTTTGCGGACCTCACCACTTGGCAGTTTGACCTGAGCATACTCGCCTTCTTTTGCCATTAGCTGTGCGCCATTACCAGCGCTTCGTACCATTTGGGCACCGCGCCCTGGCTGGAGTTCAATCGCGTGAATAGTTGAGCCAACTGGAATATTTTTAAGCGGAAGACGATTGCCTGTTTCGATGGCGGCTTCTTCGTGTCCAATCAACGTCTGGCCAACGCGCATGCCATTTGCCGCAAGAACATAGTGATACGTACCCTTTATATCTTTGACTCGGGCAATGCGAGCACTACGATTTGGATCGTACTCAATCTGCTCTATAACACCTTCGCCCAAGAAATTGAAGTTCATGATACGGTAGCGCTGCCTTGCACCACCACCCTGATGACGAGTTGTGATTCGGCCTTGGTTGTTTCGGCCATTGCCTCGGCGCTTGGTAACGGTCAGAGAACGAAGTGGCTTGCGTGTGGTAATGCCGTCAAAATCTTGGCTACTCATCCCACGCCGACCAGCGGTTGTAGGGTTGTACTGCTTAATTGCCATTACTTTGTCTCCTTTTTGGCCGGCTTATCGGCTTTCTTCTCAGCTTTCGCAACTTTTGCTACCGGTTTCTTTTCGGCTTTCTTGTCGTCAGCTTTCTTGTCAGTCTTCTTGGTTGCTTCGGCAATTTCAGCTTCTTCGGCTTGGAAAAATGGTAGGTGACTGCCCTTAGCGAGCGTAATGTATGCTTTGCGCGTATCGGCTTGTGTGCCAGTGCGGTTACTACTCCGCTTGCCCGTCAGGTTCATAACTCGCTTGGTTTTGCCTGGGCGATTCACAATTCGAACGGTTGCTACGGTGACATCAAACTGTTTTGCAACAGTTCGGGCAACTTCATGCTTGTTAAGGTCAGCCGGTACATCAATCACAAAAGTATTGGTAGCCTGGCTCAATGCAAAAGCTTTTTCGCTTAAGCGTGGTTTCATAAAGTGCATTATTTTGTACCTCCCAGCCACTCTTCAACAGCCTTTAGTGCGTCTGCAGTCAGAACGATGTGATGAGCATTCAAAATATCAAAAACATTTAGGTACTTCGCGCCGACTAGGATAACATCCTGTAGATTGCGAGTTGCTAATGTCAGCTCAGCGGTCTTATCGCTCACGACCAGGAGGGTGCTTCGTGTGACGCCGAGCTTCGTAAGAAGCTTAACCATATCTGCTGTCTTACCTTCTTTGCTCGCCAGTTGCTCGATAATGATAACTTTTCCGGCTTCATTCGCAAGGCTCAGAGCCTGACGTAGTGCAGCGCGCTTACTCGATACAGGCAACTTCTTGGTGTAGTTTTCAAGTCCGGTTGGACCAAAAACAATACCACCACCGCGCCAGATTGGGTTACGAGATGAACCAAATCGTGCTCGTCCAGTCCCCTTTTGCTTCCATGGCTTCCTACCACCACCGCTGACTAAGCCACGGGTCTTAACGACAGCGAGGTTGTCGCGACCATTCGAAAGATACGTCTCATAAGCTTGCTTAAGCAATTGGTGGTTTTCTACGCTGACACCAAAAACTTCTTTACTCAGTTTGGCGGCAGTTGTCGCCTTTGCACCACTTGCAGTGAATGTGTTTGCAGCCATTATTCATCTCCCTTCACTGTTACAATGCCCTTACGTGGACCTGGGACTGCGCCAACAACGCCGATGTAGCCCTTTTCGGTATCAACAATTGCAACTTTAAGGTTGCGGACGGTAACTTGCTCGTGACCTAAGTGACCAGCCATTTTCTTACCCTTCAAGATGTGCTGTGGGTACATTGAGCCAATTGAACCTGGACGGCGATAGCTACCACCACCATGTGTCTTACGACCACGATGAAAATTGTGGCGCCTAATCGTGCCTGCCCAACCCTTACCCTTGCTGGTACCCGTCACGTGGACGGTATCGCCAACTGAAAAGACCTCTGCGGTGATTTCTGAACCAACCTTGAGGTCTTCTGTTATTTCTGGAACGCGAAATTCGCGAATAATCTTCGGCATCTTGCCGGATAGCTTAAGGTGATTTTGTTGCGGTTTTGCAACCGCGCCCTCTTTCGCATCTTCAAAACCAACCTGTACGGCGGTGTAGCCGTCAGTTTCTGTGGTCTTGACCTGTGTGACAACACAGGGACTAGCGGAAAGCAGGGTCACAGCCAACACAGTACCGTCTTCAGCGATGGTACTAGTCATGCCAATCTTCCTGGTGATTAGTGCTTTCATAGTATTTCGTGTGAGCCGTTTTAACTCACACTCTCCTTTTGTATAAGAGTTATGTTGATTATTACGTACGTAATTGCCGCCCTTTGTGTCTTGTACACTGACACAAAAATGTTGGTGGTCGGGGGTTTCGACCTCTGATACTACTACCAGATGAGTCGACCTACCTCACATCACCAATGCGGAAATGTTTGTATGTAGATAACAGATTATCACGAATCATGAACCCCTGTCAAGCCGTTGCGTATTATACTACAAATATGTCTTACAGATTTACAAAAAGACCGTAAGGCGCCAGATAACCGAACAGTGCGGCTATTACCAACACCGCGTACTCGATCTTGCGATCAACCCGAAAATGTTCATGCGTCGTAAAGAAAAGACCTACAAGAAGTCCGATTGGAATAGGAAAGTTTAGGCTCGAGCCAGATTTCGTAATCTTTACCCATAGCGACCCGAAGAGCACGTAGAGCGTGAGCTTTAGGATAAATACCCCATCGTATGAGACTGCATGGTTTGTCTTCTTTGTTTTTGTTGTTGAC
>DAIDKK010000027.1:13874-14175 GCA_027450065.1 Candidatus Saccharimonadota bacterium | reverse complement strand
GGAGCGGCTTCGACGGCTACTGAATGACCAGCCGTCGTATAGGCCAGACCCTGATAGTACCGCCCAGATAGTATCTAAAGATGTATGGTGTTTCGTCGGCGCAAGCTGTATGGGCAAAACCACCATTATGCAGGAACTACTAAAGCTCGACTCCCTGTGTGGTGAATTCGTTGTTTTTACCTCGCGTGAACCCCGTCCAGAAGATAATACAACACGCTACAGCTACTATGAGCACAGCGATGAAGGTCTCGCCGAACTCCTCGACCGCATCGAGCGTAAGCGCGTATTGCAATACAATATC
>DAIDKK010000027.1:0-13864 GCA_027450065.1 Candidatus Saccharimonadota bacterium | reverse complement strand
TCAACCCATATAGCTTGCTCATATATGGCAGTGAAGCATCGGGCTATCTGTATCGATATAACATCGGCGATATATTTGCGAGCTCCATAGACGGCTTTCGACAGTTAGGCTTCAAATCTGTTCGCGTCGTATCAGTTATTACCAATTTTCACGACTGGCAGCATCGTTTTAACCTTAGGTTTCCGCCCGGTGACTCACGGCGAAAAGCGCGCTTGCTCGAGGCGAGCAGTAGCCTCCGCTGGTCGTTATCGCAAGCAGACTCGCCAGATCACTATTGGCTGACGAACGACCACGCCCCCGATGCCGTTGCGCGCGATTTACTCAATACGCTGGCGATGTCACCAACTTCAGACCCTACGGCTGTTGCCTTGGCGCAGGATTGCCTTCGTGGCATTGAGGAGCTAGCCGCATGACAGATAGGGAATATTCGCTCGCTTTCTTGCTCCGCAACGACGAAATCTTGTTGGCCATGAAAAAGCGAGGATTCGGCGCGGGCAAGCTGAATGGGGCGGGCGGCAAGGTTGAGCCCGGCGAAACCATCGAGCAGGCTATGGTACGCGAGTGTCAAGAGGAGCTTACCATCACACCCACCACGTTTCACAAAGTAGCGTACCACGACTTTATACTAGGGGCCGACACCGACCAACCGTGGCACCAACGGGCGCACGCATTCATCGTAACCGAGTGGGAAGGCGAACCAGCCGAAACAGAGGAGATGGCCCCAGGCTGGGTCAAGCTCAGCGACATCCCGTACGACCAGATGTGGGACGATGATATCCACTGGCTGCCACTCGTCCTCGAAGGTAAGCTACTCGACACCACATTCACCTTCAATTCAGATGAACAAATGATGACAAAAGCTATCCGGGAAGTAGAGAAGTTCGTATGATAACTGTCAGCGAGCAAGCCACCCGGCATGAACCTCAGAAGAAGTTTGCAGTCTTTGACATAGATGGCACCCTCATTCGTTGGCAGCTCTACCATGCAATTACCGACAAACTGGGCAAGCTTGGCTATTTGCCGGCTGACTCACTCGAACGGCTCCACACTATGCGCATGGAATGGAAGAACCGAAACAGCATCGATGCCTATCACCACTACGAAGCCGAGATGGTCGCTGTGTTTCAGAAGGCCCTCTCAAATATTCCGATCGAAGCATACAGTACGGCTGTCACTGCCGTGTTTGATACCTACAAAGACCAGGTCTACACCTACACCCGCGAGCTCATTGCGCATCTCAAGCAAAAGGGCTATCTCATTTTTGCTATTTCTGGCTCACCACAAGATGTGCTCCAAAAGATTGGTGAACACTACGGGTTTGATGCTGTCGTTGGGCCACGCTATGAGCAGAAGGATGGCTCATTCACTGGCCAGATTAGTCTTACACACACGCGAAAGGGAGAGATTCTGCAAGAATTGGTCGCAGAACACAACGCGAGCTGGCAAGATAGCATTGCCGTCGGAGATAGCCCGAGCGATATTGCCATGCTTGAACTCGTGGAAAAGCCGGTTGCATTCAACCCAACCGGTGATTTGTACGAGCTAGCCCTCGAGAAGAAGTGGCCGATTATTGTGGAACGCAAAAACGTCATATACAACTTACACCCGCAAGGCGACCAATACGTGTTACAGGAGAAATCTCGTGGCTGAGTACTGGCACAAGCAAACCTCAGTTGCTCTGTATGCAGACCTCGTCTGGGCACGGCCAGAGACAAAAAACAATGCGGGCAAATTGCTAATTGTCGGTGGCCATACCCAGAGTTTTGCTGCTCCGGCAGAAGCTTACGCTGCGGCCGACACAGCGGGTATCGGTGTTGCCCGGGTACTCCTGCCAGCGAGTCTCGAAAGGACAGTCAGTAAGCTTTTCCCGGCGGCCGAATTCGCTCCCAGTAACCCCAGCGGCGGCTTTGCCATGACCACCCTTGCCGAAATTCTGGCTGCCGCGCAGTGGGCAAATGGCGTTTTGCTAGCCGGTGATTTAGGCCGCAATAGCGAAACGACTGCCATGTTCGAGAATGTTGCCACCAAATACACCGGGCAGCTCACCATCACAAAGGACGCTGCCGATTTCTTCTGTACGCATCCTGCAGGGCTTGTGGCGCGTCCCGGCACCTTACTCGTCATCAGTACTGCCCAGCTACAGCACCTTGGCACGGGGCTCCACGCTGTCCAGGCATTTACGAGCGATATGGGAATAGTACAGGCCGTAGACTGGCTGCATGCGTTCACCACCGAACACCCAGCGCTATATATCATCACCAGGCACCTCAACCACTATATCGTCGCCGTACAGGGGCAGGTGAGCACTACGCCAGTACCAGCAGACATACCAATTTGGCGCGTGCAGAAGGCCGCTGCGGCCGCCACCTGGTGGCTCCAAAACCCCACCAAACCATTCGAATCCCTGACAAGCTCACTCCTATAGACTTGCAACGGGAGCGTAGAACTGAGCAGATTGTTACGACTTTATATATATGTTATAATATAGATTATGATTTCAGATACACTGGCTCTTGCCCCAGAGTGGGGCGTACAGGTGTTCCGAGAGCCGACAGCGGAAACTCGTATGGCTATCGAGGCTCTACGCACCTCGCTACAACGCAAGGTGATAAACAGGGGGCTAGAACTACCTTTATACACTGGGCAGGCATTGCACTATTCGAAATCAGCTAATTTAATGCTTTTTGAGCACAGCGCGTTACTCCGTAATGGCGCAAACCAAAATGGTCAGCTTACCGGAAGGATGATTGGTGAGAAAATCTTTAGCTACATGAATGATATTGAATCGTTCGATGGTAAGGAATTGTCGTGTCAGCCCGATGCACTGTATGCCGCTAAACTGGGTGATACGATGCTTTTCGGTATGAATTTTGGCGCGCATCCAACCAACGTCGACACCAATAGGAGCATCACGAACGCACTGGCAGATCTAGATATAGCGGGCTACGGCTTTTCGTTACATATTCCGCAAGCACACATAGTAGTCGGGCAAACAAGAGGCTACAATATGCAAACATACCGCGAGGTTAATACAGCCTGGAATGAGCTGCTTACAGATGATGAACGTCTTGGCAAACCACTTGATTTCGGTGAATTACGAGTAGAATATGTGGATCTTGCTGACGTAGCGTAAAACTCATAAAGATTTTGGCGTAGCAAAGCGAAGAAGCCCATCATGGATGAGCGCTGTCTGGCGAGCATGGGGCATTTTTGGTGGGCGAGGAGGGACTTGCCTCATCGGCCATATGCGCATGCATCGGCACGATGACCCTGCTCCCATGGTCGCAGGGCTTCGGGGCGGGGTTTGCCACTGGCAAACCCGTTCAAGTCCCAGCCTTAGCAATCAAAGAAAAAAGCCGACGGCAAGGTCGACTTTTCTCTTTGGTGGGCGAGGAGGGACTTGAACCCTCACGAGCGTAAAGCTCACAAGATTTTGAGTCTGGCGTGTCTACCATTCCACCACTCGCCCATACGACATACACACCGACAGCGCTGACGTAGTCATCAGAGGTGTATTGTACTATACTGTGATAAGAAACGCGAGTGGGCGTGCGTGCCATATGCCGTGCACTTGCCATCAAATCATCTATGAGCAGCAATCCACTTTTTCCCAATAACCCACTGCGGCCAGAACCAGCCGATGATGCTGCCGTGCAGCTTATTCGGCAAAAAGTATCACGGGCCTTTAGCGCTGAGCCGGCGGCAGTCGAAGAATTGGACGAGACTTCCCATGAGCGAGTCTTCAGTAAGCATCAGAAGTTTTTGCTGGAGCTCAGTCAAGCCGGCAAGAGCCTGGCAGAGATTCAAACCGCCTGGCACCACTACTACACGCAATTACCAGATGACGAAAAGCGGGAAGTGTGGGAGGAGTTTTACGCGGCCAACCAAAATACGCCGTACCAAAAGTTATTCCAGAAACAACAAGCTGTCGCCTCACGCTTGCGCCAACCAGTAGCAACAGCTGAGATGGTACCAATGCCTTCAGCCAGCAGTAGTGGCGTGACAGTCAGCAGCCATGCCGTTGAGTTACCCAAACGTAAAAAATCCAGCAAATTTACCGCTAGAATCAGCACCTCCAAACTTGGCCATACGTTGACCAGCCCCTCGACAAATGAAACCACCGGCCGCATTCGCCGGCGTATTCGTGATACCGTAAGCGCCAACGGCCGTCTGCAGGCCAAGCACCACATCCAATCACTGCTCTTTGGGCTAGGCATGGGACTTTTGGTCGTCGTCATACTTTTGTTTAGCTTCTTCAACGAGTACATTATCGCGCCCTTTATCCAGCCGAGCCGAAATGTCGGCGCCACGCCCGTCATTGTGTCTGACGTGGCCGCTTCAACTGCGCAGCCAACGGTTATTGTACCGAAGATAAATATCCAAATTCCGGTCGATTTTACCCTCAAGTCTGATGATGAAGCAACGGTCGAAAATTCGCTCAATAATGGCGTTGTGCACTATTCGAGCACGGTCCTGCCAGGCCAAAATGGCAATGCCGCCTATTTCGGACACTCTAGTCGTAACATCTTTAATAACGGCAAATACAAGTTTGCCTTCGTACTCTTACACGAGTTGACCACCGGCGATATTTTTTATGTCACATACCAGGGGAAGGTCTATGCCTACCAGGTTTTTGCGCGCGAGATTGTGCCACCCACGCAAGTAAGTGTCCTGAATGATACCAAAGGCAAGCAGGCGACTGCCGTACTCATTACCTGTGACCCACCGGGATTTAGCACCAACCGTTTGGTAGTATGGGGTGAACAAATTAGCCCAAGCCCAGCCACGAATACCGAACCCACCACTTCCACCGTTGCGCCACCGCCACAAATCACCAGCAATGGTCCAACTCTGTGGACCGAGATGATACGCAAGCTCGAATTCTGGCGGTAAACTCACCCTACAATGATTACTGCGCAAGCAACGAAGTACTCGTGATGTCTTCGCCAGTCTTGGCTGGAGCAACCGAAAACACATACTTGTAGTCAGCCGAGAAGAATAGCTCAAACCGGGGATCGGCTGCTTGCAGCGTTTGGGGATTTTGCGCGTCATAATCGGCCACGACCGCTTTTCCGCCATTTATGCCGTAGAGCCTGTCACCATCCATCCAGTTGACATGAGTCTGGGGGGTATCGAGGAGAACCGTTTTGTACAGGTACGAATTGTCGTATTCGGCATCATACACTGCGCAAGATTGAGCATTCTCGGCCAATAGAAAACGCGTATTTGCCGAAAATGCAACGTAGGTCGGATTAACTACCTTCAAGAAACGGATGGGTGTTGGCAAGCTTGCCGAGGTGGCAAGTGGCTGATCGAACGGATTCTTGTAGACCTGCACACCCTTACCATCTGTGGCCGCGATAGCCACATACCAATCTCCTGAGTATTGTGCAATCTCTAGCAGATAGCCTGGCGCACTGCTCGGTAATTCGCGGATAACTTGCGATCGGTTGTCCTGTTGCAAGATAACGCTGACCATACCAGGCGTAACCTTACCACTCGGTGGCGTACCGGTGACGTATAAGATAGTGTTGTCACTGTATGTCTTAAAGGCGAGCACATCTTTCAGCTGCAGGGCCGTAGGGGCCGAACCGTCAATGCCTACTGTTTGCAGTGTTTTGCTCTCGGTGTTGTACACATAAAATTTATCCGGTTTTTTATCAAATAAACTCAGCTGATCGGTCGGCTTCACGCTCAATATTTTTGTGACGTCTTGGCTCGTCTCAATAGCTTGTCTATCGAGCATGATATATTCGTGGCCCGCTACTCCAGCGACTATATACGTATGCAGCAGCAAAACGTGCCGATTATCGCTTGACCACTCAGCAACTGACCATGTCTGCGCACCATCACCAGGGGTATACAAACTCGTCGGTAGCGTTTCATCGGTAGTGACAGGTTTAGCTGGATCTTTAAAATCGTAGAGCCTGAAGACACCGGGGTGGCTATTGTCGGCCGTAAGCAACCAGCGCTTGTCTGGGCTCTGTGTGGCAATAGTAAGTCCATCTGTAAACGAAGCCAATTTGGTGGTCTTAAGCGTGGTCGGGAAGAGGAACGGGTAATCAAACCGCTGCACATCGTTCCCGGCTACTATCACCGTTCGACTCCAGTTTCGATAACCCGCTTGGGTGAGCTCAATATTGTAGGTACCACTATGTAGATTCAGCTTAGTGTTGGTGCGACCGGCTGCGATTTTTCCATTAACATGTATCGCACTACCGGCAGGTTGGCTCGAGAGGAATACTAAACCGCAACGATCAACTGCACCGCTATTATCGAGGCAGTAGCCATCGGTCTGGTATAGCAACACTACACTCGCGATAGTAATGGCAACCGCGACCAAAACATAGCTAATGAGCAAGGCTATGTGATTACGGCGTTCTTTTTTTGGGTCCAGAAAGTCCATATAAAGTGTCATTAGTATACCGCAGATGGCAAAATCCTACCAGTTTCAAGGGGGCGCGACTCCCGATAAACCACTTGCGTTTTAGTAGTCACAAGCGGTATGATTACAGATGTACACACTAGGTGAAGGAAACAGACACGAGCACAAAATGAGTCAAGAAGTCATCAGGTTACAAGGTAAAGCCTACGATGCGGTCACCGGAGCACTGGCTACTGGTGTCGTCAAGACTTCGAAAAAACCTGCTACCAGACACACTGCCATCGCCAAGATTTCCACCACTTCTGTTCACCATAGCACCATAAACCACCTGAAAGCCCACGCTGCTCAGCCTTCGCACACCCTTATGCGCCGTGCTGTCAAAAAGCCAGGTCAGAGCCTCAAGCGGCAGGTCCATGTCCAGGGCGCCCTTACGCGACCGTTACCTGCAACGGTTGCCGTAAAGCATAGTGTCGCGCAGGTAGATGCAGAACGCCTACACAAGGCCCAGCAGATTCCCAAGCATCAGCGCGTCAATCATTTTGGCATGCCCACAGAGGAAGTAACGCTCAAATTTGCCGATATTCCCGTGCACCAAGCGCCCGATACTATCCCCTCGAACGATCCGCCCGTCACGCCACCACCCACGCCGACCAACAGGCCAACGGACGTTTTTGAGCAGGCCATGCACACCGCCACCAACTTTATCGACATTACTGCCCACCGAGCCCACTTTAAGAAAGTGACACGACGCCACATGTTGAGTGCAGCCAGTGGCACCTTGGCACTCCTCCTTATTGCCGGTTTTGCTGCCTACCAAAATACGCCTGGTCTCCAGCTGAAAATAGCTGGTTTTCGCGCTGGCGTAGCCACAGCTACACCGGATTTTCGCGCAACCGGTTTTGCATATAATGGTGCCACGGCCGATCATTCGCGACTCGTTATCGGGCTCAAGAGTGCCAGCGGCGACTACCAACTCTCCGAGCAAAAGACCAACTGGAGTAGCCAAGATATGATTAGCCAAGTTTCTGCCGTCGACGCCAGCGGGCAAGCTAATTACAGCACCATGCAAGCCGCCGGCAACACCGTGTACCGCCTTGGCAGCACACAGGCCACCTGGGTCAAAGATGGTATTTGGTACCAAGTGAATGGCAACCAAAACCTCACCGACAAGCAACTAGCCGCCCTTGTCCAGAACACCTAAGAAATCCGTCTTTCTCATAAACTTATATAAGGACTTATATAAGTTTATAGCAAAAGGAGGGCGTATAAATAGCTCAGGGTATAATTAGGCATATGGGCCATTTCTATAAAATGTATGAATTGACTAAGTGGGTTGATGGTCAATCTAATTTGTACGACCAAGACCACCCTGATTTGGCAATTCTCAATAGGGGGCGTTATGTCAAAGCAGAGCACATTATAAGCGAGTACTCTAAGGAGAAGGGACTGCCACCCCCTATTGTACGCAACCTTTTAGCTTCATGCAGAGCGGATGATTATATACAAGATAGCAAAGGAACTATAGGTCTTTACGTAAGAGTAAACCCCGGAAAGGGTACAAGATTTCTTAGAGAGTTTCTCAAGATACCAACGGGCTTCCTGAAGGAGGTTATAGGAGACAATTCACTTATCCTATCGCTTATATCGGGCTTCATTGGTGGGATGATACCACTTATAATATATTTACTGACCAAGTAGCAAGAAACGCTTTAAGGTTAGGTGCGTGGCTAGTAAAGCTCTTCATGCCGTTTCGGAATAATGACCCCTTAACTCTTGGGGTGTAACTCTGTATACTATCTGGTATGAATACAGTTCGCACCCGCTTTGCACCATCACCAACCGGCTTCTTACACGTTGGCGGTATCCGCACCGCACTTTTTGCCTATCTTGTGGCGCGGCAAGCAAATGGAAAGTTTGTGTTGCGGTTAGAAGACACCGATAAAAACAGGGAAGTAGAGGGTTCTGCCGAGCACCTTATTGCCAGCCTCAAGGCGCTTGGCTTGCAGTACGATGAAGGCCCCGATATCGGTGGCCCCTACGCACCGTACAAGCAGTCCGACCGGCTCGATATCTACCAAAAGTGGGCACAGCGCCTCATAGATGCCGGCAGAGCATACGCCGATCCGTACACGCCAGCAGAAGTGCAGAAGTTCCGCGAGGAAGCCACGGCTGCCAAGAAAGCCTTTTTGTACCGTGACCACCGGCCAGAGAATCCACCAGCCTGGGATGGCACCACACCGCTACGCTTTAAGTGCGAGCCCAAGGCCTATGCCTGGCACGACGAAGTGATGGGCGATTTAAGCACTGGGCCAGAGGTTATCGACGATTTTATCTTAATGAAGAGCGATGGCTACCCCACGTACAACTTTGCGCACATTGTGGATGATGCCGAGATGGAGATTACACACGTTATTCGCGGGCAAGAGTTCATCTCGAGCACACCAAATTACCTGAACCTCTACGAAGCCCTCGGGCTAGAGCGCCCGCTGCTCGCCACCATGCCGCCCATCATGAATGAACAAGGTAACAAAAAACTGGGCAAGCGTGACGGCGCCAAAGACGTACTCGACTACGTCCGTGATGGCTATCTGCCAGAGGCGCTAGTGAGCTTTATCGCCACTCTTGGCTGGAACGATGGCACCACCCAAGAGGTCTTTACGCCTAGCGAGCTAATCGCCAAATTCAGCCTGGACCGTGTTGGCCGCAGCGGCGCTCGGTTCGACGAAAAGCGCTTGCTGTGGGTCAACGGCCACTTTATCCGTGAGCTACCGCTCGATGAGCTTGCCAAACGGGTTGAGTTCTTTTGGCCAGACAGCGCCAAAAAGGCCGAGGAAGCCTACCGGCACCGCGTGCTCGAACTGGCCCAGGAACGGCTCAAAACGCTGCGTGATTTACCAGCGCTTACCAGCTACTTCTTTGAGGAGCCAACACGTAACGACTCGCTCGTGAGCGAAAATAAGCAGCTCAAGAAGCTTGAAGAGACAGAGATAACTCGCTTGATTACTGCCGCGCACGAGGCGCTCGAACGGCTCAATGAGTGGAACCAAGACACCATCCAGGAAGCACTCAATCAGCTGCTCGAAACAACAGGGCAGAAGCCGGGCACGCTTTTTAGCCTCATTCGCATCTACACCACCTGGTCACCGTTTAGCCCGCAGCTCAACGGCACCCTCGCACTCCTTGGCAAAGAGACGACCCTCAAACGACTGAGCGTTGCCCAATAGATTTTTCAAATACCGTAGGAACCGTGCGAACCGTTTGCTACAATAGTGCTTATGATTGATGATTTCCGACCAGAGCGGAAGAAACCAAAACGCATTGAACCCCTCGATAAACCGCTCGAAAAATCGATTCACGATTTACTAGCCGAGCATGAAGCCGCCAATGCAGGTACAGACAACGGAGCTTCGGACATACCCGAGCCCGCCTTTCAACCGCCCGAGGCCATAGCAGCCGCGGACTCCGAACCAGCCGACATGACCGAGACAGCCAGCACTACTGTAACGGTCGCTCAGCACAGCAAGACAGCCCATCACTTTATGGATTGGCATTGGCACCTCAGCAAAAAGTGGACCATTATTCTCGGCGCCATCGCCCTGGTGCTCATCAGCTCCGCCGGAGCTTTTGCCTACCTGAACAAGCCACACAACACTGGTGGCACGTATGTCAGCAAGCGTGGCAATTATGTCCCGCCCAAACCCACCACCGTTGCGAGCAATCTAACCGGCCTTCAGGTCGATCCAAGCATCAACCAACGGCCCGTCACTGGCGTGATGATAGAGAACAGCACTGACGCCCGGCCGCAAAGTGGACTCGATCAGGCCGGCATTGTCTTCGAGGCTATTGCCGAGGGTGGCATTACTCGTTTTCTCGCGCTTTTCCAAGATACTCAGCCCGATTATCTCGGCCCGGTTCGCAGCGCACGACCATACTACTTACAATGGTGTATGGGCTTTGACTGCGCCCTCGCACATGTTGGTGGCAGCCCAGAAGCGTTGAGCGACATCAAAACCTGGGGCGTCAAAGACCTTGATCAGTTCTATAACAGCAGTGCCTACTGGAGGATTAATAGCCGCTACGCACCACACAACATGTACGCCAGCATGTCGGGCCTGAACCAAATCGAAACCAATAAGGGCTACAGTACGGCACACTACACCTCGTTACCACGCAAAGCGGACAGCCCAAGCAAAACACCAAATGCCACAAGTATCAATCTTGCTATATCTGGGGCAGACTACAACGTCACGTATGCCTATGATGCCGCTTCGAATAGCTACAAACGAAGTGAGGGTGGCGTTGCCCATACTGTCGTAAGTGCCACCGGGCAAACGACGCAACTGAGCCCGAAGGTTGTCGTGGCGCTCGTGATGCAGTATGGCCTCGAAGCAGACAATCACCACAGCCAGTACAATGTCGTTGGTTCTGGCCAGGCATACGTTTTTCAGGACGGCACCGTCACACCTGCGACGTGGTCAAAAGCCTCTGCGCAAGCCCAGATAGTACTCACTGGTAGCGATTCACAACCTGTTAAATTAAATGCGGGGCAGACCTGGTTCACTGCAATTGGCGACCCCTCCCTCGTGACCTACAAATAATTAACGAATCGACGGCTATGGATTTTTATGCAAAATATCGCAAACAACTCGACTGGCACATTGGGCTGCTGGTATTCGCCCAGCAATTACTCGTCATGGGGGCTGGCTGGTTACTCTACGAGAGCCATAGAGTCACTGACTTGACCGTGCTACTACTCATGTCGGGGCTGTCAGTACTTGGCGCTATGCTTGTCCTACACCTCGTAAGGCGCACCGCATCAGAGCCAATCCAAAAACTCTGGCAAGCCATCCAACACATTGCACCCCAGGGCGACCCTGTACCGGCCCCAGCGCTTGATGATTTGCGCATTGGGCAAGAATTAGTGTCCAACCTCGCAAACCACGTCTACCAGATGGCAAGCGTGGTTGAAGATGTCGAGAGGACAAATGCAAAGCAAGCCCAGGATATCCATGCCAACTTCATAGCTAATACGTTGCCGTTGCCGCTCATTGTTATCGACAAAAACGACACGATCATATATGCCAATGAAGTAGCATATCGCTACTTTGATATACCCGCGGATGAGCTTGACGGGAAGAACCTCTATACCGCCTTCGACATGTCATTCGCCAACGAACAGACCGTGGAATTATGGCTCAATAAAGTCCGCCAGGACAGCGTGACGGCCAATAACTCTTGGGAACGAGTACGTATCGGTCTACCGGGCCAGAATAAGACAAAGCAGTTTGATCTTGCAGCACATTACAACAAATCTAACCCGATGGGCTACGAAACAATGCTCGTACTATTTGATCACACAGAAGTGTATAGCCAAGATGACCAAGCCATGAGTTTTGTCGCTCTCAGTGTACATGAACTACGCACCCCGCTCACACTGCTCCGAGGCTACATAGAAGTGTTTGATGAAGAGCTTGGCCCGAACCTCACCCCCGAGCTCCAGGGCTTTATGCAAAAGATGGACGCCTCTGCTCAGCAACTCGCGGCATTCGTCGATAATATCTTAAACGTCGCAAAGATCGAAGATAATCAGCTAACTCTCCAGTTGCACGAAGAAAAGTGGGATGAGGTTCTCAAGACAGTCATCGGTGATATCAGTCTACGAGCCAATGTCCGGGGCATCACCATCAAGACCGATATCGCACCCGACCTGCCAACGGTTGGCGTTGATCGCTACAGTATTTACGAGGTTGTTGCCAACTTGCTCGATAACGCCATTAAATACTCCAGAGGAACAAAGGAAATTCATGTTTCTGCCGCCCTGAATAAAGATGGCATGGTCGAGACCAGCGTCAAAGATTTTGGGCTCGGTATTGACGGTGCCATCCTGCCACATATCTTCGATAAATTTTACCGCAACCACCGTAACCGTTCCCAAATTGGCGGTACCGGCCTTGGCCTCTACCTCAGCCATGCTATTGTGCAGGCTCATGGTGGCCAGATATCAGTCAGCAGTAAAGTGGATGAAGGCAGTACCTTTAGTTTCACTATTTTCCCTTACGCGAAGCTTGCGGATGCCAACAAAACCGGGGATACTAATGGTATAACTCGCGGAGCCCATGGCTGGATAAAAAACCACTCGCTCTACCGAGACTAAAGGATATACTATGGACCAAACTGCACCAGATCCACAACTTAAAAAAGTGCTCTGCATAGAAGACGAACACTTCATTAGCGAGCTCTACGCTCGCGCATTAACCAAAGCTGGTTACAGCGTCGACGTTCAGCTTGATGGCCAAAAGGGCCTATCTGCCGCCCAAACTGACACCTACGATATTGTCCTACTCGATCTCATGATACCGAACATTACAGGCATCGAGGTACTACGTACGCTCCGTGACCCCAAGCAGACACCACGTTTCCATGGCAAAGTTATTATCACAACCAATCTCGAGCAGCGTGACGACGTTCGAGCGGACATCGAGAAGCAAGCCGATGGCTACCTCGTAAAAGCAGAGATAACTCCTCGACAACTCGTCGAATTCCTCACGAAGCTAGAACCACCACAGGCGTAAGAACCATAAGCACTGCGAAAATATCCCCGTACACGAGCTTTCTCGGCACCCTGGAATCTCCTGGCTTCTGAAAACGCAGGGGCGCACCTCGGTGGCCTATAGCTATTTATCCTAGGCAATTCGTCGCACAAATTACACTATGCAGCTACAAAAGCATGAGCGTATACTACCAGGTAGCCACGTGAGGACTGGTAGCTTTTCTTTCTAGCAGAGCGGACTTTACCTTGCGGACTACTACACAACTCTGGCTCGTACGCTCCGGCCCCTGCGACGCCTCATTACAATCAAAGGTTCCTTATCTCCACCCCAGCGTAGACACGGTCGCTGTGCGTGACAGGCACCTATCCTCTTACGACAAGAGATAAAATCCGTCGCCGAAACAATACATCTGTTTTCGGCTTTTTGTCGTTCAAAAACAAAAAAAGAAGGGCAAGCCCCTCTGGCACCAGCTCGAAATAAATTCGACCTTGCGCCACACTCCCTAAAGCTCGGCTACCGCCTCGTGCGCCGTAGGCGCATACGCGACAAAACTTATCTACATGTAATGAGGAGATAAAATCATGACACAAGTTATCAATTCTGAAGTAAAGGTAAATGCCTTTTATTTTGCCGGCCGCGCGATGCGCACCTTTCCACGAGAAATCGAATATGGTGGCGAAGCCGTCACATTCGCAAATGGACTACGCTATATCGTCCAGCGTGGGGCAGAAGCCATCCGCCTGTTCGATATGAGCGCCAATGACGGCCAGACATACCGCCTACGCCAAGATGGTGAGCGCTGGTTGCTCTTAGGCCTCAGTGCTGGGGAGGGACGTATATGAGCCACTACTACCTCACTGAGGACATCGAGCAAATTAAGCGTTACTTTCCGGGAGCCCGCGCCGTGGCACTCCACACACCGTTCGAT
>DAIDKK010000026.1 GCA_027450065.1 Candidatus Saccharimonadota bacterium | reverse complement strand
ATCCGTGGAAGTGAATAATTGGCAAAACATACTATTTATGCTAAAATGTATGTACATCCGCGAACGTGGATTAATAGGTTGAGGGGCTGAATTTTAAGCTCGACGTTGGTACATTTCGGTTATGAATGCAGGTCGCTTGCTGAGCGTTATACGGCAAACAAGAATAATTGCAAAATCATTCTTCAGCAAACTAGCAAGTGTCTTTACGGCACCAAAGCTAGCTTTTGCGCCAATCGCAGCCTAATTTGACTGCGAAACGCCCTATACGATGCCAGATGGTGTAGGTAGCGTTCTATATTTCTGGACGCTCGCGTGGAACTATCCATGCCGCGCGCTAAGACTAGGATTGCTCGCTCGGAATGTTTGTTTGTTTTTAACCCCGAGCGCTAAGACAATAAAATAAACTACGCCTGTAGTATTCTAACTGTCAAAACCGACGGACGCGGGGGCGGTACCCGCCAGCTCCACCAAAAGTGCCTCATCTTCAGATGGGGTATTTTTGTGCCAAAAGAATACTAGCTTTAAAGCTAGTATTTATACTAGTATTCCCGGATTTTCAATCTGTTATTTTGGCACCTACTACCTAGGCTAGTGCCCGGTATAGGGCATGCCACTGGGCGAGCGAGAGAGCTTGGGCGCGAGCCTTTTCGTCTATGGCCGCAGCCACTAGCACTTCCCTGGTCTGGTCTTTTGATATTGCCAGACCACCACTCAATGAATTCACGAGCGTTTTGCGCTTTTGGCTAAAGCCAGCCCGCACAATGCGGAAGAATTCTTTGGTATCCACATCCGTGAAAAGTGAGTTTTTACGGAACCGCAGCTCGAGCACTTGGCTATCAACTTTGGGCGGTGGGGTAAAGAGTTTGGCCGGTACGGCAGCGCCGAGCGCAACCTCACAGTAGTACTGGGCGCTGACGCTCAGCAGGCTCATTTGGCCGGGCTCTGCCACGACGCGCTCCGCCACTTCTTTTTGAATAAGCAGTGCCGCCCGGCTGAACGGATTCGTGCTTTCACAGAGTACGCGGATGAGATTGCTCGTGAGGTAATACGGGATGTTAGCCACTACCTTGTAACCTCCGGGTAATGTGGTGAGATCAAAGCTCAGAATATCACTTTCGATAACGGTAAGGTTGCCGGCATATTTAGGGCTGATAGTACCGTCATGCTCGAGGCTGGCAGCAAGGTTGGCGCCGAGGATTTTATCGAACTCCACGGCTACAACTTTCGCGCCACGGTTGAGCAGCTTGCGAGTGAGTGTACCGAGACCAGGGCCGACCTCGAGCACCGTATCGCCAGCAACGACGGCGGCGCTATCGCAAATGCTTTCGAGCGTTGGACCATCATCCAGCCAGTGCTGACCAAGTGATTTCTTGGGGACTACATCTTTCATCCCCATCATTGTACCAGTCGGGGTTCGGTATCTGCAGCAAATGAGAGCCTCTGGAATTCGACATCCTTATTCTCAAGCTTCTCGACAAGGGCAATATGATCAATGCTTGACTCAAGTTCACCTGATTTACCTTGAATATAAGCAAGCCCCTTCTGAAAACCTACTGCATCGAGATCGCGAAAGGCCAGTGTAATATGGGGCGTATATGGTCTTACCATGGTATACCATCTGTCATAGTGCTCGGTAATATCCTGTACGCGTCGAACCAATTCCTGTAGAGCCTCAGAGCGTTGCACGTCGAGGTAAATAACGTATGGGGTTGATGTTTCGCTTCTGCCCAGTGGTCGAGTCTCGAAAGTACCAAAATGAGAGGTGCGCAATGTGAAAATTGGCTGATTGGATATAGCCCGCGTGAGCTCTTGGCAAAGGGCATCTAGCTGCTCGGCAGCAACCTCTACGCCATCACCGACCGTCACGTGGGGTTCCCACGATAGCAGAGCGGCTTTCGAGCCAGTGACTTCACTCAGCTCGCGCTGCAGTTTGCGCACGGCAAGCGTAGCAGCCTCATCTAGATAACTCACGATTGAAAGTCTCATCTTTAGGTTCTCCTTGGGTCCTGCAATACAATTGTACCGTTAATCCTCGGCTTGCGCGAAGCCAAAAAATCTTTTCGTTTCAATTCCCGACGCATGTCGGTATCTGCCTTGCTTTTGTCTTGAAACAAAAGTAAGCAAAAATTCAAGGCCTCAGACTACAGCTCTCGGGTAACTATTGGTCAAACTACACAATCGCCTGCGGGACTCGTCGCCGTATGTATGCCACTGGCATGCACACTGCTCCTCAAACAATCCTCGGCTTTGTTCGATTGTTTCGTTTGACAACAGATTACTCCGGGAGCTTCCGCCAAGGCCATTAAAGCACAATTGAGCGCAAAAGCTTCAGGGTACCAAACTCTTACGCATGCGTTGACCGGCACTCTGAAGGAGGCCTGGCACAGATGTTGTGTATCAGCACAATAATTGCAAAAATGCGACGTGGCAGTGTTTTTGCATTGTGCTCGTACACAACATCTGCCGAGACGCCGGAAGCGTGCCTAGAGGTTTTGCTTCTTTTGTATCATGGCAAAAGAAGGCGAGTGCCGACATAGGTCGGTAATCGAAGGCTTGAGTTTTGGCTACTTTTGGTCGAGCAAAAGTAGGTCGGGCCGGCCGAAAGGCCAGCTCGAAAAAAGATTCTTTTACCAGTTGTGATGTGCGTACCAGTGCTGATATGCACCCTGCCAGCTGCCATAGCGTGCAATCGCATAGCCCGTCGCCCAACTTAACTGCGTGACTGGGTTAGAGGCCCAGTCCGACCCTGCGGAGGCCATCTTTGAGCCTGGGGTGGCTTGTGCGAGACCATAGCCAAGACCATCTGGAATGTATGTCGGAGCTGCCGCGGGGCAAACATGGGTACCTTGCAATTTGGTAGGGCACCAGCCAGATTCATGGCTCACGATGTAGTCAACTGCACCGTAATCGCTCGGGTTTATGCCCGCGGCTGCCATAACGGCTGCTTTATCCGGCGCAACGTACACCGCCGTACCCAGCGCTACAATCCGAGCAACCGGATCAACGGTCACGACTGACTGCAGGAGCTTCCGGCTCACCTCTTGGCCTTGCTCGACATCAATCTCATAGGTGTCGACTTGCTTGCCGACACTGCCTTCCTGGCGTACAGCAGTCGCGCCGATTGAAAGCGAAGAATCTGTGATGGTCTGAACGGGTACCGGTATGTCTTCCGTAACAGTGATAGTGTGTATGCCATTGCGGATAATGTCGACCTGCATACCAGCCGTAATTGGCGTGGACAGAGCCGGCTTAACCGTATCTTTGGCGGTAATAACAATCTTTTTATCCTTAATAAAATCAGCGACTGTTTTGCTCTGCGTCCTCATAGTGATATCCGAGGAGCCATAGAGCGACACATTGACGGGCGTTGCTCGCTTCACAATTGCCTGCACGCCGATTATCGGCTGTAGAACAAGGTTGTCGGATGTCGTAACTGTCACCAGATCTTCAGGGTACAACTGCACACCTGCACGCGTGACCATTCCTCGAGGCGTTGCGGCGGCCGTAACAGTATTGTATACAGCGAGGCCATCGATGACATGCACCGGTACACCGCGATATATATTGATGCGGAATTTATCCTGCGTAATAGCGACTGTTTGATCTGGCTCAATACGGTCATTGGGTCCAAGTGTCAAATGAAGCTTGCTCAGCAACTGGCCAACCGTATCCGCATTGGTCGGTATAGTTTGCGTCTGGCCATCAACACTCAAGAGAACGATGTGATTCTCGTTTGGTATAACGGTCAACTGCTTGACATCATGCTTGAGCCCAAAAAGAATGAGGAGTGCCCCCACCGAAACAAGTAGCAGGAATAATAGGAGGGGCAGGCTTGCGGGGTGTTCATGAAAACGACGAACTCGGTGCTTCCCGAGACTATAGGTGCGATGTAATCGTTTCTTTATATGTTGCATAGGGTCAAATTTAGAAAGCAGTGGTACCTGTAATGGTTATAGTATATAGCAAAGCACCTCGGGCGATACGAACCACCAGGTTCATAGCTTTTCCAGCGGCGCGAACGAAATATTCAATTTCTTGACACCCTTACCCTTAAAATAAATTGCCGCTGTCTCACCCTGCAGCTCGACAACCGTACCGTCACCGAATAGTTGGTGTCGCACCATATCACCTTCCGAAAGATCGGGTACATAGCGCGGTTCGCTTGCAGGCACGTTCGGTGCCGAAATATTCGTTGCAGCGTCTGCCATCTCAAACGTATCGAAATCAACCCGGCCAAAGCTTGGCATGATGGTCTGCTCCTCGACATGCTCGCCCGCAATTTCACCGAGAAAACGGCTCGGCACATTATGCTGCAAGCCACCATACAGCGAACGGCTGCTGGCATACAGCATATAGAGCTCCTCGCGCGCCCGGGTCATACCGACATAGCAAAGCCGGCGCTCTTCCTCCATCTCCGATTGATCGTAGAGTGCCCGCGAATGGGGCATGATGCTTTCCTCGAGCCCAATCATGAATACCACCGGGAATTCAAGCCCTTTGGCGGCGTGCAAGGTCATGAGCGTGACGGCATTATCTCCAAAATTCGTCGAATCTAAATCACTAATGAGTGCGACTTCCTCCAAAAAGGTCGTCAGCCCTGTTTCGTGATAGCCCTGCGCCACACCGATAAGCTCACGGACGTTTTCTTGGCGGCTTTCACCTTGTGGTGTTTTGTCGTCTAGATACGCCATGTAGCCAAGCCGTTTCACGAGTGACTCAAGCAAAATATCAGGCGCAAGTTCATCGAGCTGAGCCCGTAATGAGGTAAGCATGTCGCGTAGTTCCACGAGGGCACGCTTAGCCTTACCGGTTACCGTATCACAATTATTTGACTGCTCAAGAGCCTCGGCGAGCGACATACGTTCGGCAATCGTCCAGCCGATGAAGTTTTCGAGGCTTTTCGCACCAATGCCACGCGCAGGCACATTGGCAATACGCTCAAAGCTTGCCCGATCGTCAGGCTGGTACAAGAGCCGCAGGTACGCAATAAGGTCTTTGATTTCTTTGCGGTCATAAAAACGCACGCCACCAACCACTCGATATGGAATTCCGTATTGCACAAAGCTCTCTTCTACGGACCGACTCTGCGCATTGGTCCGGTAGAGCACGGCAAAATCTTTATACTGCCGAGTGCCACTATCAACGGCCGTCCGCACGGTACGAATAATACTTTCCGCCTCGGCTCGCTCACTCATGACCTGTCGAACTTGAACCTTTCGGCCATCACCTGCATCGGTCCACAACTGCTTATCGCTCCGCTGCGTATTACGGGTGATAATACCGTGGGCTGCATCGAGAATGTGCTTGGTACTGCGGTAATTTTGTTCCAGTTTAATGACCGTGCAGTCTTTGTAATCCGCCTCAAAGCGAAGTATGTTACGGAAATCAGCACCGCGCCAACTATAGATAGATTGCCAGTCATCACCAACGACCGCCAGATTATGTTGAGCATTCACGAGTAAGTTCACTAGCCGATACTGAGCAGCATTTGTATCCTGGTACTCATCAATCATAATGTGGCTGAACCGACTCTGCCATTTTTCGCGTACCTCTTGGTGTGCTTCAAGCAATTGCACCGTCCGCCATATTAAGTCATCAAAATCAAGTGCCATCGCATCCTTGAGAGCTGCCTGGTAGTGCGGATAGACCTCGGCTGTGGTGAGAGACGTTGGGCTAGCGGCTGTTTCGGCGTACTCGGCTGGGCCTATCATGTCGTTTTTGGCACTACTAATCTGCGACGAGATGGTGCGCGGTGGAAAGGCCTTCTCATCAACGTGCAATTCTTTGCAGATTCGCTTAATAGTACTGAGCCTATCCGTTTCATCGAATATGACATAGCTGTGCGGAATATTGATATATTCTCCGTCCATCCGGAGCAAGCGCACACAAATGGAGTGGAATGTACCCATCCAGGGCATAAACCGACGGTCATCAGCCGACTGGCCGAGCAGCGTGGCAACCCGTTCACGCATCTCACGGGCAGCTTTATTGGTAAAGGTAACCGATAGAATACTATTCGGCGTGGCTTTGTGGGTGGCAATTAAGTAGGCGATGCGATGTGTCAAGGTTTTGGTTTTGCCACTGCCGGCACCAGCCTGAATAAGGAGCGGGCCCTCAGTCGTTAAGACAGCACGGCTCTGCTCCGGATTCAACCCGGTCAATAAATCATCCAACATGTACCCTCTATTGTACCATCGCTCTCATCGTAATATGAGCTAGTGAGCCAAGAAACTGGTGTGCGGTAAGCCAAATGGCAAGGTGATAATTTGCATGTCAGCCAGCAAATCAACTGCAATAAGCAGGGCTAGAACTGCCCCAAGCACAATAAGCAGCAGCCGGGCTTGCCGACGTTTGACCGTGTTAATAGGCACAGCGTAGGTACCAGCAGAAATCATTCGCTCCAGCTCATCTTCGCGAGCCTTCAGGGCAGCTTCGTCAGGACTTTGCGCCTGCTGAGCTTGCAATGGTTCAGCTGATATACCAGTGTCCGTTTCGGAATCAGTGGCCTCGTCGTCAGACTCTTGGTCTGATGTGTCTTCAAGCGTTTCCGTAGGCGCAGACGTCGATTCTACCCGATTCGATGTCTTGAGCCTAGCCTCGGTAGGATCTGAGGATGCGCTCGATGCCGGTCTCGTAGCTTCTGCTGGCTCGGACACAATACTCGTATTACGAGTCTCTACATCAGTTTCTAGTGACTCTGGCTCAGTCTGTTCTGGCTGTCGAATGTGAGGACTAGATAATGGCAAGCCAACAGTTGTCTGTGCATCTTTCAGGAGTTCTGGGGCGCCACTAAGTTCTACCGTATCATTTTTATCAGAGGTCGGTGAAGTATCGCGCTCTGCGCTCGTATCCGTACCACTCAGCATGGGGTCAACCGCCATATAGGCTCTGTCGGGAAGGATAACCGGCCGACTTGTCGGCGAAGGACGCCGACCAATGCTTGGGTGTACAACATCCATAACCCTCGGCGGTCCTTTTGGCTTTGGCATATTACTTCCTCTCTGTCTGTAATTGGTGAGCGACTTTTACAATCTCCGAAAATTGGTGATAATTGAGGCTTGCTGCCCCAACCAGTACGCCGTCGACTTCTGGTAGAGATAGGTAGCTACGAACATCATGCTCGTTCACACTGCCACCGTACAATATGCTCATTGATTCAGCAGCACGTTTGCCATACAAATCACTGACCTGTTTGCGAATATATGCAATCATCTTTTGAGCATCTTCGGGCTTGGCAATCGTACCGTTAAAGGCACTAATTGCCCAAACTGGCTCATAGGCAATGACGACGTTTTCGATATCTTTACCCGTAAGGTTCATCAGTGCGGTCGTGACTTGGTCGTGTAGCACCTGTTTTTCTTCTCCGGCATCACGCTCTTGCCGAGTCTCTCCTACACATATAATGGGAGTAATCTCATTTCGGACGGCTGCCTGCACCTTATCACGCACGATATCAAGGGTTTCACCAAAATAAATACGACGAGAAGAATGGCCAACAATAGCGTAGTGCACAAGATCGCCGAGCATCGCAAAACTGACTTCACCAGTGTAGCCGCCTTCGTCTTTGTAGTATGCGTCTTGGGCGCATAAACGAAAATATCGCCGGTCTATTTGCATACTTATGGGTTGCAGAGCGAGCATACTGGGAGCGAGTACAACTTCAACATCGTGATGCACGGCAATCCGCTCTTGCAAACGATGGACGAGCAAGCTTGACTGATGCACATTCAGGTGCATTTTCCAATTGCCGACGATCAGTAGTTTCTTATTCATGCTGCCCCTCCGCGAAAAGAGCAGCCCGAGTAAAAATCACATTTTTTGCCCGGCGCGATGAGAAAAACCGCAGGTTTGTCTCATAACCCGTTTTCCAGTTGCCGACGATCAGTAGTTTCTTATTCATAAATATGTATAATCCCGCTTATGCCTATTGTACACCTACTTGTTTTCAAGTGCCTCTACGCCCGGTAGCTTGCGCCCGCTCATGAGCTCCAAGCTTGCCCCGCCCCCAGTCGAAACGTGGTCAAAGCTAGCAGTAAGACCCTGAGCCTGGATAAAACCAACCGTATCACCACCACCGACAACGCTAAATGGCCGGTTACCAAACTGGCCTAACATTGCCTCCACTAGGAGTTCAGTGCCATGGGCAGTCGGTCCGATTGGCCCTTGCAGGCCTTTGGTTTCCGTCACCCCCATAGAGCCGTTCCATACGACCGTACCAGCGAGCTGGACGATACCTGCAATAAACGCACCACTAAACGGTCCGATATCTAAAATCATTTCATCGGCTTGCACTTGGCTGGCTTCGTGTAATGGGCGTTTCGGATAGGCTTCTATATCTGCAATGACGTGGGCGCTCCAGTCAACAATGCGGGTTGGTGCGGTTTTATCGAGCGTACGTGCAACCACACCATCTTGTGGCAGGTAAAACACAAAATCACGCTCCTTTTGGACTGCCCGAACTTTGTGTAATATCTCCTTGGCAAGCGGCAAATCAGCCGGTTCTAGCTTACTTTTGCCGACTCGAACACCAGTAGCCTGCAGGAAGGTATTTGCCATCGCCCCACCCACCGCCACAACATCTGCGATATCGATAAAACGCTGCAAAACTTCAATTTTATCCGTAATTTTGGCACCACCAATGACCGCCACCAGTGGACGCTCTGGATTTTCCATAACCTGCGTAATTGTCGCCACTTCTTTTTCGAGGAGTAAACCAGCCACACTAGGCAAGTGATGGGTAATTGCCTCCGTGCTGGCATGCGCTCGGTGCACAACCCCAAAGCCATCTTGCACGAAAACATCGGCGAGACTGGCAAGCTGTTTCGCAAAGCCATCGTCATTAGCCTCTTCCTCGGCATGGAACCGTAGATTTTCGAGCAAAAGCACTTGCCCTGGCTTAAGATTGGTAGCGACTTTTTGCGTCCGCTCACCTATGCAGTCTGCCGCAAACTCAACATCAAGGTGCAACAGCTCTTTGAGGCGTTTGGCAACTGGGAATAGACTTTCAGCCGGATTTGGCCTCCCATCTGGCCGACCAAGGTGAGAGCAAATGATGACCGCGGCACCATGATCGAGTAAGTACTGTATGGTTGGTAGGCTTTGCAAAATCCGGTAATCATCAGTAATGACGCCGTGCGTATCAAGCGGCACATTATAATCAGCCCGCAGTAGCACGCGCTTATCATGTACATCGATATCTCTGATTGTTTTTTTACGAAAGCTCATCCCACCACAAGTCCGGCTTACAGCCTTTATGCTTATGCCTTTATTGTACATTCTCTCGGTGAAAATCCAAATTAAAAAACCTCTAATGCGATTGCATGAGCGCAGCGAACCTGTGCTATGCGTAGGCTCTAGGATAGGAGGAAAGCATACTTTGAATTTACTTCAACAAGGTACGCATGGGGCTAAGGTCCTTCTTAATTTGACTGGATTACTACGATGTATGAGCCATAGGCGAATGAGGCGATAGCCGATCTTTAGACCAGGAGGAAAATACACCTTGAATTTACTTCAAGGTATATTTGGGGGGGGTGAGGATAGCCGGGGGGCTATCCTCAAGGGAATGTTCTGCTGCAAACTTGTTTGCAATCAAGAACTTCCGGGGCCGCCGAACGTGGCAAGGCCCTCCTCGAGTTACCGCTTTATGAACGAAGCGAACCTGTGCTTCGCGCAGGCTTTAGAGCAGGAGGGGAGCTGTTTTCGAATTTAGTTCGAAACGGTGAGGAGGACAAGGTTCTCCTTATTTAGTCTAGCTGTCGTATCTTAATCGTATCAGTCGTACCGACAATGCCTGGCTGTAGGCCGCTCACCATCACCACAATGTCACCCTTCTTAAACACCTGTGAATGGCGCAAGAAATCGGCAAGCTTTTGGGCCGCCTGTGTGCTGACGGGGCGAACATAGCTCTTGACATCATAGACGATTGCCAGCTGCTGCGCCGTCCGGTTACTGTCCGTGACTGCAATGACTGGCATGTCTGGTCGCTCAGAAGCAATATTGAGTACCGTCGCGCCTGTTTTTGTTTCGGCAACAATCGCATTGGCATGAATACTGTGCGCCATACTAATGACGCCACGACTAATTGCAAGCTGTCTGGTTGCCTCTTTTTCGGTTTGTCCCTGGAATGACACGCTCACAACACCATGTGTTTGCGAATACATGATGATACGCTTCATCATTTTGACGGCTTCGTGAGGGTATTTGCCCATGGCGGTTTCATCACTCAGCATGACACAGTCAGCACCAAGGTACACTGCCGTAGCTACATCTGATACTTCGGCGCGGCTCGGTTCTGGCGCTTCAGTCATACTCGCAAGCATTTGGGTAGCAACAATGGTCGGCTTACCGTACTGCAGTCCAAGGCTAATAATCTGACGCTGCGCCACTGGTACCACCTCTGGCGAGACTTCAACGGCCATATCGCCCCGGGCTACCATAGCCACGTCTGTCGCCTTCATGATCTCCTCGAGGTTATCAATCGCCAGTTTAGTCTCGAGTTTGGCAATTATTTTGCGATCACCACCCAGGTTCGTGATGATTTTACGGATATTTTCGATGTCAACTGCAGACTGGATGAAGCTCATGGCCACGTAGTCGATGTCCTGCGTGCTACCGAAAGCCAAATCGGCCTTATCCTTTTCGGTAATCACATCACCACCAAAATCTGTATCGGGCAGGTTAATACCCTTGCGCTTGAGGAGTATACCGTCGTTGTCTGCTTGGACATAGACAATGCCATTTCGAACACTCGTGATGACTGTTCGCACTCGGCCATCAAAGATGTACAGGCGGTCACCGCGCTTAACCTTGGTGCTCAGATCATATTGGGTTGGAATTATACCCGTTTCAACCCAGTTGGCATTGTAGCCAAGTCGTAATGTCTGCCCCGCTTGGACGGTAATGATATCGTCGAATTCACCGAGCCGGATTTTTGGGCCCTGCAGGTCTTGAATCACTGCGACTGGCTTGTGAAGTTCACGGCTGGCCTTTCGAATCCAACCAATCTGGCGAGTCCGTTCATCGTAGCTGCCATGGCTAAAATTCAGCCGAATGCCATTGGCACCGTCTTCAATCAGCCGCTTGATAGCTTCGTAGCTATCGGTTGACGGACCAACGGTAGCAATTATTTTTGTACGTTTGTAGCGTTTGAGTGACACTGAGTGCCCATCGGTAGTAGTTGTCATGCTGCTTATAGTACACGATGGTATCGAGTGTGCCAAATGACCGACTCAATTATCTATCGCTGTAATCTTTCCTCTGTTTTCTTAATATCAATCGTCGTTTTTACAATGGTGTCAGGCGCGAGTGACATGCTGTCGATGCCCGTTTCCACCAAGAATCTCGCAAATTCCGGATAGTCCGATGGGGCTTGGCCACAAATACCAATCTTGACGCCCTTGGCTTTCGCGACGCGCACCACCTCGCGAATGAGTAATTTGACTGCCTCGTTATTTTCATCGTAGACGTGGGCAACCGTGTGGTTGTCGCGGTCAACTCCAAGCGTAAGCTGCGTCAGGTCGTTACTGCCGATAGAGAAACCGTCAAATAGTTCGGCAAATTCCGCCGCCAAGATAACATTGGATGGAATTTCGACCATCATGTACGCCTGGAACCCATTCTCGCCTCGTTTGAGGCCGTTCTCTGCCATAATGCCAAGCACCTTGTGCGCTTCATCCAGATTACGGCAAAACGGAATCATTGATTTAACATTCGTAATGCCCATGTCATCGCGCACTTTCTTGATAGCGCGACACTCGAGTTCAAAGGCTTCCCGATACTGCTCGCTGTAGTAGCGACTTGCTCCACGCCAGCCAATCATTGGGTTGTTTTCGGCAGGCTCGAACTGTGTACCACCGATGAGGTTGGCATACTCGTTGGTCTTAAAGTCACTAAACCGAATAATCACGTCATTCGGGTAAAAGGCAGCGCCGATGATACTAACCCCTTCGGCCAGTTTATCAATAAAGTACTGCGCCTTATCGTCGTAACCCTTCGTAAGTTCGGCAATTTTGGCTCGGACGGCCTTGTCTTTGACCTTATCAAAATGCAGGAGTGCGAGAGGGTGAATCTTGATGTGCGAATCAATGATGAACTCTTCGCGGGCCAGTCCCACGCCATCATTCGGAATAAGTGAGTAGGCAAAAGCCTGGTCTGGCGAACCAATGTTCATCATAATCTTCGTTTTCGGGCGCTCCAGGTTCTTCACGTCCGTGCGGTTCACATCGTACTTCAGAATACCTTCATACACCGTGCCCTCATCGCTCCCACCACCACAGCTTACCGTCACATCCATACCTTCTTTGATAACTTTAGAGGCATTACCCGTACCAACCACACAGGGGATACCGAGTTCGCGCGATACAATCGCGGCATGGCAGGTTCGCCCACCCTTATCGGTTACGATAGCACTGGCTATTTTCATAATAGGTACCCAGTCAGGGTCCGTCATTTCTGTGACGAGCACATCACCTTCTTTGAAGTCGTTGATGTCCTTAACACTCATAATCTTATTGACCCTACCGGTCCCAATCTTGCTGCCCACGCTCGTTCCCGTCACCAGCACGTGACCCTCTTCGGCCAATTTGTACTCTTCAATAATATTGGTGTCTCGGCGAGATTGCACCGTTTCGGAGCGGGCCTGTACGATGTAGAGTTGCTTGTCATCTTCGTCGAGTGCCCATTCGATATCCATTGGGTGGCCATAATGCTCTTCGATAAGCATGCCCCAATGCGCGAGCGTCTTAACTTGATCATCATTGATAGAGTAGCGCTCTTGATCAGCCACGTTCACCGCAATGTTCTTAGTCCGGTTATTCGCCGTCGGAATCATCTTCATTTTCTTCGTGCCGAGCTTGTGCTTAAGAATAGCCATCGTTGGCTTAAAAACAATGAATTCATCGGGGCTCACATGGCCCTGCACGATGTTTTCGCCGAGACCGTAGATAGAGCTCACTACCACTGCATTTTTGAAGCCTGATTCAGTATCAATGGTAAACATAACGCCGGCGCACTCAGATCGGACCGCGACCATTTGCTGAATACCGACCGACAGCGCCACCTTCATGTGACTAAAGCCATTGCTCACACGGTATACAATCGCCCGATCGGTAAAGAGTGACGCGATGCACTCCTTGACCGACTGCACAACTTCGTGCTCACCTTTTATGTTCAAGAACGTTGCCTGCTGTCCGGCAAACGAAGCATTGGGCAAATCTTCCGCAGTGGCTGAGGAGCGAATTGCCACCACCATGTCGTCATCGTGGCCGCACTTTTGGCATAATTCCCGATACCCCTGCCTAATTTCTTCTTGAAAGTCATCGGGCAGCTTGGCATCAACAATCATAGCCCGAATGTGCGAGCCACGCGCTTCGAGCTCAGTCATATTGGTCACATCAAGATCTTCGAGAGCTTGCGATATCCGCTCACTCAGGCCGTCTTGCTGTAGGAAGTAGCGATACGCATCAGCGGTAGTTGCCACGCCGTTTGGCAAATTAACACCCTGCGGTCGCAGGTGGTGGTACATCTCCCCGAGCGAAGCATTCTTGCCGCCTACCTGTGGAATGTCCTCGATGGATAGCTCCTCGAAGAATTTTAGATATTTGTACATTGTAAACCCACCTTTCCTATTGCCTTTGATTGTATGATACTGCTTGCGCTTAGTGTTCACAAACACGCCCTAAGCTGGTCTCGTTTATTTATGCATTCGGCGGTTGTGAATCGATACGCGTCTCCGATTTACTCATCATATATCCGTCCTCGCCGATATCATACACAAACGTGTTACCGAATGGCATTTCGACGCTTTCGATAGCAGTATCACTGATGCGCTCAATGTGCTTCATGAGTGCACGCAAACTATTCCCGTGGGCAACCAGCAAAATGTTTTTGCCAGCAAGCAACTTGGGCAAAATCTCTGTTTGGTAAAATGGTACGACTCGCTCATACACCATCTTGAGTGTTTCCCCGCCTGGCACCGGGTGGTCCCAGCCACGACGAATACCAGTGAATTCCTCTTCGCCGACAAGTTTCTGGATTTCCCACTTGTTCTTACCGGTATATTCGCCGTAATCGCGTTCGTTAATGGCGCTACTCCGTGAAACGGGCACCTCAAACTGCTGTGATGCATTCAAAATACCTTCGAGTGTTTCGAGTGTCCGGATTTGTTGTGAGCAGTAGGCTTCATCAAGCTTAATATCCAGGTCTTTCATACTGAGACCCAGCAGCGAGGCTTCATGGAAACCTTTTTCACTCAGATGCACATCGGTGAGACCGGTCCATTTACCACTCGCGTTCCATTCGGATT
>DAIDKK010000025.1 GCA_027450065.1 Candidatus Saccharimonadota bacterium | reverse complement strand
AAATAATGGGTACTTACTCAGCAAAACCAACCGAAGTGACCCGCAAGTGGTATGTGCTTGATGCCAGTGAAGCTCCCTTGGGGCGACTTGCTACCAAGGCAGCAACCCTACTGACAGGCAAGGCTAAGCCGATGTTCACGACAAATATTGATTGTGGCGATTACGTTATTGTCATTAACACCGATAAGCTCGTGGTGACAGGCAACAAACTTGACACCAAGATGTATTACCATCACAGCGGCCATCCAGGTGGTCTTCGTGAAATGGTTCTCAAGGACCTCATCGAGAAAGACTCGACTAAAGCGGTATTTGAGGCCGTGCGTGGCATGCTGCCCGCCAATAAGCTACGTGATCCACGTTTACTGCGTCTCAAGCTCTACACTGGTGCTGAACACGATCATGCTCCCCAGAAGCCTGAAACACTTTCACTCGTAAAGGAGACAAAATAATGGCTGATGCAGTTAAAACTCCCGCCTCAAAAGGCCACTATTACTACGCGCTCGGAAGACGCAAGAGTGCTACGGCACGTGTTCGCCTAATGACCGGCAAAGGTAGTATTGTCATCAATGATAAGCCAGCTGCTGAATATTTTGCTGACAGCAAGCAATTGCTGAGCGAATTACAGAAACCATTTGCAGTACTCGAACTTCCCGCTGCAGGCTTTGATGTGACGGTCGTAGTGTCTGGCGGAGGGCACGCCGGTCAAGTCGACGCGATTCGCCTCGGTATTGCGAAAGCACTTGTTGAGAAGGACGAAAACTACAAGGCAACACTACGTCGCGCTGAGTTACTCGGACGAGACAGCCGTGAGCGTGAACGCAAGAAGTTCGGCCTCAAGGGCGCTCGCAAACAACGCCAGTTTACAAAGCGTTAAAACGCACGAGACACCCATTCTGGGTTTCTCGTCGCGCCGGCAAAGGGGAAAATAACGTCGGAATGAATCCGGCGTTATTTTTATTAATAAAAGAGTAGTATGCGTCGTCTTATCAATACTTGGCAGATGTTGACAAAGGTGGTAATATGTCACTCATGCTACGAGCACACATGTATAAGCAAGCCTGGATTATCCGCACGGAAGTGACGGCTTGTTCTGTGAGCTCATAAAATTGTTTGAACTTATAGAAAAAGCCGCCACACCAGGCGGCTTTTTTAAATGTAAAGAGATTGTAGTATGAACGAAAGAGATATATTAAATTGCCCAAGCTGTCCATTCAGCACAAATGCCGATGGACGGATATGCCGAACGGCCTTGGTACCAGCCCTCGCTCTACTCATAAGAGACGAGATAATTGATAGAGCAAGTCTTGCGAGCGGCCAACCAGAAGATCTATTGCACGGTCTGCGTAATTTAGCGCCTGTCGCTATAGCTACCCAGTTAGCCTGCGAGGCCGTACTGTCGGTAAAACTAGAAAATGATCTGCAAACAGTCGCGTAACGTAAAAATACGCAAATCGTAATAACTATATGAGGAGAACACTATGAATAAAAGAATAATTATAATTGGTGGGATGGGCCCGCAAGCAAGTATAGAGTTGCATCGACGTCTCATCCGACGGGCGAATGATATGGGAGCACGAAATGGCAATGAGTTTCCAGAAATTGCCCATATTTCGCTACCAATCGATGATTTTATTGCTGATGCACCAAAAACCAAACAGGCGTTGGTACAGATTATGGGCGCCTTGGAGCGTCTTTATCCCTGGCGAACAGGATACGGTAGTTATAGCGTGTAACACCGCACATTTAATGCTGCCGACACTCCGGCGGCACTTTCGATGCAGCTTTGTATCGCTTATAGAAAACACGGTGCATGAAGTACAAGCACGACATATTACGCAGCTGGCGATTATAGCTTCACCGACCACGATACACACAGGCTTATACCAAAAACCCCTACAAGCAGTGCATATTAACGTACTGACACCGAGCGCGACGCAGCTCGCAATCATCGAAGAAGCCATTCGATCTGTAATTGCCGGTTTAGATTTGCGAAAACCTCGGATGGAGTTGGAGGGCATCATACATACAATGAGTTCGAGCGGCGCCGAAGCAGTTCTACTGGGATGCACCGAACTATCGGTATTGTTTCCCGAAGTTGCTGTGACACGTATTGATCCGCTCCATATAATTTGTTCTGTCTTGGTTGAGGCAAAGGCATGGATATAGCAGGGGTTACTACAATACGCTAGAAACGTAAATATGCAAGCTAAATGAGGTATACTATGAACATGACGAAAGAGGTGATTCTAACTGGTTTGCGGGCCAATAATGATTTACATATTGGCAACTATTTTGGCGCCCTGTTGCCAATTATTGAGATGGCTAAGGAGAAGTCCGAAGAATACCAAATTAACCTGTTTGTGCCAGACTTGCATAGCTTTACGACGCCAATCGACCACAGCCAGCTACAGGCGCAGATTATGCATAACTTGCGCCTTTTTGTGGCAGGCGGCTTGCCACTTGATAACCCAAACGTACATATTTACCGCCAGAGTTACGTACCCGCACATAGCGAACTTACATGGATTCTCGACTGCTTCGTTGGCCAGGGAGAGCTATCCAAGATGACGCAATATAAAGAAAAGTCCACATCATCAAATAAGCGCGATGAGATTGTATATGAGTTAATAGATAGTGGTAAGTACGATTTCGACATAGAAAATATTGATAGCGGGAAGAACAAGGAGCTGTATGCGAAATTCTTAAATGAGGTTGACGTATTAATGCGCAAAGACGTTAGTATGGGCCTCCTTAATTATCCGGTGCTGATGGCGGCAGACATTCTATTGTATGGGGCCAAGTATGTGCCGGTAGGGGACGATCAGAGCCAGCACTTGGAGTTCGCGCGGGATATTGCCGAGCGCATGAATAGTCGTTTTGGTGAGCTTTTTACGGTACCCGAACCAGTTACTAAGCAGCATAAATTTTTCGGCAAAGAGCAGGGGCTTCGTATTAAAGATTTGGTAGACCCGACCAAAAAGATGAGCAAAAGCGATGAATCTGGCCGCGGCATCATATTTTTAGGCGATACACCAGAAGACGCAGCCAAAAAGATTCATAGCGCAACTACAGATAGCTTTGGCAAGATTGATATAGCTCATCAAGAGCAGCCAGGCATTGCCAATTTAATGCAGATACTTAGCCTCACCAGTGGACATTCCCTAGATGAGGTGAACGAAAAATACGTAGGTCAGGAACAGTATGGTCCACTCAAGATAGATACGGCCGTAGCGGTTAGTGAGTTTTTGCATGGGTTTCAAGAGAGATTATCTCAAGTTGATGACGCTGCGATTATGGCGAAGCTGCAATCCAGCGAGGAGCAGATGAATAAAATTGCTGGGGCAACACTTTTAAGGGCGCAAAAAGCGGTTGGGTTACGCTAATATGACGACGCACGATACCGTGGCGGAAAAAATAGGCGATGTTTCACCGCTGTCTGAGGTAAATCCAGGCTTCCGCCAGGTTATTGCCGCAGAACTACATGGTTTAATTGACTTTCAAAACCCGGCTTATATGCTCGGACGCTGGGCAACACTGGGATGTATGGTAGCCGGCGTCACCGAAATTATACAGATAGCGCACCATTAATATGGCAAATATTGAATTCTCCAAAGCTCAGCGGCTTGACCAAAAAGTTATTGAGCTTATTCCAGAACTCAGTCGTAGCTTTGCGGTTAAGCTCATAGAAGATGGCAAAGTGCTCGTGAATGGTGCTGCACAGCATAAGGCAGGATCAAAGGTGCGGGACTACGATACCGTGGTGGTTGACTATGATATGGCCGAGCTTGCAGTTATCCCTGATATTGATTTAGAGGTGCTATACGAAGACGATGACTGCGTCGTTATAAATAAGCCAGTCGGTGTACTCACTCACAGCAAGGGTGCCTTTAACCCCGAGGCAACGGTAGCCTCCTGGCTACGGCAACACGTTATTCATACTACGTCAGTACCAGCTGAGGAAAAAGAGCAGCCCGAGCAAAAATCACACTTTTTGCCCAACGCGATGGGAGAAGCCGAAGGTTTGTCTCCATTGCAAGGTTCACGCGGCGGTATTGTGCATCGACTTGATAGAGCCACAAGTGGAGTTATGATTTGTGCCAAAAACCCAGAAGCTTTATCATGGCTACAAAAACAATTTTCGCAGCGCAAAACCAAAAAGACATATATGGCAGTCGTGCAGGGAACTATGGACCCAGAATCTGCCATTATTGATATGCCCATAGAGCGCAACCCGAAGGCCCCCTCAACATTTCGTGTTGGTAACCAGGGTAAGGCCGCGCGGACCACCTACAGGACCGTGCGCACAGGCAAGAGCCATAGCTTACTTGAATTGAAGCCAGAGACTGGTCGTACGCATCAGCTACGCGTACATTTGGCGACGCAGGGCCATCCTATCGTAGGGGATACCTTGTATAAGGGGCAAGAAGCAGACAGATTGTACTTACATGCAGCTGAACTGGAAATCACCATACCGCATGATCATGAACGTAAAATCTTTCGTGTACCAACACCAAAAGAATTTGAGGAAAAAGCTTCCTCATGAGCGGAGCCGCTATGCTTGCGATCCATCCAGACACCCAGGCTGCACTCGAGTCTTTTGAGCGCACACCATCTCACGCCGTGGCGCTTATTGGCAGCCCTGGCCTTGGCAAAACATTACTCGCGCGTGAGATGGCTCGGCAAGTACTTGGTATCACCGACACGGTTCTGACAAATTACCCATATTTTCGTACTATCGTGCCGCAAGATGGGACGATAAGCATCGCCCAAATACGTGAGATACGCTCGTTCTTCACGCTGACAATTCCGTCGCATGTAAAACACTCCATTGCCAGGGTACTACTCGTAGAAGATGCCGACACCATGACACGTGAGGCGCAAAATGCCTTCCTGAAGCTCCTCGAAGAGCCACCCGAGGATGCGGTATGTGTCTTAACACTAGCTAAGCCACAGCGTTTGCTTGCTACGATGAGATCGAGGCTACAGAAAATACAGGTCCACAAACCTCGCCTAGAAGACGTACTGAAATCATTCCAGCCGCTTAATCGTGAACAACTAGAAGTAGAGCGAGCGTTAATGCTATCAGGTGGTAATATTAGCGCTGCATACAACCTACTGACTGATACAACAGCGACAACAACTGACGCCTCTGTTGAGCTCGTTAAATCTACGCTGTCGGCCGATACCTTTACCCGCCTTACTATGATTGATGGGCTAATATCAGATAGATCGGCGGCGGTTCGCTATGTCGATACGCTTATACTTGTCACGCAGGCAAGTTTGCATCAAGCCGTAGGCAGTGACGTAGCTAGAATAAAACGCTGGTACCAAGTCTTGCGGGCGGCGCAGCAAGCACAGGTTGCCTTAGCTCAAAAAGGGAACCTCAAGTTAGTGTTCACGGAGCTTATGCTGTCGCTGTGAATGTGGTATACTAGACGAATATTATGTACGAGCTACTCGTAGTAAGTGCCTTTGGGCTTATGGGCCTCCTGCACACCAGGAAGCGATCGGAAGAAGACACGGATATAACGCGTCGAGTTGGTGACCGAATTGGGAAGCTCTGGGACGTTGCGCATCAGGGGATGCGCGAGAATCGTTTCTTGCGAGCCGAAAAAGCGTTGCTGACTATCCTCAAAATAGACGAAAAGAATGCCGCTGCCTACAACCGCTTAGGCATTTTGTATGCGAAGCAAAAGGAATATCGCGATGCGATAGATTGTTTTGAGATAGCGAGTAGTATTGAAGCAACGCCATCCAGCCTACACAACCTCGGACTTATTTATTATGAAACAGAAAACTATGAACGCGCTGGTATAGCATTTGAGCAAGCGCTTAAGCTAGAGGAGAACATGGCCGCTCGTCATGTGGCGTACGCAAAGGTGAGCGAGAAACTCGGTAATGAGAAATTAATGTTTGCAGCTCTAGAACGAGCCATCGAACTCGAGCCGAACCGTGAGACGTATAGCTTACTTCAAAAAGCTTACGAAGAACGTGGTATGGAAGCACAAGCCGATATGGTTGAAGAGAAGCTCAAGAAGCTTATCGTGCCGGCTGGCAAGCCAAAGCGAATTCTTAGGCCCCGGCGGGTTGTCATATAACCCCTGTTTTGATACACTATGCACTAGTTCTTACACCGATGCCGCCTTAGCTCAGTGGTAGAGCAGCTGTTTTGTAAACAGCAGGTCGTCGGTTCAAGCCCGACAGGCGGCTCCATTTACACACGAGTGGAGTTGTTAACAATTACGACACTGGAATACATGCGGGGTTAGTGAAGCGGTCAAACACAGCAGACTGTAAATCTGCCCTCTCCGAGTTCGTAGGTTCGAATCCTACACCCCGCACCAATCAATGAGTCGGATCTTAAGTCCGGCTTTTTGATTGGCTTAGAGTTATCGTACTCCGACCGTATGGACTGCGAAGGTGTATCATAAGGTAATGACGAAAAGTTTGAGTATTGAAGAGCTAACGAAACTTGTGATGGAACAGGCAAAGGCTAAAGGCTTTGGCGTTACTCCGGCCGATATTAATGTTGCAGAAAAGATTGCGCTCATACATTCAGAGGTATCAGAAGCTTTTGAGGCGTACCGCCATAAAAATATGGATGGCAAAGATGGCTTCGAAGAAGAGCTGGGTGATATAATTCAGCGCGTTTTACATCTTGGCGGGGTGCTTGGTATTGATATCGAGCAAGCTATTCTAAAGAAGCTTGCGCACAACAAGAGCAGGCAGTGGAACTGGGATGAACTAAATGAAAGCAAAGGATAACCATAGACGCCCGTCGACAGCGGATAGGCACTTGGCACCATACTAAGCTGATGCTTGGCAGATGTCGTCATTCTTGGTACAATCCTATCTGTTGTAAGGTATTGGCCGCGATAGCTCAGTGGTAGAGCACTTCCATGGTAAGGAAGGGGTCTCGGGTTCAAATCCCAGTCGTGGCTCCAGGCAGGTATTGACAAAGCATAAGCATATATGCTACATTCCCAATTAGTAAGCGGTCGAAAAACGAACACTTACGAAATATGCGTATGGGCAAGGCGAAAACCGAACCTAAAAGCATCGACGCAAACAAACCATCTGCAACAAACGGGTGTTATTGTTTGCAAAACTCCTCCATATTTCTGCAGGAAGCAAAAATACCGGTATGATCGACCGGTATTTTTGTTTTACAAAGATAAACGAATCTGTTAAAATGCTTGAGATATGGCAAACAAAGGCGACAAACGTAAACTGATCGGACTCGTGAGTGAAGAGTCTGGTGAGCGTATTTACTACACTAGTAAGAACACTCAGAACACTCCAGAAAAGCTTGCTCTTAAAAAATACAGCAAGAAGCTTCGCAAGCATGTAGTGTTTACCGAGACAAAGAAGAATCTTGGGCGTAACGAAGTTAAGCCAAAGAAATAAGATTGTCACGACACCTAAAAATACCCCGGTCAAAGCGGGGTATTTTTGATTAAGGTGGATGTTCTTCTATCCGTACAGATCAAGTAGGGTATTGATGAGCTCCGCATGACTCCACACAAGCGGCAACACAGAGATAGGAGAGCCATCAGAGGGGTTGACTTGCTCGCTCAGGGCGCCACTGGGTAGGGCGTGCTGCAAGGACCAGTCGACGAGCCGATGCGCTTCGTCCTCGCGATTTGTTTGGAGGTAGTACTGTGCTATCCATAGCGTTGTCACAAACCAGGGATTGCCCATGCTCGAAGGCTCAGGGCTGAAGTATCCATCGTGCTCGTAGCGGGGACTGCCACCACTTGGTGATGAATTAAGCAGCAGCTCTTCTACGCCGCTAAATGTAGAACGTACGACGTTAGCCCCAAAAGCTTTTGTAGCAAACATCATGCAGCCGTAGCTGCTCGAAACATCGAGGGTATTGTCGTATTGAAGCGAACCGTCTTCTTGTAGTAAGAACCCTTTACGCAGGTAGCCCCTACTAGGATCAGTAAATGTCTGGAAATGACTTGCCAAACCATCTGCAGCGGCCTGCCAGTGTACGGCATCATCAGGGTATTCAAATAATTCTGCAAAACCAGCAGCACTCGTGAGGGCTCGGTACACGAGTGCGGTAGTGTAAGTATTGGTCAGGAATTTTTCTTCCCACAAATCATAACTGGCATGTGGTAGACCAGTTGCTTCGTCAATAAAGTCGGCTAAGAAGTTCGCCATCGGCTGTACCATCGTACTATAGAGACTTTCCACGAATTCTTTGTCCTCAGTCTCTTCGTAGTACTCAGACAACATGTACACAATAATGGCAGTTTCATCCTCTTGGATGGCTAGCTCGCTATGCTTGTTATGGACGAGGGGATGCCAGGTACTACCGATAGCCTTATCTGGTTGGTACTTGTGCATCATGTACCCATCTGGATTCATAATATCACGGCAAAATTCAAAGAATTTTTTAGGCTCTTCGGTATAACCCAAGCGAATAAGTGGCCACATCGCATAAGCCCCGTCACGCGGCCAGACATAGCTATAGTAGTCACGGCCATAGTTATAGATACTTGAGTCGCAGCTTGCAATAATGCCCCCACGGCGATCCGTGTGGGCTTTGATGACCATCAGTGATTTCTTGGTGGCAATTCGTTCCTTTTCGGGCATATTAGCGAGGACTGGGCTTGCGATGTGCAGCCATGAATGCCACCAGGCGCGGGTCTTCTCGAGGCGGCTTTGCAGCCCATGCTGTAAGAGCTGCGTATGAATACGCTCGGCACTGTATTGTGAGTCGGCTGCTACTACCCAGTATTCCACGGCCTGTTCCGACTGAGGAGCCAGCACCACGGTATTTGCAGCAACCGAGTCGACCCCTCCATGCTCGACGGCGTTCCCAGATAGTTCACCGTCTTCAGCATCTCTCCAGGTGCCTTCTTTCCCTTCGATACTGTAATTCCCGACAGCATACTGGTCAAAAGGCGTGCCTTCACTGCTTCGGCTATACACCAATAAGCTGCAGCGGCCCTTATAGTCAAGTAAATACGGACCATCTGGCACGTACAGAGCGGTATCTCCGCGTCCTCCTCTGGATATTTCAAACACTTGATGCCAAAAGATGCGCACTACCTTTTCTTGGTTAGTAGTATTCTTGATTCGTACTTGACGACAAAAAGCGTTGACCTCCGTATCGACGAAGTCATTGAAGTGCAACGAGATTCCTAGCACTTCATTACTCATCTGGACATCACTAATGAGTGCGTCATTTTCACTCGTCACATGACATCTCCAGTTCTCGTCACTCACCCAGCTGAATGTACTATCGACATATATACCAATCCTATGCTGACTACTCCGAGCAGTCGTCAGGTTGTCGAGCCCGACGTATGGGTAGTAAAAATCATGTACTAAGCCACGCTCATCGAGCCCGACTGTGAGGCTTCCGTTCCCCAGTATGACGGGACGTCCCACTAAGAACCCCTCTTAAAACTTAGGAGGTATACTGTATGATCCCACCCTCGTAGAATCAAACCTCGACCCCCATTTCATGTAGTCTAAACTTAAGATCTAGGTAAGCGTTCATGAAGGCAATGTAGGCTTCGTATGGGCTATCGTAGGGGCTAAAATAGGCGTGTACATCGCCATCGTTAAACCACTTGGTACACATGTAGTAGAAGTGGTCGCTGGTCTGCAGTTTGCGCCAGTCCTCAATAAGCTGAAGATCGTTGGTTTGCAGTATGGCGTCTCGCAATCCGTAAATACTGGCAAATGCGCCTTGCTGCATTGAATTACCGGTCCAGGCCGAAAGATCACGCTCGGTATCTGCCCAGGTAATGGTCTGTGGGCAGTCAATTTCATCTACCACATCGAATGCTCCCGCCGCCTCTGAGACGGTCATAAAGGTATGCTCAGACTTACGTAACCATTGTCTCGGGAGCTCTTCTAGAAAATTAAAGATACCGCTATCTTCCCATTGATGTTCGCCAAATGTCTCGTAATCCATAAAAAGATTGATGAGTGGTTGATCCCACGAAGCATTCGTCCAAGATAGAAACCGGTCAACCGTGAGCGGATATTCTACCCATTGTGTGTCGCTAAAACGGAACGCAATATCATCACTTAGCTTGTAGTTTTTAGTAAGCAAGCGAATATTCTCGGTATGGCTTGGCTTATATAGGAAGTTTGGGCTGCGCCAGCCCAGCACGGGATCCCAGCCTTCGCTTAAGACTGCTTTGTAGCCGGCTTTGTCGGCCCAGTAGGCAATATCATTGTTATAGCTCAGTTCGGTATTTCGAAAGGCGGTTGGGGTAACTCCAAAAAGCCGCTCGACTTTTTCACGGTGCATCTGAACTTGAGCCTCGAATTCGGCGCGATCGTAGAAGAAGGCAAGGGAGTGGTGATAGGTTTCACCAACAATTTCAACCCGACCTGTAGCCACGAGGTCCTGAAAGCTTTGAAGGACATCCGGGGCATACTGTTCAAACTGCTCAAGCACTGTTCCGGTAATCGAAAGGGATAGCTTAAACTGTGGGTTCTCTTGAATCATGCGCATCAAATGCGCATTTGTTGGTAGGTATGACTTTTCGGCAACCTTACGGACAATAGCAGCATTATTTTGTGGACTGTTCTCGGGCGATTCAAAATAGTCATGGCGTCGGCCTGCATCAAAAATCGAGTAGCGTCCTACGCGGTAGGGCTGGTGAACGTGTAGGTATAGCACAATGGCTCGTTTATCAGACATAGACAAACTCCTGCTTACGAATGTGTCCATGGTAGTGCTCCAGTATATGTGATACTGACTTCTCCCAGCTCTGGTTCATCATTTCGGCGCGACCATTTTCTGTCAGAGTAGCCGCAAGATCGGGATGATCGAAGGTCGATAGAATCTGGTTGGCCATTTCATCAATATCCCAATACTCAACTTTCAAAACATGGTGTAGCACTTCGCTCGAACCGACCTGCTTGCTCATAAGCACTGGTGTGCCTTGGGCCAAGGCTTCAAACGGCGTAATGCCGAACGGTTCCGACACACTTGGCATGACAAATAAATCACCGACACGAAAGGCATCGCGCCACTGCTTGCCGGTACCGTTGAGGTAGCCAGTAAATATCACGTTACCGCTGAGCCCTAAGTCAGCTGCCAGCTCAATAAGTTCCTCATACTGATCGCCAGAGCCGACAATAAGCAGTAAGCTCTTTGGTCGCATGTCTACGACCTTGCGAAAGGCTTTCAGTAGGTGAGTCAGACCTTTCTGAATAGTTAATCGGCCTGCGCTCACAAGCACTTTATAGCCTGCCTCTTGCAATCCAGAAACACACCGAAAGGCATTATCACTTTTATCTTCGTACAGCTCTTCAGCTCGAAATTCCATGGCGTTATGCACTACTTCAATTTTATCAGCGGGGATATGGTAATGTCGAACAATTGTATCTTTTGTGGCTTGGCTGACGGCGAATATACGATCGGCTAACTGCAAACCAACGTACTCAATTTCTTCTACGAAGGGATTGCCTGATTTGCCTCCGGCTCGGTCATATTCCGTTGAGTGAATATGTACAAATAATGGTTTGCCGCTAACTTGTTTTGCGGCCAGTGCTGCTCGGAATGTCAGCCAGTCGTGGGCGTGTATCACATCATAGTCACCGAGCAGAACCAGTTTTGATACGTAGTCTGCGTAGTTACTCTGATGCTCATCCATAGCCGCACCCCTGGAAGTACCGTCAGGCATAATATACTCAAAGTATTGGCTATCATACGTGCTGCCCACTGAACCTATGCCGGTTATAACTTCTGACACATCCTTGGGGACTGCAGGGTTAACTTTCATAAAATCAATGTTTGAGAAATCTGCCGTGTAGGGAAGGACAAATTCAATCTCAGCGCCCGTTTTTGCAAGTTGTTGACACATTTGGTAGCACACAATACCCATCCCACCTGTGTGGTGCGGAGGTAGTTCCCACCCTAGCATTAATACCCTCATATACTGTGTCTTTTCTTTTGTTTAGTCTCTCTGGGCGTTTCCGCTGACAGTATATCGCGGATTATGAGTAAGCACAAGCGATACTGTGAAAATTTTCACAGTATTTTCATCAGATATTGTTAGCATGGCTACCAACTGGATATATAGCCAGATTATCATCAGAGTGAGACCATTGTTGTAAGACATTCTCAACGATACGCCAAGAAGAAAGTACTTCGGCGGCAGAGGAAAAAAGTGATTGATCACCCCGGACGGCATCGATAATTACACGCTCATAGGCATCCGCAGTTTGGCCATATGAACGAGCATAATCAAACTCCATTTGTACCGTTTCGGTTTCCATATCCAAGCCAGGCCTCTTTGCCTGCAGGGACAACGTAATGCCTTCTCGTGGCTGAATGCGAAAATCAAGTACGTTTTCGGCCTTTGCATCTGGATTCGAGCGGAATGTCACGCTAATTCGCGAGCATTTTTCATGTAAGGCCTTACCAGATTCAACGACCATCGGGACCTCGCGCCACTGGTCGTTATCGATAGTCAGCTGTAGCCGAGCGAAAGTTTCTACGGCGCTTTTTTCGTTATGAACTTCTTCTCTGTAGGTATCATATTGGCCTCTTGTGGCAAGCGTATGCACTTCATTGGGCATAATTGTCTTGATACTGTCGAGTAGGCGGAGCTTTTCGGCATGAATGGCATCACTTTCCAGTTGCTCTGGTTTTTCCATAGTAACAAGAGCAAGCAATTGTATAAGATGGCTTTGCAGAAAATCTCGCAACGCTCCAGTCTGCTCATAAAACGTGGCACGATTCTCTATGCCAATCGTTTCATACGCCACAACATGGATACTTGCAATATGCTTTTTATTCCAGATTGTCTGGAACAGGGGGTTTTGAAAACGAAATGTTAAAATATTTTGTGCCGTTTCTTTTGCCAGGTAGTGGTCAATGCGAAATGTTTGCTGTTCTCCGAAGTGTTCATCAGCAGCCTGTACGAGTGTCTTGGCTGAGGCTGTATCATATCCAAAAGGCTTCTCTACGAGTAATCGCGGACGCTCACCGTCAAGGCCAAATGGCTCGTGGTGACCAGCTTCACCAAGCTGATGTACCACCGACACAAAAGCTTGGGCGGGTATTGAGAGGTAGTAAATTCGACTCACGCCAGGGCCAAGCTGATCTGAGACTTCGCTTAAACGCTCCTTGAGCTTACGATAATCATCTGGCGCATCAAGGTCCATTTGAACCATTTCAGTCATATCATGAAGCTCTTCCGCGACTGCTTTATCGAAATCACTGCCATGAATGCGCTCCTGTAGTTTGGCGTACACCTCACTCACCGGTATCTTATGGCGGCTGACACCCACGATTTTGGTATGTTCTGGCAATTCATGACGCTTCGTTAAGTGGTATAGGGCAGGTAATAATTTGCGCTGCGAAAGATCACCAGTAATACCAAAAATAATAATGATGAGCGGATTTTCAAGGTAATCGTTCATGCTGCACCTTCGCCGTTAAGGTTATGACCACCGAATTTATTGCGCTGAGCGGCCACAACCTTGGTTGCAAAGTTTGTTTCGCCCTTTTGTGAGGCAACGCGCACATCAAATGCTGCCTGAATAGCCGGCAAGTCTATACCCATATCCTTTGCTGCCTCAAGCGTCCAGCGAGCTTCACCACTTTCGGCCACATAGCCGCTAATGCCATCGAGCTCGGGGTTCTCACGGAACGCATCCCGGCTGAGCTCAGTCAGCCAGCTTGTAATAACACTGTGGTGCTGCCACAAATCAGCCGCAGCAGCGAGGTTAACATCTTTAAACGGACCATCGTGCAGCATGCGAAAACCTTCGCCTAAAGATTGCATCATACCGTACTCGATGGCATTGTGGACCATCTTGACATAGTGACCAGCCCCGGACGTACCGAAGTAGTCATACATACCACCCGGTAGCGAAAGCGTCTTGAGGGCAGGTTCTAGTGCCGTAAACGCCATTTTGTTGTCTGCGCCACACATCAGCGGAAAGCCGTTCTGATACCCCCACACGCCGCCACTGACTCCGACATCGATGTATTCCATACCGGCAGCTTTGACCATATCGTTGAGTACAGGTTCCTGACGATAATCATAGTTTGCGCCATTAATGATAATCGAGCCTTTCGGTAGCAGCTCTGTCCATTGCCGAATCATAGCTTCCGTAATCTCGGCTGGTAGCATCACCCACACGACTGCCTGCTCACCATCGAATGCTTTGACAACATCGTCGGGCGTATAGGCAGGTTGCGCGCCATACGATACCGCTTGTTCAATCGGCTCATGACTACGATTGTGCGCAATCACAGTATGTTCACCGCTTTCGGCTAATTTTCGAGCAATTTGCATGCCCATCCGACCTAAACCATGTACTGCTATTTTCATATCACCCCTCACTCTCTAAACAATCATTATATACGGTTACGCTCGGAATATCGTACAAAACCTTGGCTGGCAGGGAACTGAGAA
>DAIDKK010000024.1 GCA_027450065.1 Candidatus Saccharimonadota bacterium | reverse complement strand
TAAGCAGCTTCTGTTCTATGCGTTTGACGTCTGATTGGCTGTGCACCGACTCAAATGAAGATGGCTTATTGGGTAAGCCTATACCTGTGATTCTATCTTCATCCTTAAGGCCGGCTTTTTCGGCGGGCGAACCAGTCTCGACTGAACTTATAATCACCTCTTGGCGTGCTACGTGCGTGTCGCTCGCAACAGTAAACTGATTACTAATAAGTTTTGGCATACCGATAAGCGCAAGCAGCGTGAATAAAACGATAGCCGTCACAAGATTAACCGCCACTCCCGCCAACATTATCTTCGTCTTAACCCAATCATTGGCTGCGCCAAAACTGCCTGGCCGTTTATCACTGTCTGTTTCACCCTTGAGCTTCACAAATCCACCAAGCGGCAACAGATTAACCGTAAAGTCCCAGCCACTCTTCATCTTCTTTTTCCACAAACGCGGTGGAAAAAATATGCCAAACTCTTCTACCTCTACACCGTTACGCCGCGCAGCCCAAAAATGCCCGAGCTCATGCACGACGACCAGACCAATAAACAATAGGATGCCAAGTATAAATAAAATCATTTACCCACCAAATCTCCGTTGACGTTTCTTATATTCTAGCAAACATTCGTCAAACGCACGCTCCGAAAAATCTGGCCAATACTCCTCCCGAAAAATAAGCTCACTGTAAGCTGCTCGCCATAGCATAAAATTGCTCAAGCGTTGTTCACCGCTGGTACGGATAATAAGATCAATCGGTGGTATTTCTGGATGGTCCAGGTAACGTGCAATCATTGCTTCATTTATGTCGCTCGCTACAATTCCGTCCCCAAGCAGTCGTTGTACCGCCTCTGTTATTTCTCGATGGCCACCATGGTTCAGGCATAGCACCAAGGTACCGGCTGTATTGCCTTTCGTGATCGTTTCGACGCGTTCGATGGCTTTAAGTAGAGAGGGTTTCATATGTTGACGGCTGCCTACCCAGACTATTTGGATATGACGGTCTTGCAGTTCTTGGAGTTCATCTACCAAGACATGCTTCAGTAATTGCATGAGATACTGGACTTCTGTTTTGGTTCGACTCCAATTTTCGGTCGAAAACACATACATAGACACGTAGTGGATGCCTTCATCAAAAGCATGCAGCAAGATGGTCTTAAGATTTTCGTAGCCTCTATAATGACCTTCGAACGTCGTTAAGCCATGGGCTTTTGCCCAGCGCCGATTTCCATCGACAATAAAACCCACGTGAATAGGTACATTTGCTTCACTGGCCAATCTTGCCAAGTTTGCTCCTCTACACCTTCATGATTTCGGCTTCTTTTACCTTTGAAGCCGCTTCGATATCTATCCTTGTCTTCTGAACGGCATCCTCCACCTGGCTGCCTAGGCGCTTCGCATCATCTTCACCGATTTCTTTGTCTTTCTTGGCTTGGTCTATAGCATCCATTGCTTCATGTCGGATATTGCGTATGGCAATCATGGCTTCTTCTTGTTTACCGCTCAGCTGTTTGACCATTTCCCGACGACGCTCCTCGGTAAGCGGAGGAATGAGCAATCTTACGACTCGCCCGTCATCACTTGGATTAAGCCCCAGATTAGGATTATCGCGGATAGCGCTGGCAATTGCCTGAAGGTTACTGGGATCAAACGGCGTAATCTGCAGGAGCTGTGCCTCCGGTGCAATCACATTCGCCACCTGATTTAGCGGCATCTGTTGGCCATAGGCCTCAATCATAACCCCATCAAGCATAGCGGCATTGGCTCGCCCCGTTCGTATACTCTTGAGCTGTTCATGGTAGTGTTCAATAGCACCTGCAAATTTCTTTTTGGCATCTTCGACAATTCGGCTTGGATTCATAGGTCTCCTTTTAGGTTCTTCGCCTCGTATTATACTCCGTATGGATTCAGAGCACCGCACCTTTCAGATGCATGCTCTGTCATACAGTCATTCAGTATTTCCCGCGCCCCATCATCTACACCACTACCTTGTAGCTCATCAAATGCAACTTCGCTAAGCTGTACAGTTGGATTACCGTGCCACCAGTAACTGATAACTGTTCGAGCCAATTCGGTACAGTCCGCCCGGGATTCATATGGTTCGATTTCTCGTAGCCTACATGTTTCACATGGATCTGGTGATGGCATTTTGCTATGCAATTTCACCGAGAGCTATACGGCTAAACCGTCGCACTACAATATTCTCACCGAGTTTGGCGATGTGTTCTTTTACATAGTCGCCGACGTTCTGGTCTGGGTTCTTTATGAATGGCTGATCAAGTAAACAACGTTCTGCAAAGTACTTGCCGAGTTGTCCTTCGACGATTTTTTCTGCCATGTCAGCTGGCTTACCCTTTAGCGCATCGCTGGCGAGTAACTCTTGCTTCTTCGCTTCGCGCTCTTCTGCGGGGATATCTTCGGCACTCACGTACTGTGGTGCCGAGGCAGCGACATGCATCGCAATATCTTTCACGAGATTGGTGAAGATTTCATTGCGAGCAACAAAATCAGTTTCGCAGTTTACCTCAACAGCAACTCCGATGCGGCTGTCGTGGTTATAGGTACCAACAATGCCCTGCCGAGCCTCGCGTTCGCTCCGCTTCTCTGCCTTTGTCAAACCTTTTTGACGCATCTCTTTGAGCGCAGCGTCAAAGTCGCCATTGGCGGTTTCGAGTGCTTTTTTTGCATCAGTCATACCGACACCGGTTAACTCACGTAAGCGCTTAATGTCTTCTATAGTAACTGCCATGTTGCGTTCTCCTCTTTACTCGATTATCGATTGTGTAGTTCGAGCAATAAGTTTCCGTGTCGCTCCTAACCTACGAAGCATTTATTTTTCGTCTTTGTCGGCTGGCTTGCTCTTTGCTTTGCCTGTTTGCACAGCAGCGCCAAAGTAGTCAGCCATAAGCTGAAGGGCTTTGATAGCGTCATCATTGCACGGGATTGGGTACGTAATGTTTGTCGGGTTGCTATTCGTGTCGCAGATACCAACAATTGGTAAACCAAGCTTAATGGCTTCCTTGACGGCATTCTGATCATGGACAACATCAAAGACAACAACTGCACCAGGGCGAGCATTCAGTTCCTTGATACCACCGTACAGGATATTCATGCTATCAATTTCTTCCTGAAAACGCTGTACCTCAAGCTTATTGAACTTGTTTGCTAGTTCACCAGAAGCCATCTTCTCTTCCAGGTCGACGAGATGCTTAATCTGAGCACCGATGGTGTTCCAGTTGGTCAGCATACCGCCCAACCAACGCTCAGTAACATATGGCTGGTTCGTATCTTGGGCCAATTTCTTGACGATGTCTTGGGCTTGTCGCTTCGTACCGACGAATAAAATTTGCTTATTCTTGCCTACTGTTTCCTCGAGGAAGCTGAGTGCTTCTTCAAGCTTCGTGACGGTTTTCGTCAAATCGATAATATGGCTACCGCCACGCTTGCTGTGGATGTATGGTGCCATTTTGGGGTGCCATCGCTCGGTTTTGTGACCAAAGTGAGCCCCTGCTTCCAATAATTGCTTAATGTCTACTTCTGTAGCCATGATTTTTATAATCCTTTCTCTTCGGTCGGGTCACCTATACACGCTTACAAAGCCATGCATAAGAGGATTTTCACCCGCACCTGCTTAATTAATTGCCTACTAAGTGTACCAAAAATAACCGATGGTATCAAGAGGCAGCCAACTGTATAGGTTGCACGTTCATAACAGAGGTGATATACTGACGTGCAATTGCTTGGGATATACCGACTGCAGGGACGCTCGCCTGCTAACCGGCTACCATGCACATACACCACTATTTATCGAGCAAGAGGAATTAATTACATGAAAAAGAATTTGCACCCCGCAAATTATCGTCTTGTCGTCTTTCAAGACCTCAATAACAACACAACGTATCTTACGAAATCGACCGTAGCCTCAGATGAGACTATTACCCTTGATGGCGTGGAATACCCTCTCGTAAAAGTACACATCACGAGTAGCTCACACCCATTCTTCACCGGCGAGGAGCGCGTGCTCGACATTGAAGGTCGCGTCGACAAATTCAAGGCACGTGCTGCTGCGGCCGAAAAAGCCAAAGCTGCCCGTATGGCTGCTGCTAAAAAATCGAGCCAACGAGCCGCCGAAAAGGCCGACAAAGCCGCTGACGAGACCCAGAAAGCCCAGTAGCTTGCCCTCAATCAAAACCGCCAAAGATGTCCATCTGAGGCGGTTTTGTTTATACTACATAGCAAGGACGGCATAATGGACCAAAAAGAACAATCTCTTCGTAACGAGCTACAAGAACTGCAGGTGAAGTTGCAGGATCCTTTAATTTACTCTGATTCTACCTATCCCAAACTTGCCAAGCGCCAAGCTTTTTTAGATGATGTCTTGCGACTTTTTGATGAGAAACATCAGCTTGATCAGCAGCTCATTGAATCGCGCGAGTTTGCTGCGGAAGGTGGTGACCTGGCAGAGCTTGCTGCGGAAGAACTAACCGAACTCGAAACGAAGCAGCTCGCTAATCAACAAGCACTTGAACTCGCCCTCACTCCCAAAGACCCGAATGACGAGAAGGATGTTATTATCGAAATTCGTGCTGGAGCTGGCGGTGACGAAGCAAGCTTGTTTGCTGCTGAGCTCTACCGTATGTACATCCGCTGGTGCGAGATTCATGGCTACAAGACTGAGCTTGTGAGCGAAAGCCCAAGCGAAGTTGGCGGTTTCAAAGAAATTATTTTTGCTATTCGCGGTAATGACATGTACAAGCAGCTTAAATTTGAGGCCGGCGTACACCGTGTGCAGCGCGTACCAACAACTGAAAGCCAAGGTCGCATTCATACCTCAACGGTCACCGTTGCTGTCTTGCCCGAAGCCGAAGAAACCGACATAGAAATTAACCCGAACGATCTCCGCATTGATGTTTTCCGAAGCGGCGGTCATGGCGGCCAAAGTGTTAACACGACCGATTCTGCCGTTCGCATTACGCACTTGCCGAGTGGACTCGTCGTCGCCAACCAAGATGAAAAGTCTCAGATTAAAAATAAAGCCAAGGCGCTCAGCGTGCTTCGATCTCGCTTGCTGCAAATGAAGATTGAGGATGAGCAGAAGAGTTTGAGTGATGCTCGTAAAAAATTAATTGGCTCTGGGGACCGTAGTGAGAAAATTCGCACCTATAACTTTCCGCAGGATCGTATCACCGATCATCGCATTGGCTATAGTCGCAGCAATATTCCGGCCGCCCTGGCTGGTGACATCGATGACCTTATCGAGCGACTTGCCGAATACGAGCGTATCCTCATTAACGAAGGCGAGTAATCGCACTCGCACATAGTCTGGCTACCATGACAATTCACGAATGGCTTACCGATACAATAGCAGCGCTCACTGGGGCACATATTGAGACAGCTCGGCTCGATTCATTAGTGCTTTTGTGCGATGAACTTGTCTGCGATAAATCATGGGTTCTTGGACATCCTGAATATGTTTTACAGAGGTCAGAAATAAAAAATTTGAGTACAAAAATTACTCAAAGAGTCAAACATGTACCACTTGCCTACCTTCGCGGACATGCTGAGTTTTATGGCCGCGAATTCATAGTAAATGAGCACGTGCTCGTGCCACGACCAGAATCTGAAGCTATAATTGAGCTGCTCAAAAAGCTACCCCCCGGACAACGCACTACAATTATCGATATTGGTACCGGTAGTGGCGCACTCGCCATTACTGCTGCTCTTGAATTTCCTGGTACGCAGGTTTTGGCAACCGATATCGATACGTCCGCCCTTGAAATAGCTCAAGAAAATGCCAAACGTTTACAGGCGACTATTCGTTTTATGCAGGGTGACCTATTACAAACATTCCCAGATTCAGCTATTGAAACGCCAAACGCCATAGTTCTCGCCAACTTACCCTACGTGCCCGATGCCTACCCGATTAACCGAGCGGCCACGCACGAACCTTCGCTCGCATTATTTGGTGGCTCTGATGGGCTCGAGCTTTATGGAAAATTATGTGCGCAACTTGCTGTACTCAAGCATAAACCTACCCATATGATTGCCGAATCATTAGTTATGCAGCATAAAAAACTTGCCGATATTATGTATGCGATTGGCTACATCGTACAAAGCACTGATGGCTTAGCACAGTGCTTTGCATACAAATTACGTTAGCTAGCCGGGGCAGCAGCAAGTGTCACTTGAAGAGTGAGTGTTTTGCTTCCACGTACGACGGTCAGGGACACTGTGTCTCCAACTTTGTGCGTGCTTAGTATTGAAACGAGGCTGGTTTTTTCATCAATTGCCGTACCATCAACTTTTGTAATGACATCGCCCTCTTTTAGTCCAGCTTTTTGAGCTGGGCCGCCAGCGATAATTGTGGGAGAACCCATGTCACTTGCTGATGGAATATAGGCTCCTCGATTAACACTCAGATTGTACTGCTTTGCGATATCGTCGGTTAGCATGACGTACGCAACACCGAGATATGGGCGTTCCAACTTACCAGTTGATTTTACGCTATCAATCGAGCCTTTAATATCATTAATAGGTATGGCAAAACCTACGTTTTGCGAATTACTCGCAATGGCCGTGTTCATGCCAATAACTTCACCGTTCAAGTTCACGAGTGGCCCGCCTGAATTCCCTTCGTTAATCGCCGCATCCGTCTGGAACATATCATCGAGAGTCTCTGATGAAGATCCAGTGCTATCACTTGCCTGCACACTTCTACCGTAGCCCGAAATGATACCACTCGTCACAGTGTTCTGGAACTGGCCGAGTGCATTGCCAATCGCAACTACAGAGTCCCCTACCTGTACCTTACTTGAATCACCCAGTGTCGCCGGGCTCAAAGTATGGCCTTTGGCATCTTCTACTTGCAGAAAAGCAATATCCAAACTATCACTTTCACTTGTCCTGCCTATTACCTTAACATTGTCGAGTACGGTACCATCACTGAGCGTAACGCTGACACTGGTTGTACCTGCTGGCACCACGTGTCTGTTTGTTAAGATAAGTCCGCTAGCAGTAAGGATAATGCCCGTTCCGGCACTTTGCTGGGTTTGGGAGCTACTCCCACCACCGTACATATACCCAAACAGGCTACTCCCACCGTATGGGCTCGCCGTTTGAGACGTTACATTCACGGACACAACGCTTTGCCCAACTGTCTTAGCGATTGAGCTTACGAGGTTGGCCCTGTCGGTTAAAACCGTTCGCTGCTGGATAACGCTTGTTGCAGGGTTTGTATGATCTGCTGCACCAAGCCATCCACCCCCAAAGCCTAAGGCAACGACACAGAGCCCTCCAAAAATATATGATAAGGCTTTGTGTATCCTCGCTTGAGATAATTTTGTCCAGATATGCGCGGACGTTAGTTTTGGTTTAGTTATTTGCGTATCTAATTCCATACCCCTCCCTTTATGACAGCTCTCGCTTGGAATTTACTGAGAGCATTATACTATTTTGTCACCCCAATCAGAGAATACTAATATGACAAGCATGACGGTCATGAGAATGAATATAATCTGACGTCGAATTGGTTTCGATAATCTATCGACATGATCAAGATAGTACAGTGTCGCAATGCCAAAAGACATGGCGGCGAGAATGAGCGTGGGCTGTGCGACAATATGATAGTAATAGATAAGCCAATGCCCCAATATCCATGTCAGTGCAGCACCAAAGTAAGCCCACACGTATGCAAGTAGTCTCATGTGCTCTTCGTCAAAGCCATAGAAGAAATGGTGAGCCGAGAAAAAGCAGATAAAACCGACTGCAACAACTAAAACTAATAGGGATAAATGGTCCCACGCCGAAAATATAGCCGTTAGCCCAACCACCTCCCCTATAAGCGCCTGCATGGATACACTGAGTAAATCAGTGCGCGGTTTCATGAAGACAAGCCACACACCCCACCCAATAACATACGCCAAGCGAGTCAACCCGACGTCAGTTCCATCCATCAGAGCCACCGTCGATAAGCCAATGATGATATCAATAGCATTCGCTCGAATATTAGCAATCCAGAAACGGGGCCGAACCGCCAGCATGCGCCATTTACTTAAAAGTACTAGTGCGACGGCGACCGGAACAAACTGGGCACCCACCAATACATAGACAAGCACAGGTAATAATATATTGTAGAGTACATAAAAGGTATGCGCGAACCCCCGACTGGGCTTTAGCTTGTCAGTAAAGAGTCTCATGTACCCGCAATTATAACAAACTGCGTGCCATTTGGCACCTTAATACCCGCGGGTAGCGATGTAATCGCCGATACACTATAGCGATTCTGTAGATAATGGAGCGTATACGGTGCAGTACCATTTGATTTATCGATCACGGTCATACCCGCTGGCATGGATGACGAAACAACCACAGATCCGGTAACATTATAGCCATACCCTGTAAGTGTTTGAACAGTTTGCGCCCGCAGTGTGTCAGTCGCACCAATTATATAAATGTTAGCATTTTCTTTGGTAAGATAACCATCCTTCAATTGCGATCGGACGTACGCCTGAATATCACTGTAGACTCCGAAGCCCGCCTTGGGACGCACCACCGAGATATCCCCGACGTGATCCGTTGTCACGAGACTATCTGGAGATGTGAGACTCAGCGAAGAGATTTTATCGCTCGGAATAGTTTTCATGATATCGAAAAGTCTTGAGGCAGCCTGGGTACTGAGGTCAGTATTAACATTACTTCCCAGAGCATCCATAAGGTTCGTGATTTTCGTTGGACTACTGAGCGTCCCCAGGGTTAATACTTTATCTTTAAGTGCTACTAGCAGTTGTCGCTGGCGTTCACCCCGGGCAAAATCAGAGCTCGTTTCTCTTGAGCGAGCATAGTTAAGCGCCTGATGGCCACCCATATTCTGTATGCCCACATTGGCAAGCACTGGATTATTGTTATTCTCCCAGGCCATTGTTGGATCATACAGCTGTGCTTTTACATCGACTGTCACTCCGTCCACAGAATTTACCGCCTGCTGAAATGCCTGAAAGTTTACGAGCACATGATAATTAATATTGATACCAAGCACATCACCAACTGCCTGATCGACAGAATGAAAACCGGCCTCAATTGCCTGCTCGTTGGTGCTGGCAAGGTCGACCTTGCCGAGATACTGGTACTTTGCACTACTATATGCGGCATTAATCTTCTGGTATGTTCCAAAATAGCTGACAGGCATTTTTATCCACATATCTCGTGGGAGACTTAGGGTCGCGGCCGTCTTGTTAACTGGGTCAACACTCAGTATTATCATCGTATCCGTCAAGTCCCCACCAGGGTGATTCTGGCCACCGATGCCGAGCAACAGTACGTTAACTCTACCGTCACCCTCGCCATTTAGTAATTCCGGTGCGACTTTTTCGGTACTCAGCGCCGCAACAGTACTCGTGCCGTGAAACACCTTATGCAAGTTTGCGTAGCCACGCCAAAATACATATCCACCCGTCAGAACAATAATTGCAGCTATAGCTAGGCTCGCTCGAGCTGCTAGTCTAGCCCAGCGAAAACGCCCACGAACTAGCTTTGCTGGCCTTTTGTGGGGCGTATACTTGGGTAGATCAAACTGGGGAATCAGGGGAGCTGGCTTGGGAATTGGTACTCCATCTAGCACACTCCTAGCTCTTGAGGAGTTAGGAATCGATTTGGTTGCCTTTTCTTCCGAAGTTGAAGGAAATACGTTTCGCGCCGTATAGTTAGTAGTCCTACGCGGCACAACAATAAAGCCATCGATACCCCGCTGACGCACCCGCCCAGTTTGTGGTTTACTATTTGTCTGCATACAAAGTAAGTATAAGTATATCGGAGGCTCGCCAAGGCGTAAAGTCAACTTCCATAACCCTTCATGACTTTGGAAGTTCTGACTTTTACGGTATAGTGGTACGCACATGGAACAACACAGCAAAACAGAACCTTCTCCCACAAATCAACACGTTGCGGCGCCAACCATCGCCCATACCTCTAGCCGCGAGCAGCACAAAGACAGGCACCTTGGCAATCTGTTCTCGAGCATAGCGCTTTTGCTTCTTGCACCGGCTCTCGCTGTAATTCTTACGTTATTTGTTTTTCAGTCATATCAGGTCGATGGCCCCAGTATGGAACAAACCTTACAAAACAATGACCGGCTTATCGTATGGAAGCTTCCTCGCACTTGGGCGCGCATCACCGGTCATCAGTATGTGCCGAAACGCGGCGATATTATTATATTGAGTGAATCAGGATTAGCGAACTATGGAAATGTAGATAACACAAAGCAGCTCGTAAAGCGCGTCATTGGACTACCCGGTGATCGTATTGTCGTAAAGAATAATGTTTTAACGGTTTATAATAGTGCCCACCCAAACGGCTTTCAACCAGATGCAACGCTGCCGTATGGCAAAAATGGAGCCATTCCACCGACAACAAATGACCTCGACATACAGCTTTCGTCTACACAGATTTTTGTATGTGGCGATAATCGGCCCAATTCACTTGATTCACGTACTTTTGGGCCAGTGAACACGAGTCAGGTTATCGGCAAACTCGTCGTCAGGATCCTACCTCTTAATTCGATGAAGATCTTCTAGCGTATACACTGGCTAGAAACACCGCATGACTCCATCTAACTGAGCCGTTAGCGCTCAAGTTCGGTCAGTAAGCGCTGCAAATCATCATCAGAGTTGAAGGTAATCTCCAGACGACCACCCTTGGCCATTCGATGAATTTTTATTGGGGTGTTGTACCGTTTCGATAATCGTTCTGTCTCAGGTGTCTCCAGTGCAACACGAGCCGTCGCGGCTGTTTTATCACGAAACCCTGCCTTGAGGGAAGTTACATACCGTTCAGCCTGCCGAACATTCCAGGCATGCATCGTAATAAGTGCGAGCAACTCATCCTGCTTCTCTGGCATATCCTTGAGTGCTAGAATCTGACGTGCATGTCCTTCGGTAATAGAACCTTCCGCTAAGGCATCACGGGCTTTTTGTGGTAACTGCAACAGACGAACAATATTACTAAGCGTTGTTTCTGCTTTACCAAGTCGCTGAGCAATTGCCCCATAACTTAGGTTGAATTGCTCATGCAACCTCGCGATAGAGACTGCTTGTTCAAGTGGGCTTAAATCTACTCGCTGCACATTCTCGACCAGTGCCAGCTCAAGTCTTTCAAGCTGCTTAATGGTCCGTACGACTGCAGGCACAGTCTTCAGTTTAGCTAACTGAGCCGCTCGCCATCTCCGTTCGCCGGCAATAATACTATACCCACCACCGTGAGGGCTCACCACGAGTGGCTGCATGATTCCATAGTGAGCAATGCTATCCGCCAGCTCTTTGAGTGCAACTTCATCAAAAATTGTACGCGGCTGATCGGGGTTTGGCTCTAGTTTTGCTACCGCAATCTGCTCTATCCGTTCGCCCTGTTCTATAAGCGCACCGGCATCAAAATCCTGTGGAATAAGCGAGCCGAGCCCCCTACCGAGACCTGTTTTTGCACTCATCGACGCCCTTCTTTCTGCACCATATACTTCATAAATATACCATCTTTGTCTTCAAAGAGCACTTCGCCCCTTAAGGCAACTTTATAAACCGGCACGATCTACTACCTCTTGGGTAAGCGCCTTATACGCCCTCGCGCCTTTGCTCCATTTATCATGCTCGTAGATTGTCTTGCCGTAACTCGGTGCTTCGGCCAGCCGAATGTTGCGTGGCACTACCGTATGAAATACCTTGTCACCGAAATGCTGTAGGACCTCCGCCTGCACCTGCTCGCTCAGTACTGTTCGCTTTGTAAACATCGTCAACACAACGCCAAATATCTTCAGCTGCTGGTTGAGCCCCTGCCTGACTAATTGAATCGTCTGCAGAAGCTGACTCAGCCCCTCAAGTGCAAAGTATTCTGCTTGTACTGGTATAAGTACACCATCCGCAGCCGCAAGTGCATTTACCGTTAAAAGGCTCAATGCTGGTGGGCAATCTATAATAATAACGTCCGCATTAATGGTGGCTAGCAAGTTTGCAAGCCGAGTCTCACGTTTTGCGACATTCACTAAATCAACCTCCGCTTGAGCGAGTGCCGCATTAGCCGGCAATACAAACATATTCTTAATGCGTGTTGGCAATATAATTTCTTTTACTGAAGCTTTACCCAGTAAAGCTTCGTACAGTGTGTTCGTTAGTTCATCTTTGGCAATCCCAAGACTACTGGTGGCATTTCCCTGTGGGTCCAGGTCGACTAACACTACACGCCGCTTACTCGTCGCAAGTTGGGCTGCAATATTTACCGCCGTTGTCGTCTTCCCGACACCACCCTTTTGATTTGTTACTGCAACTATGTACGCCATGTGTATCCGCCCTTGCTTGTTTAAGCGTAACAAATTAATTGCTCAAGGTAAATGTCAATCTGAACACTAACCATATGATACAAGCTTTTTAATACTACTTACTTTTTGCCCTAACCCTCTAAGATTCTGCCCTCTAAGCTAGCCGTCAAGAGCTTCGGCGCAGCCGAGAGTCGGGCTTCAAATCTATAACCTTTGCCTACGGTAGACATAGCTCCCGTATGCAAAGGCGTGAAACGACCGCAAACGTGATAAATTGTGCGACATTGTAATTTTAGTGCCGGTCGTTGTTACTTTCCACTCTTTTTGCAGTTGCGTGCTACGTGCGGACTAGACAAATAGTAAACTAGAAGCACATACACATGTGGGCCGTTGCGTTTTATCACGCGCACAAGCACATCGGATACTGCAAATATGCCATTGACGTGTCGTGTCACGTTACTAGCACAGAAAACATCACAAAAAGAAAAAGCAGGGTTTGCGAGATCCCCTGCTTTTTTCATTTGATGCGTTTTTGTTTTTGTTTGGTTTGATTTTCCGATTTTGGCTTTTGCTAGGTACCAATTTTGGTAGACCAGCTGCGTCAAAACCTAGTTGCTAGTATGCGCTTGCGGTAAAAATAATGCAAGAGTTTTTGAATACAAAAATGATTCGAATGATAGTATCTACCCCAGTTATCCACAGCTCATTACGCAATCCTAGGCATGCGCTATATACAGCGTACGCTGTCGTAAGTTTGCCCTATTATGGGTAGCAGGTATCCAATGCACTTTGATTGCCCGACTGCAACGTCTTGCCAAGGCGCAGACGGATACTGGGCAATGGATGTATAGGAGTAAAGTTGACGGTAAAATCTGATACATACGCATTCGTACTTGCTGCATCTGGGAATATGCCCCCCACCCCACCCCCTGCTGAGTCGTCCAGCGTGACCATGACGAGTAAGTAGCTTGTGTAATTCTGGCTACCCGCGAGACACGCTGTACTCCCAGGTGTGATGTTTGACGCTGATGTGATGGTGCTTCCAAACACACCACTAGTGCCGGCAGCACGGAAGGTTATAGCACTCGTGCCCGGTGATTGCGAATTTTTTGCCACTCCGCTGTAGGTTATGCTAGAAATATTTGTAGGCACACCAAGATTAATTACTTTACTATAATGGGCAATTCGTGCCAGAGAGTTTACGGGATCATATTGCACGTCGTTCAAGTCGCCAGTGCCATATCCACCGATGACATAGAGATAGCCATTGTACGCAACAGAGGTGTGGTTGCTACGGGCGGTCGTGAAGCTTGTTGTCGTAGCCCAGGTGCCGATTGTGCCGTTGCTATTGATGGGAGCGTATTGGACGTCGCTCAGCGAACCACCACTCCCAGTACCACCGATTATATACAGATAGCCATTGTACGCAACAGAGGTGTGGCTGCTACGGGCGGTCGTGAAGCTTGTTGTTGAGGTCCAGGTACCGATTGTGCCGTTGCTATTGATGGGAGCGTATTGGACGTCATTGAGTACGCTAGTACCATTATATCCACCGATGACATAGAGATAGCCGTTATACGCAACAGAGGTGTGGTTGCTACGGGCGGTCGTGAAGCTTGTTGTCGTGCCCCATGTGCCGATTGTGCCATTACCACCGTTGTTTATGAGGCTGAACTGTGTAGCTGTCGTTGCGGCTGTCGTCCAACCACCCGCACCGTAGATGTAGCCACCATAGCTCGTCACTGCTAAATCCGTGGTTGCGACACTAAGATTCGGCGCATTGTACCAAGCAGAGATGGTACCATTGCTATTTGGGCAGGCATATTGTACGGTGTTTAGGGAGGTACCACCGGTAGTTTCGCCACCAACACTATAGATACAGCCGTTCACCGCAGTGCCGTTCGTAAAGGATATGGCCGTGTTCATAGAGGTGGTTGTCTGCCAGTTTGGTATACTGCCGTCACTAGCGATAGTGGTGTAGTAGACTGTGCTAAGAGCCGTGGTCGAGGTAGAGAGTGCACCACCAAACATATACAAATAATTTCCCACTTGTGCAGTAGCAAAGGTTGAACCTGTCATATTCGGCAAAGTGCTATCAACTGCAGTCCATGCGCTATTTGCGCCAGTACTGATAGTTACGGTACTTCTATAAACTGAAACTGAACCTGCTGTTATCGCGTAGATGTAAGTAGACCCTCCTGCAGTATAAGTAGTCAGCCGTGGCCCCGTAATGCTTGCCCCTAAACCTGACGAGGAACCGGTCGTCCATGATGCCCCAAGGGGGCCGGTACTACTAATTGAAATGTAGCGAGTCACATTTGTACCAGACCCTGTGCCCGTACCTGTATAACCACCCATAATATACAGATACCCTCCAGTTGCCGTGCAGCCAAGACTACCAGTTGCAACAGGCAAAGCCGTTGCTGCAGTCCAGGTTCCTGTTTGGCCGGTACTTGCCGTAAGTGGCGTGTAGTCAACATTCGCCACATTATTATTCTGACTATCACTGGTGCTACCGCCAATTACATACAAGTAGCCGTTGTAGGCCACACTGCACGCAACCGCTCGAGCAGTCGTAAATGCCGTCGATGTCGCCGCAAAGCTTGCCGGCTTCCCCGCTGGGTCAATTTTGGCGTAGTAAACGGTGTTGTAATCTAGGGCAGTACCGCTGTTGTATCCGCCCATAATATAAAGATAGCCATTGTAGCTGCTATATGCTGGGTAAGTCACCCCTGTACTTATTGATGTCGTTGCAGCCCAGGCTCCTAAGCTGCCATTTGCATAAACCGGTACATACAGAACATCACTCCTGCCAGAAAATCCAGCC
>DAIDKK010000023.1:249-15257 GCA_027450065.1 Candidatus Saccharimonadota bacterium | reverse complement strand
GCCACAATACGGCAATGACAGTCGCTATTGCAATAACGGCTACAACTAGACTGCCCCCCATAAAACGCCTCGATACACTATGATTGTGTTTATGCTTCATGCACAAACAGTAACACATATCTTACTGATTGTTTATAGTGCCGAGTATCGGTGGTTCGCTTGGACGAGCGCTATTTGACGACGAAGTTGACGAGCTTTTTTTGCACGTAGATGGTCTTCAGCATCTCTTTGCCTTCAAGATGTGCGGCAACTTTACCGTCTGATTTGGCTGCCATTACGATGGCATCCTCAGTTGCTGCTGTATCGACCTCAAGTGTCGTTCGTAATCTGCCATTGATTTGAACTACAATGGTCATAGTATCTTGTGTCAAATACTTATCATTCCACTCGGGCCAGGTGTCTTTTTGCACTGAGGTGTGGTGCCCCAGCTGGAACCACAGCTCATCGGCAATGTGCGGTGCAAATGGTGCCACACACACCACAACGGCCTCCAGTGCTTCTTGCCACACCGTCGTGCGGGCTAGGTGCTCTACTTTGAGCTTATACAATTCATTCACCGCCGTCATGGAAGCTGCAATGGCAGTATTATAACGATTTTCTTCGATATCTTCGGTCATCTTGCGAATCATTTGGTGCGTAGCCCGAAGGATGTCTTTTTGGGCAGCCTCACTCACCACTCTCTCTTCAGCCTCCAGGTACTCTTGCACCAACGCCCAGAGGCGAGATAGAAAACGATGTGTACCCGGTACACCCTGTGAATCCCAGCGGATCCAGGTGTCGAGCGGCGCGGCAAACATCAGGTAGGTGCGCAGGGCATCAGCGCCGTACCCTTGGGCGATAATATCGAGCGGGTCGACACCGTTACCCTTACTTTTGCTGAACATCGTACCATCACCGGCCGTGACTTTGCCATTAAACAGCATCTGTTTAAAGGGTTCAGGGTTTTCCATAATGCCAATTTTTGTGAAGAAACGCGTCACAAAGCGAGCGTACAGCAGATGCGCCGTCGCATGGTCACCGCCATTATAAAAGTCGACCGGCGCCCATTTATTCACGATTTCGCTATCGAAAATCGCTTTTTGGTTATGTGGATCCATATAGCGGAACATGTACCAGCTACTGCAAATGTAGGTATCGAGCGTATCGGTCTCGCGCTCCGCTTCGCCACCACACTCCGGGCAGGCCACCTTGAGCCAGTCGGATGCACGTGCTAATGCACTCCGGCCATCGCCATTCGGCTTGAAGTCATCAAGTTCGGGTAGCACCACTGGTAAGTCCTCGTCCGGCACAAGAACGGGTCCACACTTTTCGCAGTTGATAATCGGAATCGGTGCGCCCCAGTACCGTTGACGGCTCACACTCCAATCGCGCATCTTATAATTTACCTTTTCAGTCGCTTTGCCCTGCGCAGCCAGAGTTTTCACAATGTTTTCACGGGCGTCAGATGAGGTTTGGCCATCATACTCGCCAGAGTTCATCATAGTACCTTCATCGTGTGAGCATTCATCATCCGGTGCGTCGTTTTGCACGACCCGGATAATTGGCAGCTTGTACTTCTTAGCAAATTCGTTGTCGCGCTCGTCATGGGCCGGCACGGCCATAATGGCACCAGTGCCATACCCTTCCAGCACATAATCAGCAATCCAAATGGGTAATTTCTGATCATTTATCGGATTAATCGCGTAGGCCCCAGTGAAAACACCAGTTTTTTCCTTGGCAGCTTGGCGTTCGACTTCTGACTTTTGCTGAGCAGCTTGAATGTACGCATCGACTGCCTGTTTTTGTTCATCTGTCCTGACTCCATCCACGAGCTCATGCTCTGGTGCCAGGACCAAGAAAGTTGCACCATACAGTGTATCTGGCCGCGTCGTGAACACTGTGACCTTTTTGTCAGTACCATCGATGACGAACTCGACTTCGGCACCTTTACTCTTGCCAATCCAGTTCTTTTGCGCCAGCTTAACCGTCTCAGTCCAATCTAGGTCATCAATCGCTCCTAGCAACTCATCAGCGTACTCGGTTATTTTGAAGAACCATTGCTTGACTTCTTTCTTTTGGACGAGTGGATCATCGGGGCCATCGTGGCGCCAGCATTTGCCATCTATAACCTGTTCGTTGGCCAGCACCGAATTGTCCTTTTCGCACCACCACTGCATACGACTATCTTGATAGGCAAGCCCGTGCTTGTACATTTGCACAAATATCCACTGCGTCCATTTGTAGTACTCGGGCAAGTGAGTGGCAATCTCTTTCTCCCAGTCATTGCTCCAGCCCATGGCCTTGTACTGCTTGTGATAGCTTGGAATAATGGTCGCCATGCTCTGCTGAGGGCTCACGCCAGCTTTGATAGCATAGTTTTCAGCTGGTAAGCCAAAGGCATCCCATCCGACTGGATGGTAACTCTCATACCCTTGCTGGCGCTTAAATCGGGCTTTGACATCAGATATGGTGTAGTTCATGGCATGCCCAATATGGATACCAGCCCCGCTTGGGTAGTTAAACATGCTCATCGCCATATACTTTGGCTTGCTGCTTTGCAGGTCAGCCGTATACACGCCAGTTTCATCCCAAATTTGCTGCCACCGTGGTTCGATTTCTTTCGGGTTATACCTCTTCATAGTAGTCTAGTATAACAGAGGCGACCAAGGAGGTTAAAATTGTTTCAAGAAATTTGTGTCAAAAGTGTTTGCCAACTTGGCAAGCATAATATAATATTGCGTAGATGACCGGTAATAAGTTTGAATATTCTATTGGCGATGGTACGCTCACGCCATTTGAGACCTTTCTGCAATATAGCGACGAGAAGGAACAAACCTCGGACAAGTTAGCCGAGCTTATTGAATCGTCTCCCGTTCACCCATGGTCATTACTAGACGTTGGGGCTGGAGATGGGTCATTTACTAAATTGTATTTATCTAAAGTTAACGCCCTGCCACAAACTGTTAATGTGATTGAGCCGAGCCTTGATTTAGCCGAAAAGCTGCCGATAACATTGGGCACTGTGGCAGATTTGCCGCTACTTAATATTTTTAACGGCAGTTTCCAAGACTACGCTACCGACCGTAAGTTCGATGTTATTGTTGCTTCACACGTACCATTCACCGGTGACAATATGCAAAACTTGCCCGATGTCTATACAAAATTATTGTCGTTACTCAACGAAGACGGCCGGTTATTATTAGTTCAACGGGCAGCCGACGATACTCACGAATTTCGAGAAAAGTTTAAGACGCTCCTAACTGGTAATAAATACGATTCGTTCTTGGTGAATGATGCCTTGGCTATACTTAGCCATATCAGCGACGACAATAAGACGCATATGACAATCGATTACACCAATTCAGAGTTAATATTCCCTGACCATAATCCGGTGGACAGAACGATTATAATCGAGTTCTTGTTGAACACTCAATGGGGAAAAATGCCTGACGATATCAAACTACAGATTGATGATTATATATCCAGAAAAGCCAATCGCTTCACGCAACACGACGGCATTTTAACCTATAAATAGTGAAAATCCCGCCCTCTAATGGCAAAAAGCGCCAAAAGAGGACGGGATTGTTCAGAAAGAAGCAGGCGGCTCGGGGAATCGGCACCCAAAAAGTTCCTCGTTCGCGAACTTCAGGAACCACAAACCACGGTAGTTCTCCCAGACCAGCGGCCGCATGGCGGTGTCCTTGAAGATCTTCTCGAGACTCTTACGAGCCTTGAGGTAGTACTCCAAGCGATTCGCGCCGTCGACCTCCAATCCAGTATTGAGCTGCTGGCGGTGGACTTGCAGGGTGTTGATGGTCGGGAACTTGTTAGTGTAGTCCTTGAACATGGTGAAATACTTCTCCACGACGTCCAGTGATTCCAAACCGAGCACGTAAGCGATGGATGCATTGAAGCCGAGCTCCTTGGCCGCAGACAGTGTCTCCTTAACCTGTGACAGGCTAATGGCACGCTTGTTGCGACGTAGGATGTCTCGCCTCTCAAACACTTCCACGGAGAAGGTCAGTCCGAACGGCTTGATGTCGCGCAGACTTTCCAGAACTGTGGGATTGGCCAATTGCGAGCCGAGGTAGAAGATCCGCCCCTTAAAGCTGTAGCCCGTGGCGCTGGTCTTCAGGTTGACAAGTGTTTCAACCAACTCGTCGGTCATCAAGTAGCAACCGGTGACCACCGACAACTGGTGAATGCTTGCCAAGTCGTTCAGTGAGTACTTGACCATGATCCCCTCGAAGAAGTTGTTGAAATCTTCGACTGAGGTCAGGCGGTACTCGCCGTTCGACACCTGGTAGGCGGTGTAGCAGAACTTGCAGCCTCGGCAGTTGGTGCGGAGGTTGGTGTTGATGTTGATGGCGGTGGCGTTACGTCTGACGTAATGCGAGTTGCACTGGTCTTCCGTAGCACCGAGTGTGTCGCCAATCTTGTCAGCACCCAGGAACAGCTGGTCGTGACGGATCTTGAAAGGGCTGGTGTGGAGTACCGGCATAGCCAGGTAGTATTCCAGGTCACCCTTCTTGATGGCGTACTCAAACAGCTGGTTGTTGTTCAGACGGAGCTGAGTACGCATACGGTCGTAACCGCATTCGAAGTCCACTCCGCTGATGTTGAGCGACGTAAAAAGGGCGTCCTCGAAAGGCACGTCGTATTTAGTCGCCAGCTCTTGGATGGCGCGAACGTCAATCACCTGAACCACTCCCTCTAGCTGTTGGCAACTTGCTGCATGAAGTCGTCGCGCTTGCGGCAGACAATCACTGTGGACAGGACAGGTACGGTTACTGGACCATGTACATTGATGGCTTCGGCGATTCGCCGCAGGAACGGTTGGCGCCGGTCATCGTCGAGATTGATGATCTTGGGGTAGGTGGCCAGGAACTTCGGGTAAGTCACCTCGTCATACGTGTAGGTGACCAGATAACGGTTCAGGAAAACCGTTTCCAGGGCCGAATCCGTCATAATGGCGTTGATGCGACCATCCACCTTGTCGAGGGCGATTTTGTTCACGATGGCCGTGTTGTTGTCGCCGGGGTAGATATCACGCAAGTCCGCCTGGTAGATCTTCTCGATCTCATCGGTAACGGTCGACTGTTGCTGCAGGAAACTGTTCCAGACAACAACCAATGTCCCGTCTGGGTTCAGCAGCTGGCCAACACGATGAATCGTATCGGTGCCACTGAGCCAGTGAAATGAGGTGAACGAGAGGATTGAGTCGAACTTGACAGCGCTGGAGAAGTGCTCGAAGGTGTCAACCACGACCTCCACGTTGGGGAAGTCCTTGAGTTGCGCTTCAGCGATTTTGGCTAGGTTTTCACCAGGCTCCAGTGCGATGATCCGGCTGCCGTTGGCGGCCAGCTTGATCGTGGCAATGCCACTGCCCGCTCCAATCTCCAGCAGAGTTGACTGCTCGGAAATGTTGCACGCCTTGACGATGTCAGCCATCAGTTCATCCGGGTAACCCGGGCGAACCGACTGGTAGTTGTCCGCGTACGCGTCGAATGACGCGTTGAACAACTTGTTGCCTCTGAAGATCATGATGACACTTCTCCTTTCAGCTGATGCATGAACCGATGCTTGAGCTCGACTAGGTCGAGTGGTCGCTTGAAGTCTCGCCGTCCGCCAAGTTCGATTTTGGCATCAACGAAACCCAACTTTCCGACTGTCTCCAATATAGCATTCTTCAACGAGATCTCGTCAAAGACCGTCAGCGAGCTGGCGTAATTAGCTTGGGCTGCCAATCCGCTGAGCGAAACCGACCCTGACATAGACCGTTCTTCACTGCACGACCCAAACGACTCGTTGTTGATGACGATGTGCAGCAGGTTACCGGGTTGCTGATAACCGATAGTGACTAAGGTTCCGAGATTCATCAGAAGACTCGAATCCCCGTCAATCACAATAACCCGACGGTTTGTGCTCAGAGCGATGCCGAGTCCAATCGAGGAGACCAGCCCCATAGCTCCGGGGTTGTAAAAATTTCTCACCGAGTCAAACCGTTCAAACACCTCTCTCGAGATTAGTCCGGTGGTAGCAATTATGATGTCGTCATCGCTGACGGTATCCATAATTGCAGTTATGGCTGTTTCCCGGTTCACGTTTTGTCCCAACCTCTCTTGAGAAGAAGCGTTGTGGGCAGCTGAGTGGCGGCTGCTTGCTTGAACAGGTCCAACACGGTATCATGGATGTCCAGATTGGCATTGTACACAGTGTATGGAATCCTGAAGGATTCGAGCAGTTGAGTTGTTGCAGCGCCATTCACCAAATGCTGTGGTGCGTCCTCTCCTTCATCCCCACGCAGTGTCACTATCATAAGCAATGGCACCCGGTATGGAATTAGAAGTGACGAGATGTCGTTCGAAGCCGCAAACAATCCAGAGTTTTGCATGTAGACGATGGGTCGGCGACCGGCCAGATATGCACCAGTGGCGACACCAATTGCCTCGGATTCGCGATTGACGATGACGTGCTGGACACGCTCGTCGCATACCAAATAATCGATTACGCGACGCAACACACCGCACGGAACACCGGTTGCGAAGTTGATCTCCGCTTCAACCAGAGCCTGCTGTATCCGGCCCGATGTCGAAGAAGCAGATCTATTCAAGTCATTGAACTGACTGTTGCTCATGTGCTTGCCTCTTTCTGTGAAGGTACATCTAGGCGAGAGGAGCGGAAGCTCAACCCCAGTCAGATGACTAATCTATACCATACATTTTGTTAATAATCAATAATTTGAGTCTGGCTACTTAATTATAAATAAAGTAGGGTGCCATCGATCGTACGACAGACCGTAGAATCGACAGCCGTCATGGCTTGGCTTAGCAATTGGCGATTGCTTTCTGGCCAGTGGTTATATCCGTGGCATCCATGTGAGCCGGGGCTGAAATCATCACATTCAGTGCTCATATCAAAATAGTGACCAGCCTGATCAGCTAGTATCAGGTTAACCGCCAAGCCTTCACAATAATAAGAGTGTTAGTGACGTAGTGCTGATCATTATTGACCATCAACAGGACCTCTTGGGCCTCAAGCGGGCGTTAAGCACCCCAGATGACTAAGCGGCTATCACTGGCCCGCAGTATGCACGCCACTCCGACTAAGGCGCACCGCCACGCGCTCTAAGTCTGGTTTGAACCTAGCATCATAGAGAGCCCGCCTAGCCATGTTCTGAGTCGTCTTGTAGTGTACCGCCTGCACTGTATCTGGGATTAGTTGACAAATCGGTAACATATCAGGCTTTAAAATTGTTTCAAGAAATTTGTGTCGAAAGTGGTTGCCAACTTTTGCCGCTCAGCATAACGAACGAGCGCATACTCAATGAGCTTCTCTACGAGTGCTACTTTGCTTACGCCCGCTTGCGCCCAGTTGTGTGCGTAGAGGCTACCCGGCAATGGATTCATTTCGTTAAAGTAGACTTTGCCGGCTTTGCTATCTATGAGCATGTCGACCCGAGCTGTACCGCTGCAACCGAATGCAGTGTACACCGCAAGACCAACGTGCCCTGCCTGGGCATAGATATCTTTGGGAAGTTTGGCGGGAATCTGGCTGTAACCCTGAGATCCGGTAGTGCCGCCCTTTTTGCCACCGCCCTTCTTACCACCCTGTAAATATTTTGTATCGAAATCAAAAAAATCTTCAGCAGCTGTCAGTGGCTTTTCGAGTAATGCCGGCTGTGGGTTATTTGCAAGACCCATAATAGGCAGCGTCACCTCTATGAGGTTCTGGACTGCTTCCTCAACAATAATAAGATTATCGTAGTACGCGGCAACCTCTAAGGCATTTGTCAGTTCGGTGTCATTTTGCACTCGCGTGATGCCGATGCTTGAACCAAGATGAGCTGGCTTCACGAATATCGGATACTTGAGTTTAGCGGTAATTTGCGTCACAACCCCGACGGTGTCGTCCGTAATATCCGCTTTCTGAAAACTCAAAAACATACTAACCGGGATACCATTTGCTACCGCGAGCTGCTTGGCAAGTACTTTATCCATGGCAATCGCGCTCGCCGCCACACCACAGCCCACGTAGGCGACTCCGGCCATATCGAGTAGGCCCATGAGCGCCCCATCTTCACCATAGGTACCATGCATGGCTGGAAAAACAATATCGATAGCTACTTCCTTGCGTCCGACACGCGTTGGCACCAGCAACTTCAAGCCATGGTCAAAGACAACGCCTGTTGACTTCGTCTGGGCCAAGTACTCTTCGAGTTTTGAACTTTGATACAAATGTATATCTTTCAATTTTTCACCGGTAAACCATCGGCCATCTTTTGTGATGTAGACTGCAATAACCCGGTATTGCTTCGTGAGCTCAAGTGGCTTGATGATGCTAGAGAGTGCCGTAACTATAGACACATCGTGTTCGGCTGAGCGACCCCCGAATATAACTGCAACTGTTTTCATAGGGAGTATTATAGCCTAGATTCAAATTTGCTGCCGTATACGCCAGTGTGGCTAGATGTTCGCGCCGGCACTCTGGAATCAACCTGGTTCAGCCGTTGTGGTATAGCACAATATATGCAAAAATGCGTATCCAAGTAGTGTTTTTGCATTGTACCTATGCACAACGGCTGCCAAGTTGATGGAAGTATGCCTTGACCTTTTGCCTACTTTTGGGTCAAGCCAAAAGTAGGATAAGGGTTACGAGTAAATAGTGATTAACGGTAGTTATCCGTCCAGTCGTTTTGCATAAGCATCACATCACCGGCTGCAACAAAATGATCAAGGTGTTGATAAAAATCGAGTGGGTCAGTTTGAACCATAACCTTACCCTTGTAGCCTGCAGCCGTCAGTCCAGTCTGGATATGCTCTGTGGCTGAATTTTGCATGAGTACCACCACATCGGGATTGCTTTTGGCGATAAGATCGCCAACCGTTTGATGGATAGCAGCCGTTTGATCGCCTTGCTCAACAAGTCCAGGGGTAACGTACAACTTACGTTTTGCCTCTAGGCTAGCTAGCAGTTCAGTGCCGGCCCGAATACCCTCAAGATTGCCATTGTAAGTATCATCGATAATCCAGGCGCCGGCCAGTTGGTACGGTTGCATGCGATGCTCAAATGGTTTTGTCTGCCCAATGCCAGTCACTACCTGCATTTCTGTTAATCCCATGCTCAGCCCAAGTGCTGCAGCAAAGGCCAATGGACCAACTTGATGCAAACCGAGTAACTGGCTGGCCAGGCGGAGCGTTTGTGTGCCTTTCGTGAGTTCAAAGCGTGTCCCCGTTATGTCTACAGAGATATTCTGTGCCCTCCAACCGAGCGCCCCCCTACGGTCGTAGCCCTGGTATCCCTCGCGCATAAACGCAGCGGCTTCTTCGGCCTCAGTGTTAACGTAGACGTGGTCCGCTGGCATATCAGTAGCAACCGAAAATATATCGCTCGCTGCGGCAACAATGGTTTTGTAGCGATCGAGGTGAGCAGCTGCAATCCCCGTAATAACAGCGTCCGTCGGATGGACCACATCTGTAAAGCGTTTGACGTCGCCGGGTTTCCCCTCGCCAAACTCAACGACTACTATGTCCTCATCGCCCACAAGGCTATTTGCAAAGCGGGCGTGTGAGCTCAGCACGTTCTGGTTGGCAGGAGTAGCCGCAACTTTTTTGCCCTCACCAAGTACCGTTACGAGGAGCTCCTTCATGCTCGTTTTGCCATAGCTACCCGCAATCGCAATACGCCTACCAGGATGAGAAGCAAAAATACGTTCCGCAAGGACAATATGCCGAGCTTCTCGGGGACCAATTACCGCAATTTGGCCAACCACACTCACCACAGCAACGACATGCGCCCACACGAGCGGATATGACATGATGAGGGCCAGTCCAAACCATATACCGCCAGTTACCAGATTATGCCAGCCAAGATACAGTAAGGTGATACCGCCAGCCAATTGCAACAGCATCCCCACAAAAAGACCCGCTCGTAAAAACCGGGCTGCTCGTGTTAGTTCCAGGGTACGACGGTGCATAACCGCACCAAACTGTTGGGTTTGCCAGAACCAAACGAGATACGGCCAAGCCCGATATTCAACACTTTGCAGCATATACACGAAAAGCGCGCTAGCCCTGGGAATGCCGTAGAGCGTTCGCACATTTTGCCATATATTACGCACTAAGGAATTCCTTGGCTAGCTGTACCACCTGCTTTTCTGCGTCACGATACAAGAAGTGGCCGACGGCTGGGATTTCCTGAAATACTGAACCCTCGATGGCATCGTGCAACTGTCGCCCAAGCGCGACTGGTGTCTCCTCATCATGTTCACCGTAGACAAGAAGCGTTGGAGCACTTATGTATGCCGCATCGGCTCGCACATCGTCGCGCACAATGCGCTTGAAGGTCTCTTGCATGTGCTCAGCAACCAGCAAATCTAATCCGGCTTTATGATATAGGCCTCTTCGTAAACGAGCCTGCATACGCTTTGGTAGCGGTGAAGCCATAACCTTGCCGACCTTGGAGATGAGGTAGAGTCCTTTTTGTGAGCTTGTCCCGCGCACGCCAGCAGAAGCTAGCAGCACTAATTTCTCGGCTTGGAGTATACCCTGTCCTACACCGCGAATCGCAATTGCTCCACCATTGGAATGGCCAACAATGGCATACGGCTTGGCGCCAATTTTGCGCAGAAAAGCTTGGATAAAATTTGCGTAGTCAGTCAAATCCCAGGCTATACTTGGCATCTGCGTTTCGCCGAAACCAGGGAGATCTACGAGAATAACTTCGTGCTGACCGGCGAGCTTTTTGGCAACAGCTTTCCAGCTAGCACTGCTATCGCCCCAGCCATGTAGAATGAGTACTTGTTTGCCCTTGCCGACGCGGCTATAACTCGTGAGTAAATCTTGTACGATGACCTGCATCAGTACCTATAGTGTACCATTTTTGAATTGTTTCGCCTTCTTGCGGAGCCACCAATTACTCTGACGAACGAGCTTCGTGTGATCAGCCGGATGCGCCAGTAGGAGTTTGACGGCTTCTTCGGCAAAGACGCCGTTCTGTGAACCTTCGGCGAGTACCACTGCCCCTGGCTTCAACTGTTTACGCACAAAATCCCCCGCATCATACGGACTCATAAAACTATGCACCTGGCAGCCGACTTCTTTGGCTGCAGGTGCTAGCCAACGGTGCGCATCAGCCCCAATGGTAACGACCATATCAAGCTTACGCGGATTACAGTAGGCGCCCACCTCGCGGTGGGCTGTTTTGCTATAGTCTCCAAGTTCATTCATGCTACCGAGAATCGCAATACGCTGTGTTGCTTTCGCCCCATACAGCACGTCTAGTGCCCGCTCAACTGGTGCTGGGCTCGCATTGTAGGTGTCATCGATAATAGTGCTCGTGTGCATACCGGGCAACACACACATACGGCCCGGGAATGGCTCAAGGCTCATGAGACTTTGCTTGATAATAAGCCGACTGTGCCCGAGCATATCAGCAGTGGCGGCAGCTGCGAGCGCAATCTTAGCACCCTGATTACCGATAAGCATCGTCTGGGCCTCAATCTTGCCTGAAGGGAACTCAAGGTTAAGCAGCTGGCCATGTAGGCTCTGCGCCGAACTTTGGGCATAGTAATTGTGCGCGACGTTTGTTTCGATACTATATTCTGCAAATTTTCGGCCAGATAGATACTTACCGGGGACGTCATCCCCATTCACAAGCACCTGCGCACTGTATTCAAATACCATAAGTTCCTCTTCAGCGACCGCATCAAGCGTACCGAAATACTCCATGTGTTCTGGGGTGATGGCAGTCAAAATTGTTATGTCTGGCTTAGTGTAGGCGAAGTGCTTCATTTGGCCAGGCCCATCGGTACCAAGCTCGACGACCACCACATCGTATGGGTAAGGCTGCGCGATAGTGGCGGTGTTTTCACCAAACAGACGCATCCAGGCCAGCGCGTTAAAAAGAGATGGCTCCTTTTGCCCAAAAAAGATAAGCGGAACCGTTAGGCGATCATTGTAGTTCCCTGCCTGGTACTGGACCCGCAGATTTTGACCAAGCAAGCCCGCGATTGCCAATTTTGTACTAGTCTTACCGATAGAGCCAGCCACAGCTACAACCACAAAATGATGTCGTCGCCGCAAACGTTTCACTTGGCGCTCCAGTATGGTAGCCACTATGACCTTGCCGAGCTTCTTGGGGTGTAGTAGATAGTAGCCGGCCCGACGCACAAACAGCCCGACTACTAGTAGGTGCACAATCACGAGGGGGTACGAAGTAAGGAGCGCCAGGCCAAAGGCCCACTCACCCGTCACGCCAAACCGAGCCCAATCAATGAGCAAGGCAACCCCACTGGCAATTTGCGCTACCATTGTGGCGGCGAGCAGCACGACAAGCGGCCTATCAAACTCTCGGAGCTGACCAGCAACACGGTAAGTTCTGCTATTCCAAAACCATTTGAGATACGACATGAGCGAACTATCGTGCTTACGAAGTGCCACCACAATAGTGCGGGCGAGCTTGAGGCTATAGAGGTTTATGAGTGCTTGAAGAAACATAGTTACTGTCGCCTACTCGTTTTAAAGATGCTGCTGTAAGCCTTGTAAGATATTGACGTTTGAGGTGTTCGTTTCTGCTCCCAACACACCAGTACCGCCCATTACTTCAGTTATGATATCGCTGTATGACTTTGCACCAGTTGGGGCAGTAACCGTGAGGGGTGCGGTAGTTGGCTTTGCGTCAACCGTTAGTGAGAGTCGCGAATCATTACTCTTAGCCAATGACGTATAGTTTCCGTCAAAATGTACGGAATTGGTTTTGGTGTCGACGCTCAATTTGAGGGTTCCCTGTACATCACTATCCGTGCTACCTGTCGTTGAAAAATCAAGCTGGAATGGGTAAGTGGTGCCACTGCCAGCATAGAACTGGCTGATTGTTATGGCGTCTACACCGCTGCCAGTATCTTGCTTTTGGGCATAGTGAAAACTCTGCACGAGTTTCGTCTTGAGGTTAACATACATATCGAACGTCGTACCACTCTTGCTACTATCTATGCTCTTTTGTAATCCGCTCAGATCTGCAACATCGCTGATATTTTTACCATCGTACTGTTTCTTTGCCCAGTCATTCAGGCTGCTGCCATCAAGTGCAGTACCGATAGCCGTCGCATAGGCTTTCAGGTGACTTTTGTTATATGAGACCTTGTAATGATTAACTTTTTGACCATCTTTTGTTTCCGTCCCAACAAAGCTGCCATAGGTAAAGATTGCTTTGTCTGTATTGTTACTAAATAGGTACTCCCGGTTCACTGCCTGAACCTTGCCAGCCGCGTCATCGATTTGGCTCAACGTAGGCGTGGTCGAAGAAGTCGTTGAACTGCCAGTGACTGAACTTTGCAATGAATCTAAAAGCGTATGGTCTAGTACAATCCACTGGTTATTAAGGCTTGACGCCAAGCTTGTGCCGAGTAACGATGAGACACTATCGAGCCCACTCACCTTTGCGTATATGTCCGGGAACTGAGATTGTGGCACTTTGATAGTTCGTGCTTCGAAACTTAGTTTCTGTCCAGCTATATCTGTCGTAATCGTGGCCGTTGCATTGCTGCCGTCGGTCTGAGCCTTGAGGGTTCCATCAAAGGCGACGCTGCTGAGCTTGCCGTTAAAAGTCCCATCTATCGAAGCACCGGTGTACTTTGCGTTAGCTTGAGTTTGGGCATATTTGACCAGCACGTCGGTAGCCTCGGCCGTGCGAGACATACTCTTGCTATATACTGCCGTTGGCCGATTTGGGAGATATAAACCAAAGACGTATGCACCGCTCAGTAGCACCAAAACTGCTAGCCCGACGACCAGCGGCAGAAGCCATCGCTTTTTGGCTGTAGGCTTTTTGTCATCTGGTGTAATTGGAGGCTCGCTCGCACTCGCGACTGGCGTCGCAACGTCGGTTGGTTGCGGCGTGGGCGTCTCGGCTTGGTCTGAACTGGTCGGAAAAGTTTCTCCCTCGTTAGTCTGCGGGCTGGCTGTGGCAGTAGCCGCCTGGAAATTACCCTCGGCTGACCCATCGTCCAGAGCTGGCGAAACCTGCTCAGCTGTATTGCCATTTTCATTCGTCTGGATGCTCGCTGGCTCCGCTTGTGGGACTTCTGGCGTCCATGGACTATCCAACGTAGTAGCAGGCTTTGCATCGGGTGTTATGACACCAGAGAGAACTGGCGAGACTGGCGTGGAGTCAGATGCAGACTCATTGACATCGTCAGGTAACGGTGATGGATTAGTTGTTGAAGCTGTCTCGGGTTCATTTGATACTGGGGAAGGATTAATCGGCTCCATACGTTATACACTCCATACCGCTTATGTACTATTACGTACACTATACCCTGTTTTGCGAGTAAACGTAAACGGCTTGTGCGCGGCAAATCCTTGCGAGTTACAAACAAAGAGCCGGTCACAAATGACCGACTCTTTGTTTGGTGGAGCTACAGGGACTCAACCTGCCTCCGGCAGGCGCGGAAGTTCACGGCGGCATGCATAGCTCGCCCCGGAACATTCCCTTGCGACATGCCACCGGCATGTTTCACCTGTCCCTCACGAGGTCCAGTGTTTGAATGCTCCATGGGCTAAAAAGTAAAAACCGGTCAAACACGACCGGTTTTTACTTTGGTGGAGCTACAGGGACTCGAACCCTGGACCTCTTCCATGCCATGGAAGCGCTCTAGCCAACTGAGCTACAGCCCCTCGCCAGACATGAGACAAACCATAGGTTTTTCTCATCGCGCCGGCAAAAAGACGTGACTTTTCGTCGGGCTGCTCTTTTCTCATAGAACAGAACCGCTGGACGCGAAGTATTGTAGCTTAGGTGGGCGTAAATTACCAGATGCTGTTAGCTTGCCGCTTGATCAGCAGGTGACTCAGACCGCTTCGAGCTTTCATAACCATGCTGCCGCTCGAAATGCACATGATTGACGACTGTTGCCATCTTGTGTCCATCGTGTTTGTGCAAGAAACTGCGAACTTTACCACCGCTTCGGGGCTGATGACGCATTTTTTCACGTAATGACATATGGAACCTCCAATTATGTATTAGTGTTG
>DAIDKK010000023.1:0-239 GCA_027450065.1 Candidatus Saccharimonadota bacterium | reverse complement strand
ATACCACTCGGCAACTCAGAGGTGATATCCCGCACAGAATCTCCATCAAACAATTCAGTAATCGCTTCCCAAGCCGCGCGTAGGTATGCTTTGGCGCGGTGTTCATCGATATCATTCAAATCCATATACTGTTCAATAATATTATCGTCTAGGCTACTCGCAGTCGGCACCATCATAGCCGCTGTTTGTAGTTCATCGGGCAGTTTGGCCGCAAAACCGCGACGCGTGGCGTCACTGAG
>DAIDKK010000022.1 GCA_027450065.1 Candidatus Saccharimonadota bacterium | reverse complement strand
GAATTATTTGACACAAGGGGAAAGACTAGCGTACTTTGGAGCGCAATGCAAGTCCTACATATAGGCGTGCGCAATTTTATATCCTACCCAAAGACCCACAATACTACCCAAAGTGCTCCCTATGATACCCCATGCGCCCAAAAAACTACCGTGATCGAGCAAGGAGCCGAGCCAACCACCGAGTGTTCCGCCTACGGTTATGCCGACCCAGATGAGAGTTTTCATTCCTCCAGTTTATCATAAGCGGCTTAGGAAGGCGCCCAGTGATTATTGCCGAGGGCATGAATTTTGCCGCTCAGCTCTAGCATGGTGAGGGTTTGCGAGAAGGTGTCTGCCGATAGCTTGCTCGCAATCAGCAACTCATGGCCATCAGAGGTGCCATTGTAGAGCAGGTCGAGTATGCTCTGCTCATCAGCGTTATCCCCTATATGTACCGAGAGTGTCTCAACGAGGTTGTCCGCGCCAATGGCGAAGAGTACATCCTCGACCGAAGTGACTGGTATCGCTCCAGAACGAATGAGATTATTGCAGCCGACCGAATTTGGGCTCGTAATATTACCAGGCACTACTAGTACATCTCTTCCCTGTTCAAGGGCAAATCGTGCGGTGTGCAGGGTACCGCTTTTCTCACTTGCTTCCGTGATAAGCAGAGCATCGGCCAGCCCCGCCACGATACGATTACGCGCAATAAACTGCTGCTTGTAACTCGGTGTCCCCTCTGGATACTCACTGATGAGTGCCCCGCCGGCTTCCAGCAAGCTTCGGGCCAGTGAGGTGTTACTGGCGGGGTAGATTTTATCCAATCCATTGGCGAGTACCGCTAGATGTATGCCTCCCGTCTTAATGGCTGCTTCGTGTGCAACCGCGTCCACGCCCAGCGCTAGCCCGCTGATAATTGTTATGCCCCGTTCGGCCAGTTGCCTCGCGAGTTGCTCGGTAACGGCTCGACCGTACGCCGTAGCGCTTCGACTCCCCACAATGGCCACTCGGGGTCTCGACAGCCATACAGCTGGTTCGGCACCCAAATAGTACAATTCCTTGGGTGGTGAAGCTATTTCCCGGAGGGTTGACGGATAGCTGCCGTCATTTATGGTAACTTTCTTTACTTTCATACAAAATAGTGAAAAGGTATTGACATATTGACACTTTTTTGCTAAAATCTCAAATCGTACGTGGTGGTAGTATATACCCTACGATATGCACCTTATATCCCCCATTCTAACATTTTGTTAGATTGTTTTAGAACGTGCCATAGTTATCTTTGCGTTTCTCGCAAGATTTCAAGAACAGTTGTTACCCTCCACTTTTCTTCTACGGCGCCGGATAGCTCCTCGGAGCAAGCCAGCGTTCTAAAACAAACTAACCCCTTTAACTGGACCTACGATGTTTACATCTGCGGGCCCCTTCGAAGGAATATACGAGTCTAAATGATTCCCGGGCTTTCGGGCTTAGGAGACACACCACATCTATGATGCGTGCGTGATGTTTCGTTCCTCTCAAGGTGGGTTGAAGGGTGGAGGGAGATCAACCTTGGTTGGTCTCCATAAATAGGTCGTCGAGCGGTGCCCACCCCCTCTCGGCGACCTTTTTATGTATAGAAGATGCGTAAGGAACTATTAATATATAATCTGAAGACGAACATGAAGATAATAGATAATGTTGCCGAGCTCACTCGGAAAGAGCAAAGAGTATTCGGCATTGGCGGTGTTGTACTTGTCGCTGAGCTTCCCTGCAGCGAAAAACTTGCTGCGTTATGCACAGAGCGAGATCGCTTATACACTGAGCGTAAAGATTTAAAGTTCCACCCCGCGGCCCATGCGTATCATGCACCAATACAAGAGGTGGAACATGCGATTGAAATTGCTACAAATGTTGGCGGGGTTATACTCGTCCACGAGATAGAGCAATATCTATTCGATGACCGGCCACCTGAACAGCAATCCTAATTTAGAATAAAAAGCTGCGGGTTTCGGTGTTGATTGGGCTGCCGTAGGCATATTCACTCAAGATGGAACTGACCTCACGGACGAGCTTTGGCATACTTGCGTGTTCTTTTTCGCTAAATTTCTGGAGCACAAAATCGGCTGAATCTATTTGCTCAGGTGTTTTGGGGCCGATGCCAATGCGCACACGGCTGTAGCCTTCCCCGAGGTGTTCAGTGACAGATTTGATGCCGTTGTGACCGGCGCTACTCCCGCCGGTGCGAATCCGAATTTGTCCAAACTTTATATCGAGCTCATCGTGGACAACGACGATATTTTCGAGTGGAATCTTATAGAACTGCGCGACGGCCTGGATGGCCTCGCCACTCAAATTCATGAATGTCTGTGGCTTGCATAACATCACCCGACCGTTATTCATGGTTGCCTGTGTGAGTTGACAGTGCATATCTTTTTTATCGACCCATGGCTCAAATTTATTTTTGGCTGCGAATTCGTCGATGCACATGAAGCCGATGTTGTGGCGCGTCAGGCCATATTCTTTGCCGGGGTTACCGAGCCCAACAAACAAGAGGGTTTTGTTCATACCGTAGGTGGTAAAGCTAATTCGGCTGCCAAATTCTGGTCGGCGGACAAACAGGGCCATGACTACTTCTTTCTTGCTTTGTTCTTGATAATCTTACGCTGTGTGGCGCTACGCTCTGGCTTGGTTGGGCTGTTGCCGTGCTTGTGCCGCCCTTCCTTTTCGATGAACCAGAGTTGCACCGCTGTGCCTTCAAAATTAAAGCTTGCTCGCAGCTCGTGCTCCATAAAGCGTTTGTAGCTCCAGTGCAAGAAGCCAGTGTGGGCGCCAAATATCTTGAAGGCGGGAATGGGGTTGTCGTCTTCTTGAATCATGTAGTTGAGCTTTGGTGCTCGGTTTTTTAGTCCGGCAGGTGGATGCTTAGCCACGACACTGCCGAGCCAAACATTCAACACGCGAGTGCTAATGCGGGTTTTGCGGTTGGCGATGATCTGTAGTACTAGGTCGAAAATCTTGGTGACGTTCTGCCCAGTGACGGAACTCGTGAAGATGAGCGGTGCCCAGGGTACAAAATCAAATTCTTGGCCAATGCGAGGAGCCAAGGCGTCACGCGTAAAGGCATCTTTGCCTTCGACGCTATCCCATTTGCTGACGACCAGTATAAGGCCCTTGCCGGCTTCTTTAATCATGCCGGCTATCTTTTGATCGAGGCCGGTATTGAGCTCATTGACGTCCATAAGCAGTAGGCATATATCAGCCTGCTCAATGGCGGCAAGTGTGCGAATAATACTGAAGTGCTCTATGCCGACGCCAATCTTACCGCTACGGCGAATGCCAGCGGTATCCATCAGCTCTATCTCCTGGCCTTCGTAGCGGACGCTGGCGCGGTTAATATCGCGAGTGGTGCCTGCCCTATCGGCAACAATAGCCTGCTGTTTTTGCGCAAGCGTGTTGAAGAGTGCGCTTTTACCGACATTTGGGCGGCCAAGCAGCGCAACGCGCACGCGGCTTTCATCGACCGGTTCAGTCGCTTTCGGGATTTGAGCGACGAGACCATCCAGTAACTCACTGATGCCTCGGTGCTGTGTTGTACTGGTAGGAAATATTGGCTTGACGCCAAGTCGGTCAAAACCTTGCAGATCTGAACCACGGGCTTTATCTACTTTGTTTAAGATAAGGAAGACAGGCTTTTTGCTCTTAAGCGCAATACGGGCCACGCGGCGGTCTTCTTCGTTCACGGCTACGTTGGCTTCTACCACAACCCATATAATATCGGCACTATCAGCCGCCTGAGCGATCTGTTCCTGAATAGTGAACTCAAAATCATCAGTCGCATCTTTCATGCCGGCCGTGTCGATAAGCCAGAATTGATGGCCCTCCCACTCTGCCTTTGCGGCGATACTATCACGGGTGGTGCCTGCTTCGTGAGCGACAATCGCCTCTCGGCGTTCGAGAATAGCGTTAAATAGGCTGCTCTTGCCTACATTGGCACGCCCAACAATAGCTACAATCGGTAATTTACTGCTCATTTATGCCCCATTATAACAGAGGTACGTAATCTTGACAAATAAATACGATAGTGCTAAAAATATGTACACGATTCTCCCATCCGGGATGAGTCACGATCTTCGACAGAGAGTGAGGTTGACGACATGGCCAACATGGACAACGCGAATGAGTTGCTCGCGGAACAGCACCGTCTTTTCGACGGCGTACCGGAAGAAGTCATTTGGATTACCTCCGTGGTAATCGCATTTGTCCTCCCATGGTTGGCCGACTGGGACATGGTGGCATTTCTGGCTGGCGGATTCGTCTTCGCAGTATGGGGTGGCACGGTAGTGCTGAAGATGGGTAGCCATCTTCACGCCAACGGCGTGCACCTGAACGAAGATGTTTTCTTCGTGGCCGTGTTCTTCTCGTGGATCATGGTGATCCTCCTGCTCATCCGGTTCGGAAGCCGAGCCGTGTATGCGCAGAAGTAACGCAAAACAGAGAGGCGGGCCTCGTTAGGACCAGCACGTTCGGTGCTAACGAGGTTGCGATTCGCACCAAACCATCCCCCACCCAACCCTTCGTCTCACCCTGCTCTCTGTCATTTCACCTCATTGTTTTTGCAAAACCAACTAGTATATAAGATATAAGGAGTGTATGTGAGCGTCGAACAAAGCGGAAAAATAGCAGCTTGGAATATCATGGATGGGTTCGATGGGCCGGAGGCGCTCAAAATTGCTGAGGCAATTGTCGCCCAGGGGCCAGATATAGTTCTACTCTCTGAGGCGTCGAAGGAGGTAGGTGGAAAATCAACTGAGGTGCTAGGTTTATTACAGGAAGCGATAGGTCCCGTGTACGAAGTAGCTTATGACGATAAGGATTCACGGAGCGATATACATTCATTTATGGGCATTGCGCGTGAACAGTATGGTACACCTGAAACTCTTCGTATTGGTGGTCGTCAGGGTTTACATTATCAGCTCGGTAAACTTTCTATTGTTGGGTATCATGGTATCGACAGGAAGTATCATGGCGCTAGGGAAGACCATGAGGTACAGCGCGTCATACAGGCGATATGCGTGCTGCGGGCGTTGCCTACTACCGCAGCCATTGTTGCTGGTGATTTAAATGTTATGCATGCCTCCGATACAAGTGCTCAACTACTCCATAAGATGGGTCGCTTGAGTGATATACTGCCAACCGGTGAACCTGGTGAACCACAGTCAAAAATTGCTCGACTCGGAAGCCTTGCTCAGCGGCTCTCTGCAATGGCATCGGGCGAGAGCCTTCAGGTATATGAGGATGCAGGCTTTGTGGATGCTGATGCACGGCATCTCGGGACAAAGGCTATAATGGGAGGATTTCTAGGTACGCAACTGGATCACATACTAACGAGAGGTGTAGCCATGACTGATTTTGCGGTTATACCTGCCAGAGGGCTTACTGACCACGATATGGTTACGGCACGGTTTGCGTTATAGAACAGATTTGAATTCTCTAGGGGCAAGACCACTGAGGGTATAGTTGCCGAATTGCGTACGATGCAGCCGTGTGACGGTGTAGCCCAGTGCGGCAAAAGTGCGCCTGATTTGGCGATTGCGACCTTCATGCAGGGTCACCTCATACACAGCATCTAGCACATTCTTTTCGGAAGAGGGGCGTGCCCCTCTTGGGGTACTCTCATTGCTTCGCTCGAGAGTAGCCTCCACTCCTCCACTCGCTACTCGCTCGTGCCCGTGCTGCGCACGGTTGTCAATTTTTGATATCAAAAATTGACTTGGGCCATCCTCGAGCTGCACGCCCATGTCGGCTATCATCTGTTGATGGAGGGGTTGCAGCGGCTTATCAAGCACCACCTCATACACCTTACTCTTTTGATACTTGGGATGCGTGAGCTGGTTTGCGAGCTCACCGTCATTCGTAAGCAGCAGTAGCCCAGACGTGTCCTTATCGAGCCGTCCAACAGGATTGAGTTGGTGGTATTCTGCTGGCAAAATATCGTAGATAGTTTCACTACCCTGTCCATCGCGACTCACCACGTAGCCGCGAGGTTTATTGAACATAATGGTTATGGTATTGACAGCGGGTGTAATAGCGCGGTTGTCAAGAGTTACCTTACTGCTCTCAGATATATCCATTCCCTGCTGAGCTGGAACGCCATCTACTCGTACGCGCCCAGCTGTAATGGCAACATCAGCTGCGCGTCGGCTCAGGGTGGTAGCGCTCGCAATAAATTTATTTATTCTCACGGTTCAATCATACGCCCGGCAGCGCTAGAGCGCGATACTATTTGGATCAGTACTTAAGCCAGGCGCAGGAGCGGTCGCGGCCGGCACGCCGTTGACAACTGGCGATACCGTACCACCGATTTGTTCTTTGGCCTCTTCTTGGGCAAGTAATGCGTCAAGGTTTTGGCCTGGTGAGCTCAAGTCGTTAATGGGCTGGATAACTTTTTTGCCTGCTACTGCTTGAAGCTCGTTGTTCGGTTCGGTTGCGACTACCTCGGGGGTCTCTGGTGTTGGTGCTATAACCGCCGGTGATGGCTCGAAAACAGGTTGCATCTGTACGACTGGGTCTGCGCTTGGTGCGGTTGGCACTTCCTTTTGGCTTGGTGGAATTGCTGCCTCAGCGGGTGCAGCAGTGGCTTCTACCAAATCATCCATGGCAGTAGTCAGAACCTTATCATTGGCTGCCGAAATAGAAACGGGCGCTACAACGGGTGTTACCTCAGGTGCGTCAACCGGTGCGGTCATAGGGACTTGCAGTTCGGCCGTTGTATTGGCGAAAGTCTCAATCTGGCTATCGACGGTGGCTTCTTCGGCCGCGGTCGTCTGGGCAACGACAGGCTCTGGGATTGAGGCGGGGGCTGTCGTAGCGATTGGCTGCTGCACGACTGGTACGATTGGATCAGGGTCAACGACCGGAACCGAGGCAGTGGCCGGCGTAGGCTCGAACGTCGGCGCAGCCATTTGGGTAGCAGCAATAGATTGCGGTGAGGCCGCGATGCTCGGAGAAGTATCAATGGGAGGCGTGGGCGGTGGTGTGGGGATTAGTTCTGGCTCTTCGGGGGGCAATGGCGCCGGGGCAACAACGGGTTGCTCAATAGCAACAGGACCAGCCGTGGCCGGTACTTCGGCAGCTGGAGCTTGCTCGGCAGAGGCGTCTGGTGTGGCGGCTGCGGGAGTGAGTTCACCCAAAAGCTCTTTGGCGGTATTGACGATATCTTCGAGCGTAACCTGGGACTTCACGAGATACTTATCAGCTCCCAGCTTGCCGGCGCGAACTTGATCTTCGGCTTGCCCAAGGGCAGTGAGCATGATGACTTTCGTGTCACGAAGCTCATCGGTATTACGGAGGATATCGAGCATTTCAAAGCCACTGATGCGGGGCATCATGACATCAGAGATAATCAGATCGGGTTTGTTTTGTTTTGCAACGACAAGCGCTTCTTCACCATTTTGGGCAGTGATAATATCGTAACCTTCAGCGGCAAGTCGCGCCTCATATATTTCTCGTAGGTTATTGTCGTCTTCGACCAGTAGGACTTTTGACACGATCGGTACGCCTTTTCTTGCTTATGTTTATACGTAGCAGTATATCACGATGAGGGGGTTATCGACACGCTTGGGCTAACAGTGGTGGCTTGACCAGCTGAAACAGTCCCTTGGGCGCCCGCTTCGGCAGCCATAAGCTGCTCGGCTTTCTGAGTACTGAGTCGCGGTAAGTTTATATAAAAGGTACTACCCTTGTTCAGTTCGCTCTCAACCCAAATACGTCCCTGGTATAATTCTACGATTTTGCGGCAGATAAATAAGCCAAGACCGGTACCGCCGATGGTCCGGGTGGCGCTATTATCAACGCGGTAGAATTTTTGAAAGAGGTGCGGGATATCTTCTGGCGGTATGCCGGCACCGGTATCACGGACATACACTTGCACCACTCCTTCGTTACCGGTCAATCCGAGGCTGACCTTTCCTTCGGCGGTGTATTTGCAGGCATTATCAAATATATTGGTTATGACCTCCCGGATACGGTCCGGATCAACGTGCACATAGTACAGGGGTCGAATTACTTTCGATTCCCCAGCTTCGGATGGATGGCTGGCATCTTTTATTGCCGTATTCCCAAATAGGAACTCCATAAATAGACCCTTTTTCTCGGCAGAAAAACGCAAATCTTGGGTGAGTTGTTCCACGAATGCTCCCATTTCGACGACGCTCGGGTGGTTGGTGAGGCGGCCGTCTTCTGCCTTGGCACTCGTCAGAAGATCCTGGAATAATTGTCCCAAATGCTGAGTGCTTGAGTGCGCCTTTTCGAGGTACCCTCGGGCTCGGTCATCTATGGTGGCGACCTTTTCGTTGAGGGCAAGGCTGAGGTATCCTTCGATGGCGGCGACTGGAGTGCGCATCTCATGACTGGCGGTGCTAATAAATTCGGCCCGTTGATTCTGTTCTGCTCGCTCCTCGCTGACATCGCGAAACACCGCCACGAGTCCGGTCGGATGCTTGGCATTATCAACGAGTGGTGAAACGCTAAAGCTTGCCGCAATCGTATTATTAGACTTGGTGAGCATATTCACGGAGTTATCACGCACGGTTTGGCCACTACCAAACGATTTGGCGATAGAGGTTTGTTCGGTTGGGATTTCCTCGCCCTTGGTATTTGTAAACTTAAAGACTGAACGCCAATCGAGCCCTTCTGCCTCTTGAGTGCTCCAGCCGGTAATGTCACTAGCACCTTGGTTGAAGTGTCGAATAATCTGCTGGTCATCAATCAGAACCACGCCATCCTGGATGGCACTCAGAATAATATTCGACTTCTCTTTCTCATTCCGTAGGGTGTTGGCTAGCTTACTAGTGCTAGCGGCTGTCTTATCCTTGACATGGTGTTTCAGGGCAAACCACAAGACTAGGCCACCCAGTACCACAACTACCCCACCGCCAATTATTATGTATTGCTGCATATGCTAAACGCTTATGTATAGTATCTGTTTTTTTGCATGAAATGGCAAGGCCTCTCACCTCTAGAAATAATCTGGGCAATATGCTACGATAATGCAGCTGTTTATATAGCTTGCCTCAACCCAGAATTTCAATCCAAGGAGCAAAAGCGACTGAATGAAGTTCTGAGAGGAGAAACGTAGGCAGGGGTTGAAGCTTTTGCTGCCAAGGCAAAACGAAACTTAGCCGTACGTTTCGACGAGGCCCCGTCGTCTAGTGGTCCAGGACGTCAGGTTCTCATCCTGAAGATCAGGGGTTCGACTCCCCTCGGGGTCACCAATGAAAATGCCTCAGCGTAAGCTGGGGCTTTTTCATTGGTTGCGCTCGAAGAGCGCGAACCCCTGAAGGGGGTGCGATAGCGATGAACGTGCGCAGGAGTTTACTCCGAGCACGCGAGGAAGATATACAAAGTACTCCCCTCGGGGTCACCAATGAAAATGCCTCAGCTTGTCTGGGGCTTTTTCATTGGTCATGCGCGAAATATAGTAGCTACCCTGCTATACTTATGACTAGTATGAGTATCTCCGCACGCCGGCTGCAACGTGCCTCGAACGTCCTCCATTCAGGCCAAACGTTATACTCCTTATGGCCTACCAATCCGACACCAAGCATACTGGCGGAATCAGACAGTGCCGCCGTGGAAGTGGGGGTAAAATTCACGAGTACTACACCTGCCTTCGTGAAGAGTATCCGTTTCTATAAGGGGGCAGCCAATACCGGTACGCACACTGGATCCCTCTGGACAAGCACCGGCACTCTGCTTGGGAGTGCCACATTTATGAGTGAAACTGCAAGCGGCTGGCAAGAAACAAACTTTGCCACACCTATTTCTATCGCCGCGAATACAACCTACGTTGCCTCCTACTTCACTTCGGTGGGGTACTATTCCGCTGATAGCGGTTACTTTTCGGGAAACGGTGTAAGCTCTGGTATACTCAGCGCGCCATCAAATACGATGAGCCCGAACGGTGTGTACGCGTACAGCGCATCGTCAACTTTTCCAAACCAGACTTTTGGTGCGACGAACTATTGGGTTGACGTGGTGGTTGATGGTCCGGTCGACACGGTACCACCCACCGCTCCGGCTAACCTGTCGGGAGCTGTCTCGGGATCATTGGTTGACCTTACCTGGACAGCGAGTACCGACAATATTGGCGTCAAGAGCTATTACATATATCGTGGTGGTGTCCAAATTGGCACGAATGTGAGCACAAGTTATCGTGATAGCACGGCCAGCCCAACGACAGCCTATACCTACACCGTGCGAGCCATAGATTATGGTAATAACTTGAGCCCTGTGTCGAATGTGGCGAACGTGACGACCGGGGCAAACCTTGTACCAACAGCAAACTTCACAAGTAATGCAGTGGGGTTAACGGTATATGCAGATGGCGGAAGCTCGAGTGATGTCGATGGTCAGGTCGTGGGCTATGCCTGGGACTTTGGTGACAGCGCGACTGCGAGTGGTTCGCTCGCAAGTCATACCTATACCACAGACGGAAATTACACCATTACCTTGACAGTCACCGATAACGGCGGAGCAACCAACAGCACCACGACAGCGGTCAGTGTCGCCGCCAGCAACTTTGTACCAAATCTCATAAATAATCCAAGTCTTGGGGGTTATCCAGACGCTACGAACACCGGGGTGCCATCTGGCACAACACTCACCGCAAGTGGCGCCATAGATGTCACGGTGGATGGTACAATTATTGAAAATCTCGACATTACCGGCAGAATACAAGTTGATGCAAATAACGTAACAGTTCGAAATTGTCGAATTACGTCTGGAGATTACTACCCGATTCTTAATAATGGCCTGAACCTGCTTGTGCAAGACACTGAAGTTATCGGGACGAGTACGAATGTCACGAGCTGTATCGCCTTCACGAATTACACCGCACAGCGCTGTAACTTACACGGTTCGGCCGATGGCCTGAAGGCCGATAGTAATGTTCTGATTGAAGACTGCTACATCCATGACCTCGCAACAGATTCGACGACCCATAATGATGGCACGCAATCAACGGGGGGCACCGATGTCACTATTCGGCACAATACCTATCAGCTTGGGGGTGTATCTGGCATAAATTCATGTCTAGAGGTTGGGAACGAAGGGGGCACCAATACAAATTGGCTCATAGAAAATAACTTGTTTGATGGGGGTGGCTGGACCATTAATGCTAGCAGTGATCCGTCCCAAAATCCAAACTGCCAGATTCTGAATAATCGGTTTACCCGTCGCTATGCCTATGGCGTCGGCGGAGTTGGCGGGGCTACTTGGTCTGGAAATTATTATGATGATGACGGCACGCCTGCTTAAGCCGAGCGCGTGTATACTTTGCTAGCCCTCATGATGTAATCTTCACTCTTGCCAACAAGTGCCCGCGAGGGTATAACTAGTCGTAATATGAAAGAGATTGACGGAGATTTACTGTTTAGTGAAGTTGACCACAATAACTTTACGCACGCCACTGCACGCCTGGCAGGAGACTTAGCAGTAGAAGGATTGCGCTCTTCTGAGGATGCTTGGATTGCTTCTATGGCAGTCACCTCGACCCCAGTCGCAGTCGCCAAGGGTGGTTTTGAGGTAAGCTTACAAGCGACTACCGCATACGATGCGGAAATACTTGCAGATATCGCCGGTCCCGCTTGTCGAGGCCTTGTGGTACAAGAAGCCAGTACAACTACACCTCACCCGAGCGTTGAAGACGTGGTGATGTTACTCCGTTCTGGCAAAATGGCCCAATCAGCTTGACAGGTGGATAACTCCTAAGTTATGCACAACCCGTATCGTATCTGTGGAGAAGTATTCTTGCACAGCTTTTGCGGCACCCGGCAATGCCTCGCGGGCATAGTCATCTACGACAATTATGCCACCCGGCTGCATACGCGGGACGACCAGTTTGAGTGAGTCACGGATACTGGCATAAAAGTCACCGTCTAAGAATGCGAATGCAATTGTGTCTGGCACATCGGTGCCCGTAAGCTCATTAAACCAGCCCTTATGTATAATTGGCGCCTGCAGATGGGCCTTCTGAAAGGTTTGGATGAATTGCTTCTTACTGACCGCTAACTCTCCGGCAACAAATTGCTCCCCTGCCCTCGAAGCATCTTGCGGTGATTTGGGTGGTAGGCCAACGAACGAATCATAGACGTGAAAGGCCCGGTCCGGGTCGAGCTCATTGAGTAGTCGCCGGATAAATAAACTCGTGGTGCCAATGTAACATCCAAATTCAACGATCGCGCCTGGTATCTCCTGTCCAATCACCTTCGTGAGTTCACGCAGGATAACCTCTATCTGTTGCTTCGATACCTGCTCTGAAACGAGCGGGTACGCTGCCACAAGCTGGCTTACGTAGTCTGCCATAGGTGATCAAAGAGTTCCTTTTGGAGGTGAGCAACGCCGGGATTATCAATCACAATGCCGGACAACACGTTCGTGTCACTCATGGTAATAAACGCAGTTTTGCCACCGTAAATGAGGGTGTAGCAATTGGGCGCTTCACCTCTTTTGGCACTCAGCCATTTTCTTTCGCTCAAATCGTCTTGGGCACCACCGCTCCCGACCGCTAGGGCGCGTACCGTAATACCCTCGGCGATACGACGCTGCGTAAAATTCCGAAAGTTCTGGTACATGTGATCGCGAACGCGTTTTGTCGAGATGACGCGGTAGGCATGCCCCGGCTGCTGTTTACAGGTAACGATAACGTCACGGAGAATAGCTGCGACGCCGTCTAGGTCCTCATAATAGGTAGCAAATGGCACCACGTCACCGACGGCCGTTGGACTGGGCAACGTTGCGATATAGGCGAGCGCCGTACGTTCTGCCAGGGCAGCTTGGGCTTGCCGCTCATGTAATAACTCAAGGATGGTATGCGGTTCACTGGCACTGTAGCGCCGCTGTTTGCCGACCTCAATGGAGCCGACTAGTCCAACATCGACCAGCTGTTTGATAGATTCATAGACGCTGCCGCGATTTATCTCGGTAGCGGCGGCGATACTCCGTAAGCTACTGCCTGGATGTGCCACTAGTGTCTCGTAGACTTTTTTGTCACGATGAGATAGACCAATTTCTGCAAAATCAAATAAATCTGCCATACAACAGATTATATCATGGCAATGTAATTTCGAATGGTGTCAAAAATAATCAGCCAGTTACCGTAGTTTTGCATGTTTTTAGCAACTATGCTGCTCGGTACACACTACCCTAAATAAGGAACTCTATGACACAACCGGAATCTGGCACCCACCGACCCACCGAAGCGGTCCATATTCGTTCGTTCTCTATGGAACCTCAGCAGGAAAATCTATTGACTGCTCTGGCACTGCTGGATGAAGCCAGTATTGGCGATGAAGTGCGGTCTGCCGTGGCGGACTACGACACCGCTCCGTACGAATTACGCTTTTGTTTGTCTTCCACCTTTCGTGCATTTCTTTCCCATCATTCTGATCGGAGCATTATGGGGCGAAAGGTGCTCCTCTCTTACACGTCCGAAGAACTGGTGGGGTATGAGAGGCTGTCTGATGCGGCTACACGGCAAGGGCTGCATCTTTCGATTGGCATGTTCGCGGTGCTCGGCAAATATATTGAAAAACGATGTGGTAACCCAGAGGAGATAGCGGCGTTAGTTGAGCAAGCTACGGCGCGCTTGCAGCCACACTAGGACGAAGCTCTGCGCGAGGTAGTTCATCCCAACTACTCGTGTAGCGGGGGCTCAGTAGGTTGCTGCGGGGTCGCCACTGGCTGCTGAGCGCCTCGGCAGCGTAGCGGAGAGCGCTGTGGCCATGTTTGGCGGTGATGGCGTCAAGCGCTTGCATGCGCAAGCGGCTGCGCTCGTCGGTCGGTAGGTTGACCGCTCCAAATAGGTCGGTTTGCAGGGAGTCGGCGGGTACCAAATCGTAGAGTACCACCTCGGCCTTATGGTATTGCTGGCGAGGGTTGAGTGCGCCCGCCAGGCTGCGTATGAGTTGACTACAGATGAGGCCAGTATCAGCCGTGGGGGTATAAAATCGAGCGCTTCTAACTAGCTTTGTATAGCCTGGTTTGTGATAGTTTGTGCGGAGTATTACTGCCGCGTGAGTGGTGAGCTGCTGTTCGTGCCGGAGTTCGGTGGCTGCTTGCGCGGCGAGTGTCGTTACGGCCGCTTCTATGGTGGCAAACTCGCTGGTATCGGCCCCGAACTGTCGGCCACGGCTCACTATATGCTGCGGCTTGGTGTGTTGCTGTAAGGGCAAGCAGCTTGTACCATTGAGCTCGTAGACAATGTGGCGCCCGTGAATGCCCATCAGCTGCTGCGCGCGCTGTGGGCGCATCTGGGCGACATCGGCAGCCGTCAGAATCCCCTCGGCTCGTAATTTAGGAGCCAAGTGCCAGCCAATGCCCCAGATTTCGGCCACTGGGGTGAGTGCAAGGATTTCTCGAAAAGCATTCTTTTCTGAAGATGGGCTTGTCCTTCTTGAGATACTCTCCTTGCTTCGCTCGAGAGTAGCCTCCACTCCCCCGCTCGCTATCTGCTCGTGTCCGCGCTGCGCACGGGTTCCTCCGGGCTCAGGCTCAAGATAAAAAGCCCCGCCTGTTTTGGGGTGTTTTTTTGCCCAATGAGTGGCGAGCTTACACAACGTTTTGGTGGGTGCAATACCAACGCTCACCGGTATGCCCACTTGCTGCAGGATTGTCCGGCAAACTGCCCTGCCCCATGTGGTGTAATCTGTCAGGCTAAGCTCGTGCAAATCCAGGAAAGACTCATCAACGCTATATAACTCTATATGCGGCGTGATACTGGCAATGAGGCTACTGATACGCTCGCTGATGTCACCATACAGCTCAAAGTTGGCGCTAAAGGCAACAACCCCTTCCCGCTGGAAGGTGTCACGAAATTTGAAACGCGGCGCGCCCATCGGTATACCGAGTGCCTTGGCCTCATTGCTGCGCGAGACAACACAGCCGTCGTTACTACTCAAGACAACGACAGGCCTGTTCGCAAGGTCGGGGCGGAAGAGGCGTTCGCAGCTGACGAAGAAGTTGTTTGAGTCTATAAGTGCGTACATATTCTATTTTCCTGTTATCCTGAGCTTGCCGAAGGGTTTTCTTGTTGCGGCTCGGCCGAAGGCCGGACCGCCTTCTTTCTCTTGCAAGAAAGAAGCAAAGTGCACCGGGGAGAACGGCGAAACCGGCTGACTGAGTACTGCTTTGTTCTTGCCTAGGCTCCTATAGGAACTCGCTCACTGTCGTTCGCTCAAACATCCTCGTCACGCCAGGCAATACCAATACACTACCCAATCAGTTTCGACCATATCCCCGGCATTTCAGCGACCAGACCCCTTTCCGCTTCGAAGTAAAGAGTTTACTACACACCGAGCCTATTAGGTGTTTGCTTTTTATCCTGTATTCCAGCTTCCATATTCTATCTTCTAGAGCTGGTGAATGATGGTGGTGACGACACCCCAGATTTGTTGGGTGCCGGGTGCCCATTGGCTAAGGTGCAGAGTGCCGGTTTCGTCCCAGTTAATAATGATAGAGCCTTCGTGCGGTGCCAGAGAACGGTCGATGATAGCGGTGTCACCGTCGAATACACCGAGTCGGTGCCAGCTATGACCTCGTATACGAAAGAAGTAGGTGCTGACGGGATGAGCGATGAGTAGTCGGTCGAGGCTGAGGGGTGTCTGCCCCCGTTCGGCGGCGGCATTTGGAAAACCCTTGTGAGTTGCGGCGACAGTACCTGTTTCGAGCAGAGCTTCATCGAGGCGGCTTAGCTCATCCATCGCAG
>DAIDKK010000021.1 GCA_027450065.1 Candidatus Saccharimonadota bacterium | reverse complement strand
GCTTCACATGGCGAAGGAGGAGGACTGGGCACGCTTGGCGGGATGATGAGCGGTGAGTGATCTCGCATGGGGGGGGTGGCCTTCGCTAGCGCGACTGCGCCACCCCCCCCAAGAGACCCACCTCGAGCCAACATTTTTACTTAATTGTTATCAAACAAGCATGTTCTAATAATAGAGATTATTGAGCTTTAACAGAGCGTAGCGAACCAAAATAAAATTTATACTATATATGATTCAATAATCAATCATTTAACTCCTTACCATTCTCAATTATGCAAAGATACTGCAGGAACTAGTCATAAAGTTTAGTTGACATAAAACAAAACCAAGCGTATAAAAACAATTACGTTAGTTTTGGGAATACGTTGTGGGTGGCCTTTGGCACCTGCACGTGCCCGAAGCCTCTCTCATCCATCCATACCAATGCATCAACAATAGGCACGAGTGAGCCTTTATGTTTCGAAAGGTAGTGAGATATGGGAGTAATGCATCATATAGCAAGATCTGCAGAGAATAGAATTGTTCGTACAGGAACCATCTGTATCTTAGTTGGTGGAGTTGTTCTCGGTGTGACAGAAGGAGTGGCTGGAGCACATAATCTTGCCACGAGTAATATGCCGCATAGTGCGTCTACCGTATCAAGCGATCAAGGCCATGCGACAATAAGCCATTACATGTTAGATGTTGGGCAACGACAACTGAGCGGTTTCGAAGCACATGTTACTGATGGGTCAGCTCACCAAAGCTCACAGACAAAGGTTGGAAGCAAAACAATAACTTGGGGCGCGTATGGCCGAGCAATCCAACCAGATGAGGCTATTAATGGTCAGACGACCCCACGTGGAGTCAATGTAGATGTAAATCTATGCCTGGCGGGCGGCAAGCTTCCGGCCGAACTTAGCACCAATGAAAAAACCAAACAGGCTGTACTAACCGTACAAGTCCCTGCGAGTAAGCTGACGTACTGCACGAAAGTAGTTAGCGAAAACTTTATCACAGTCACGACTGGGCTTAACGATGTTAATGATGCGTTCAACAGAAATACAAGAGATGCGGTTTATAACAATCTAGATACAATCATCACAGACAATTCACAGGATTTGGCTGTTGAGGAATGTGCCCCAATTGCTTGGGCAAATCCTACCGTTGAAACCCTTGCTCGAGCGGCCGTGGCCAGTGATATGGTGCATGGTATTTCTCTGGCAAGGCCAGATTTACACGTTACTGCAGACGTCTATTTTGGTAATGAATCTCCCACGCAGCCAAGCATACCAACTCAAACATTTCCCCGTGAGCCGCATAAAAAATTCCTAGATAGCTATGCGGATAAAGCTAATGTGACGGTGACAGCCCCTACCGCTGGAACGTGTGAGCAAGTCGGTACACCGCAGTGGGTGGACGCCCAAGGAAACACTGCAACACCGACGCCAACGGAAAGTGTGAACCCGTAATGCGCAAGAATGATAGCGAGGAGATTCGACTCGACGATTTATTCCCTGTATCAGGGCAGGAAATAATAACTATACCGGATCCAAATCGTCCAACAGTTCTCGTGAGCTCAGACGGCACCTATTTTATAAGAGACGATATGAAGCTTGTGTCAACTGATGGGCAATCGAACCAACCAGTTATTGCGCCCGCTCATCGTGTTATCACGGTACCAACGGGGGCCTCAACCATAGCTGCTGTGCCTCTGCAGCGTGACGGTAATGAAGATGTTACTCGCCCAAATAAACCAAGATTTAATGCGGGATTTTCGCCGAAGCGAATTGCTTTGAAGCTTGGTGCTGCGGCGACCATATCTCTTGTAGCTTCATTCGGAACATATTACGGTGTGACAAAGCTTGCGAGTGAGATACAAATACCATTCGTTGGGAAGGTTATCGATGACCAACGATCACCCATGCGAGTAATAGAAGATTATGCAAAGGCCCTAAACCCATGGGGTTAATGAAGGCTAGGAGAAAAGTATGACGACACCAAATAGTATACCGCAACCCGAAATACCTGCTGGCTACAGGCTCGCCAGTCCCGAAGAGGAGTTATTCTTGAGACGGCAGGAACAATCTGCGGTAAACCCTGTTAGCTATACACCAGCAGCGCCACCTGAAAGAATGAGTATATGGGATGTTCCGACCTGGAGTAAACCAACGCCCAGTATGACTTCTGTCTCGAAGTTTGATTACCAAGAACCTGCCACAAGTGGAACTCACCATGATGCATATGGTGCAACGCACAGACCGGATGGCAGTGTTGAGCTTACCCCAGAATTAGCAGCAATCTTGGGACTTGATACACAGATGCCTCCAAAGCAATCGCCTGATAGTAGCAAAGGGGCAAAGATATCAATCATAGAGATTGAAGGTGTCGGTGGGAGGGAGTTGCAAAAAATTGTCGAAACTCTGAGAAAACGCCGAAGGGCTGAGGAAGCATAGTTATGGGTGAGGGAAACGGTAATGAGCCAATTATCGTACCGGTGGAAGTCTACAAAGAAAGGCTTGCTCAATTTCTTTCAGGCAACACTGAGGGATCGGTACCGGTTACGACACCTGTATTCAGATCGGCATCTATGGCTTCTGTTGAAGCTGCCTATGAAAGAGATCGATTAGCGCGGGCGGCTCGGGCTGCTCAATCACCGCAGGCTGTGCCTATCCCTAGCCCGAACGTTGCCGTTGCACCGATTCAGCGCCCCATTAAATCTCCCGAGGATATAGAATCGGGCAGTGTCCCCGCAACCAAAGAACGATCTCGAAGGAGCCGAAAAGTAGGGGCGCTTGCTATAGCGGCCGTTATAGCAGCTGCAGGGCTCACGGCTGGTGCGACTACGGGTGCGATTAAGTTGCCGGGGAATATTAGTCACGTTACGTCCGCTCTCGCAAATAGAGATACCGCACATATTCCAGGCCAAGTTACCGCACTCGGCGCAGAGGGATTGAATGCCCAGAACTGTAGTGGCCCCGAACACGCAGTTGCTGATATTACTATCAGTGGACGACTCCCCCTTAAGTGGCTACTTATGTCTGCCGACAATAGGCAAATTATACCAGACAAATATATGGATCAGGTTGCGACTGCCATGAAAAAACCAAATCTTAAAACGGACAGTGGTTATCCGGAAATGACGGCTGACAGCTATCAGTACTACATGAACATATGCCAAGCAAACAATAAAGATGCAGCCGCGACTGGCTCGATGATTAATGCTCAAAATCTCGCTATTACCCTCACGCCGGTTGATGCAAGTATTGTCGTGCAGGATCAAGCATATATGACAAGCCTAAAAACCGGTGAAAATGTCACGGTACCGTCCCAAGCTTTTATAAGTTCAAATCCAGCTGCCTATACTGATGCTTCTCTAAAGGCAGTAAATGATATTGCAACATATGCACCTGGTGCTGCGTTTGAAAATCAGGTGCGGGGAGAGCTGAACTTAATGTCTGACTCAATCGGCAATGGATTTTCGAGCGCTGATCCGAAAAGTAGTTTTAATATCTTGATGGGCAATAAAACTATTTATGATGTCGAGAAACAAGCACTTGAGAAGCTACTCGGGAACGATAACCTAGTCTTCAATGGTTCTATGCCGGCGCCCACTGTTGGCCACACGGTAGGGAATGAAAAAGCTGCTAATTTAGCGCCAGATGATCCGAACAGTCCGGGATTTGTCCCTACGGAGATACAAGTTAAACTGGGACTGCCCACTATTGCTACGGCATCCCCTACGCCGACCCCAACGACAACCAATGGAGGAAACTCATGAGTATTGAGTTAAGCCTAGCGCCTATCGATGAAGGCGACAACATGGAAAATAGCCGACAGATTGGGGTTGAATCAGGCATGCTGCCGATAGACGAAAGTATACCCTTTGAAGATAGAATGGGTATCCCGCCGACCAGCGAGCGGGTTATCGGCGAACACCGGGTGCTTATTCAAACGCTTACCGCGAGCAAACAGGTTCTAGCCACCACAACCCAACGGCGTATCGATGCCTGCAAAGCGGCAGATCAAGCCGAGGCTGCGAAGGAACAGCAGGCGAAAGACACGAGTGATGCAGAGCTACTGAAAGCCGAGGAAGTTCGTGACAAAGCCATTAAGGCTGCACAAGCAGCCTACCAGGCGGCCGAAGAAGTGCACGCAGCGGATGTACGGGGAATTGAGCGCCATGCAGCTGCTCGTCATAAGGAAACGACAGCGCATCGGGATGCCATACGCACGACAGACGAATCGGGTAGGCTATCACTCGAGAGCATGGAACAGCACAGTGATGATATCATACGCGTCCTTGAAATTGTCGATGAGCGATATCAGGAGCTGCTCGGTGCACAGCAGCGTAATGCGCTGGACAGAGCCACGCAGCTCGAGGTGTGGGGTCAGCTAAGCGATGAACGCGATCAAATGGTGCGAGAAAAAGAATCTCTCCGCGAATCTCAAGCGTCTCTGCGCGCTGAGTCAAATCGTATTCTGGTTGAGGCTTCATCAATAACAAGCAAAGCTCAGGTTCAACTTGATAAAGATGCGCAAATAGATGAGCCAGATGAGGCTACAATCAATAGAATTTTCAATGAACATGGCCAACTAACGGATAGTCAGGCTAAGGCGCTTGGTCGTGTCGCGCGAATTGATAGTAGAGAAAGTACCCTCAGAAAAGGAATTGATCAATGTGAAGCAAGCATTGCATTGCTGGAAGCTAAAATAGATGATAAACGAACAACAATTGATGACCACGATGCAATTGCCGATCGGATTCAAGAAGCGAAAATGGTGCTTGAAGAGCATCGCCAAAGATTACTCCAAAGGCAAGAAGCACTGCGAGACGTGTTGAAAGAATGGGGCAGTATTGTAGATAAGGATGTGTCTGAGCTTGTGCATGTCTCAAGTATTGTTGCCGATTTTCTTAAAAGAACGGAAGAGCTAGAAAAAGTAACTAGCCCAAAGAAATTCACTTTATCTGTCGAGGAGCTTATGAATGGGAACGGGCCAATCACGTTACCCGATCGTAGCTTGCCACGGTTCCATGCCGTGTATGAGTATAATGATAAATTTGGCGGCGATGTAGACATGAAGAATATACCTGACATTGCGACGCTGCTCGGCTTGCCCAATTCGGAGGAAAGACAAACGGCAGTTGATTCTTGGGTAGATTCGATGCAAGAAGAAGTCAGGAGCGCTGTTGAAACACTAACAGAAAAGGAACTACTCGGCGGACTAGCCCATCGTCTAGCGGCAGTTGCTACCGCGAGAACGATTACCACTGGTCCGAATGGTCGACATAGCTCATAAATAACTAAACGGAGGGTTAGGGATGGTAAATAGCGAAACAGCAAGGATAGAGACAATCGATCAGCCCCTTTATGACGAGCCATTTGAGTCTGATATGTTTGCCTCGATCCGAGCTCGCTTCACAGATTTACAAGTGGGAGAGCGCCTCCCGTATGATGCGCACGAAACAGCGATTGCCCAAAAAATAGAGACCGAAATGCTTCTCTTTGCCCAGGCACCGGACCATGAAGCTGCAAGGACTCGATACGAAACAGCACTTATCTCTATGCGCTCTATCCCTGGCCGAAGGGTATTTGTAAAGGAACTAGACAGCACTCTGTACCGTGAGGCACTGAAAACACTGGCAGATCCGACTGTCCCTGAATCTATCAAGTCTGCCATCGTCAAAGCTTCGATTAACGTAGGTATCGGTGGCGAGAAAAGTCCCGAAATTGTCACTGTCTACGATAAGCTTCAGAGACTACAGAAAGACTATACGGTTACAAAAAACCCACAAGAGCGTGCTGCGATGAAGGGCTATCTTCTGCATGTTACGGGTGACTCAGCAAAAGTCAGCGCCTTTTTTGCAAAAGCAGACAATAAGCCGGGGAATGTAAGATTTTTATCATCAAAGCGTGCAATGACGGCGGCTGGTTTGGCCGGTGCTATTTCTCTTACGCTCGCTGCCTCACCGGCGGCTGCTCAAGCGCAGGGTGGCTCTTCGACTGGATCGGAACAGCCGAAGGTATCCATCTCGGCAACAATTATTCCCGAGAAGCAAACTCTACCTTCTGTGGAGGTGGCGGTAGAAGCGACCCCTGTTACGGTACCTACTGGAGCAACCATTAAAGCTCAAGCAGGTTCAAATCAAACACCTACTCCGCCAACTGTTAAGGTTGCCGTTTCAGCGCCAATGACCATTGAGTTGAAGGATGCCCCTCCTATCCCGGCGCAGACTACTCAGAAACCTGCAGAAATGCCGATGGTGAGCGTGAGTCCTATAACCTCAGAAGGCAACACGAACGCCGATACACAGCCGAAAGTTGCTCCGACCATTCCAGCGCAAGCAAGCCCAGCGACACCCGCTGCTCCTGAGGTTGTCCCTGTTGCTCCCTCTACCACTGCACCGGTACTGCCAGATAGTCCAAATACGCCTGCTACTCCAGGCGCTACAAGTGGACCAAACACGCCTGCTATCTCTGACACTCCTCCTGTTATTCAGGCCCAAACACCAGATACAAGCGTGACACCAAAAGACGGCGAAACTCCAGCTGCTACAATTGCTCGTGTGATTCAAGGTCATGATGCGACTAAGGCCGTATACGTTATTCGCGCAACCTACGGCAGCGCTGGTAATCATCAAGCTGCGCCAAATGCGCAACTGGCTACAATGGTCGATACCTATGTATCAGATACTCAAGCGAAAATATTGGCCGCTAACCACGGAGACAGCACATATACGAACAATGCCATAACGGCGCTCGCGTATCTTGATGCTGCAGTGAATGACCCAACCATTCTTGATACTAGTCGGACGGTGGCTAAAGACGCTCAAACGGCGATTGCAGCATTCGCAACGACGGGCGAACCGTACCACGATAAGCTGCTTGCTCAAGAAGTCGCTGCAGCCAAGCAGAACCTATCGAGTGATGCTGCTGGCAAATTTGCTGGCATAAGTGAAGCCGACCAAAATACCATCGCGCAGTTAGCAGGCTATGCCTCGTTAGCAACCAAGACCGACGCCGAACAGAATGCGGAGATCCAAAAAATTAAAGATGATGAAGCCGCTGCCGCTAAGGCCGCCGCAGATGCTGCAGCAAAAGCAGCTGCCGATGCTGCCGCAAAGGCCGCCGCAGACAAGGCTGCCGCTGAGGCTGCCGCGGGCATAAGTGTCGAAAAAGGCGTAGGTGACACAGGTATTGTTATTGATGCTTCGCGAGCCGGCGAGACGAAGTGGACTCCAGAGCAGCTGCAGTTGATTCAAGCTAATCTTGATGTATATCTTGAGGCCGAGAAGGAGACCGGGGTGCCTTGGGAGTTCATGGCCGTACTCCATGCTCGCGAGACGGGCCTCCATCTGTATAATCCGAAGAATGGTCAAGGTGTATATCAAATGTATAGCCTTGGTACACAGTTTGCGCCCAGTGATAGCATTTCGCATGATGAGTTTTTGCAACAAACGATATTAGCGGCTCATGCAATTGCTGATGACTATGCAAAACGTGGTGTCGTAAGTGGCCCGCTCTCTATAGATAACCCAGACAAAATTAAAGACACATTCTTCTCGTATAACGGTCGGGCGAATGCATACGTGAATCAAGCCGCATCTCTCGGCTTTAACCCCAACACGCAGCCATACGAGGGTTCTCCCTACGTGATGAACCTCGCTGACGATAAACGTAACAGTGCTATAAACCCAAATTGGGGTCAAATTCTTACTGATGGGGGGAAGCTAGGTAAAGCCAACCAGGCACCAGGTGCATGGGTATTATTTGACGGGCTTGTGAAAATTAGTAGCACCTATGACCAGCGTTTTGCTGCAGCTCAGAAGACCGCTGCTGATGTCGCAGCCCAAAAGGCTGCCGATGAAGCTGCGCAGGCCCTAAAGAGTGGCGATATTAGATCAACACTAGCTGATGGTTCACAAATTGCTACCAATCTTCAGGCTGAATACGGAGGTGTAAGCGGCAAACTAAAACCGAGCGAACTAGCTTCGCAGCCAGGTCTCACCAAAGACGGTGCGCCCTACACCGTGCAGCTTAACCCCGAAGCGATGAAGGGTTACGTGGCACTTGCGGCAGCCTTTAAGGCTCACTTTGGCTACGACATCCGTCTAACGTATAGCTACCGTACTTTAGCTGAGCAAGAGTCTCTAGCGCACTCGGAATCTAGCTTGGCTGCCAAGCCAGGCACATCTAACCATGGCTGGGGACTCGCCATCGATATTGCATCTAATGTTAATAATGCCAATTCCGAACAATCTGCCTGGATGCGGGCAAACGCCTACAAATATGGCTGGGTACACCCAACCTGGGCACATGATGGTAACCCGAAGGATGGTCCAGAGGAGCCATGGCACTGGGAGTTCTTGGGCAGCCAGGCAACGTTCGATGTCTCACAGTAAAAGATAGCGTAATAAATCTCTCTGCATAAGACGTACTTCGGTCTTATGCTTCGTTAACCACGCTTCAATTCCGAAAGGAATCTTGGATAGCCATCAGCGTACGCCCATACACATAGAGAAAAATGTGTTGACTTAAAGTACTTTAAGTTCATAGACTGGGTAGTATGACAAGCCGCACAACACCTAATCGTACATATACTATCATGCAGACTGCTAACTTGAGTGGTCTGCCGGAGAGTACCTTACGGTACTATGAAACAATCGGTCTCATAGACCCCATTATGCGTGACACAAACAGTAAGCATCGTGTATATGGCGAAGAGGACGTGAATTTAGCAGTTGCGATTGCCTGTCTGCAGGCAACTGGCTTGTCTATAGAGGATATGCGGGCATATCTACAAAATCGTACTCGTGGTGCTGAAGCAGCGCGAGAACAGGTTAATCTGCTCGAAGTGCAGAAGGACCGCTTGGCGGTTGAAGCCCACTTTCTGAAAATCAGACAAAAATATGTAGACACCAAAATTGCGTACTGGAAGGCAGTGGAACAGGGTGATAGCACTCGAGTGGAAGCCATGAAAACTCGCGCTGATACACTTGCGCGTGAACTCAAGCTACCGCGCCCTAAAGCACCAGAACGCTAAAGCTAAGCCAAAAGCCAAGCATGACAATAATTTATAATAAAGGGGTAAGTACTATGAAAGCAGCAACATTCCAAGGAAAAGGTAACATTCAGATCAGGGAAGTTCCCGATCCAGTAATACAAAATCCCGACGAAGCAATCGTTCGGGTAACGTATAGCTGTATATGCGGGTCAGATCTGTGGTTTTATCGTGGGCAATCACCGCTGCCCGAAGGCTCGAGGATTGGCCATGAGTTTATGGGCGTAGTTGAGAAAGTTGGAAGTGATGTAAAAAATTTGAAAGTCGGTGACTTTGTGATTGCGCCATTCGTGATTTCAGACGGTGTTTGCCCTGAATGCACAGTGGGCGAGACGCGTTTTTGTCGTCATGGTATGTTCTGGGGTACGAATGGGTATGATGCAGGGCAAGGTGAAAAAGTTCGTATGCCATTCGCGGACCATACTGTGGTAGTCGTCCCCGACGCCGATAAGCTTGATGAGCATATGATGCGTGCATTATTGCCGCTGACTGATGTGCTCTCGACAGGACATCACGCGGCTTTGGATGCCCATGTCACAGCAGGTTCGGTTGTAGCGGTGATTGGTGACGGTGCAGTTGGCCTGTGTGCGGTTGCCGCAAGCAAGCGTCTTGGTGCATCTCGTATTTTCTTGGTTAGTACCCACGAAGATCGTGCTGCATTAGGCAAAAAGTTTGGCGCCACGGATATTATTGCTGCGCGTGGAGAAGATGCCATCAAGCAAATCAAAGATGCAACCGAAGATCTTGGTGTCGATGCGGCGCTTGAGTGTGTGGGCACGGACGGCGCATGGCAAATTGCGAATGGTGCGGTACGGATTGGCGGCAATATTGGCTTTGTTGGTGTACCGCATGGTGTGGCCGATATCCCCGTCGCCAAGCTTTTCAATAACAACGTTGGTATTAAGGGTAGCGGTGCATCGGCGCTGCATTATATTCCGCAGCTTCTTCCAGATGTGTTGAGCGGCAAACTCGATGTGTCAGATATTTTCACCAAAGAAGTATCTCTCGATAACATCGCGGAAGGATATAAGAATATGGATGAGCGTACTGAAGTTAAAGTCATAGTGAGGCCGTAATCCAAAGGGGAATATATGGAAGCAGGGAGTAAGAACATTACACTTAACAACGGTGTTATCATGCCGTCAATCGGGCTTGGTGTTTTTCAATCATCACCCGAGGAGACTGCAGCTTCGGTAGAGGCAGCATTGAAAGTTGGCTACCGGCATATTGATACGGCCGCGGCCTATGGCAACGAACGGCAAGTTGGCGAAGGAATTCGTCTTTCTGAGGTGGGCCGCTCCGAAATCTTTATTGAAACCAAGGTTTGGGTAAGCGACTACGGCTACGACAAAACGCTGCACGCCTACGAAAAAGCCGTTAAGAAGCTTGGCGTCGACTACCTCGATTTGCTTATTTTGCACCAGCCAGGGACAAATCGCTTTGATACGACCGTCGAAGCATACAGGGCGCTCGAAAAACTGCTGAGTGACGGTAAATTCGGGCAATAGGGGTGAGTAACTTTATGCGTCATCACTTGGATGCATTACGTGCGAAAACAAATATTATACCCGCAGTCAATCAGATTGAACTTCATCCGTACTTTTCGCAGCCCAATGTTCAGGCAGCCAATGAAGAGCAGGGCATTATAACCCAAGCCTGGTCTCCCATTGGCGGCATTACGTTTTATGCTGGGTATGACACTAAGCTTAAGAACGTCATGGAAGATCCCGTTATTATTGATCTTTCGAAAGTTCACCAGAAGACACCGGCACAAATAATGTTACGCTGGCACTTGCAGGAAGGGCGTTCGGTGATACCAAAATCTATCCATCCGAAGCGAATTGCTGAAAACTTTGAGGTGTTTGATTTTGAGCTTTCAACAGAAGAATTAACTCGTATTGATAGCCTGGACACGGGTGTTCGTGGCGGTCCTAATCCCGATAAGCCACCGGCATCATATTACGACGTGGTCATCCCAGAAGAATAGGAGAGTAGTATGCAACATATTAGCCCACAAACTTCAAAGGGGCCAGCTGATTGGTTCACGGGGGATGTTCACCCTACGATTATATTTGTAGGCGAGAAGCCATCACGGGTTCGTATGGCCTCCGTGCATTTTGCGCCTGGTGCACGCACGGCGTGGCACTCGCATGCCGTGGGTCAGTACATACATGTTACCGAGGGAATAGCTTACGTTCAAGAGCGTGGCGGCCACAAACAAATTCTTAAACCTGGCGATACTATCTACACTGAGCCGGGTGTGGAGCATTGGCACGGAGCTTCACCGGATAGTTTCATGGTACATACCGTCGTCTGGGAAGCCCCGGATAGTGATGAGCCTGAAACGTTGTGGCGCAATCACGTCACAAACGAAGAATTTAGCGCATAGGGCATAGAAAGGTGGTCAGATATGAATATTCTTATACTTGGAGCGGCGGGGCAGATTCCACGGTACTTGATACCGATGCTTCTCGCGCAAACGGATGCAGATTTATATTTGTTTGCACGTAATGCTCAGCAACGAATACCCTTGATAGATACGTCACGGGAAACGCGTATAGATGGTGATATTACTGATATTGCAGCGTTGACTGAGGCAATGCGTGGCATGGACGGTGTGTATGTGGACCCAGTAGTTAAATCGGAGCTTGCAAAACCCATCATAGATTCCATGAAGCGGGCTGGAGTAAAGCGCGTCATCGTCAACTCAATCCTCGGTATATACGGTGAAGTTCCTGGCCAATTCGGTGAATGGAACCGCCACATGATTGGAGACGTGAGCATTGCAGAACGAACTGAGGCTGCAAGACTATTCGAGGAATCAGGGCTAGACTATACGTTGCTTCGCCTATCATGGTTTTACGATCAACCCGGTAATACCCGCTACAAACTTACCAAAAAAGGTGAGCCATTTGAGGGAGCTCAAATTACGAGACAGGCAATTGCACAGCTTGTAATTGATATTCTCAACGATACCACAGGCCAATATATCGGCCAGAGTCTGGGGGTAGGTGAGCCAAATACTAATTTCGATAAGCCGTCGTTTTATTAGCTAGCTTGGGGGCCGCCATTCTATAGGGTAGGGGCCACGGTCCTACGGTTTTTATACCTGTTATTTTGCGTAACTTATATAAGTCCTTATATAAGTTACTGCAGACTATAGCGACATGCTATGGATGGCGCAGCTGCTGCTTTAAGCTGTGTTCCCAGGCGGGAAGTGCTAGACTGAAGGTATGGTTGCGTTTATCATTGCCTACGGTTTACCTATATTATTCCTCGTTGTCATGATTGAGTCTTTTGGCGTGCCACTTCCTGGCGAGACTGCACTGGTAGCATACGCGGTGCTGGCGAGTCAGGGGCATTATCATATTGCCGTCGTCATCGCTGTTGCTGCTGCCGCTGCTATTATCGGCGACAACCTTGGCTATTGGTTGATTGGGCGGGTTGGCGGTCGCCGCCTTTTTACTCGTTGGGTATGGCTCCAGCGCTACAGTGACACGGTGCTACCCAAGGCAGAGAGGCTCATGGCCCGCCACGGTGGTAAGACCGTATTCTTTGGACGGTTTATTACCGTATTGCGCTATACGGCAGCGTGGGTGGCGGGGCTAGCGAAAATGCCATGGGGTAAGTTCTTACTCTTCAATGCGCTCGGTGGTATTGCCTGGGCAACATTGATGGGGCTGCTCGCATACTTTGCGGGGGCTGCCGCCGCGCATGCTGTCTCTCACTACGGTCTGTATGCTGCCGGCGCTATCGTTCTGCTCGGTGTAGTCAGTTTGCTGCTCCATCGTAACATTGGCGAGTGGCTCGAAAACAAGCTCTTATAATTTGCTGTTCAACGGTTATGCGATGCGCGAGGGACTACCGGGCAGACTTTTGATATCTGTCAAACGCCCAGCGCACGAGGTAATAGCCGACAACTGCACCAATGACACCAATGAGCCAGCCTGCAGCGATATCAAGTGGCGAATGAATCTTGGCAGCAATACGTGCAAGACCGACGAATACGGTGAATAGAAGTAGGACGGCAGCTGTTTTTCGGCTAAAGAAATACGTGATAGCGGTGAGCGTCATGGTCAAAAGAGCGTGGTCTGAGGGGAAGCCATTATCGGCCGCATGGGCTATGAGCGGTTTGACGTGCTCGGTAACAAAAGGACGAGGATCAAAGTATAACTTTGCCGCAACCCGAGACATGGCTAGGGCAAGGAGGCCGGCAGCGATGGCCGCCACCGCAAATCGAAGCTTTGTTTGCCGAGCAGTACGGAGCCAGGCTATGGCTACGCCCAGAATGACAAACAAAAACAAATATTGGGCGCAGAAAATAATAATAGTATTCATGAAGGTACCATTATAGCGGACAAGGTGGGTTATTGCACAGGGTTATTCCGCATTTGCATAAATATCGAAAAGTTATTCTTATAATAGGATAACGCGGCTCAGTGTGCTACACTTAGCACAAGCAAGTGGTTACTAAAACCTCTCCGTCGTTATAATTCGTCCCAAAAAACTTACTATCACTCTCGGTTTGACTTTTACAATCTGCGAGCGATATTAGGTTAACAGAAGGGTACAAATTAGTATGGCTAAGAAACTTTATGTTGGTGGACTCGCGTATAGCGTCACCGAGCAAGAACTAGAAGCATTTTTTGCTCCTTTAGGAAAAATCACCAGCGTCGCAGTTATCAAAGACCGCGACACCGGCCAGTCAAAAGGCTTCGGCTTTGTTGAAATGGAAGATGACGCAGCAGCACAGAATGCCATCAAGGAATTGAATGGCAAAGAACTCAGCGGTCGTGCACTTATGGTGAACGAAGCTCGCCCACAAGAAGACCGACGTTCAGGCGGTGGTAATGGTGGTGGCTTCCGTAAGTCTTACTAGATCGTGTCGCGCAGAACGTAGTTCGCATCTCACCCAATGCTAAGCGCTTAAAGACCAATTCTATCCTTGTTATGGCGAAGATGTGAGGGTTCATGTCTTGGCGGCCGTATATATAGCGGGGAGCGAGGATTGGTCAAATGAGGGCTTAGAGTAACCAAAACGGTCTGTTCACCGTGTCTATCGGAGGTAGGTATATGGCAAAAATACAAAAACACATTGAAATAGTTCGGTCAGACATTGGGCTCAGTTCGTTGAGCCGTGCTTCTGCTGGTGCTATTCATACGGCGCTCATCAAGCACTATCAATCTGTGCATATTAGTCATATTAATAGCCATGCTGAACTTGCCGAGTTGAAGGACCTGCAACCCGATTTGGTATTTTTGGGTGTAAAATACGTGCCCGAGCATGCTCATTTAGGCAAAAATGACCCGAACAAACTTTGGGTTGCTAAGTACCTCGATGACCAATCAATTCGGTACACCGGCTCCCCGACCAAGGCTGTTCAGCTCGACCTCGATAAGTCACTCGCCAAACGGCAGATTCAAAGATCTGGCTTGAATACCTCTCGTTTTTTTATTACAAACCCAGACTCATTGCCGAGTTCAGCACAGATGCCCTTCGCGTATCCGGTCTTTATAAAACCGCCTAGAATGGGTGGTGGTACAGGCGTTGACGAGCATTCAGTCGCACATACGTATACGGAATTTTACACAAAAGTCGCATCGATTGCCGCAAATCATGGTACAGATTCACTCGTTGAGGAGTATTTAACTGGTCGTGAGTTTAGCGTGGCGGTACTTATGAGTGAAAAGACGGGTGAGCTACAGGCTATGCCGATTGAGCTCATAGCCCAGGCAAACGAACGAGGTGATCGCATGCTTAGCAGCGTAGTGAAAACATCGAATACAGAATCTGTTCGCTCGGTTGGCGATGGAGCGCTCCGGTCAGCGGTATGTCAGCTAGCTCTCGATGCATTCAGAGCACTAGGCGGCCGAGATTACGGACGTATAGATATACGACTAGACTATGCTGGTGTGCCACAATTTCTTGAAGCCAACCTTATCCCAAGCATCGTAGATGGCTATGGCTCATTCCCGAAAGCGTGCCAGATAAATCTTGGCCTAAATTACGAAAATATGATATTGCAAATTGTGAGGCTTGGACTAACGCACCACATACCAACTCTCGCAGAACAACCCGGCATCCTCACGCGCAATAACGGGTAACTGATGGTGATGATTCGCGTATCGGTACTGCCTCCCACTCCGTGCCAATGCTTTTGGGGCTATGGTTACCGCAAAAAATACTCTATACTGTGCAGGCTATGCAAGTTACAGCACTCCCGGCGACCGGTAATTCATCAAAGTTTCAGGTTATAACAAAACACGGTGAATTTATGATGGCGTTATCATACACACTCCGTATGAAGGTTTGGAAGTTAGTAGATGCTGATGCTGAATTGGCCGCGGCCAAAGAACTAGCCCAGGCAATTGTATCGCGTCACGACCCTGCAGTACCATTTAAGGCACTGTATATTTTCGCCGAACATAATTGTGATGCTTCGTTTACTCGCGCTGTGCAAAAAATTCGTAAATCTGGCGCAGACAACTAGTTTCCATGAAAAAGAGAGATCCTAAACAGCAAGCTAAAATCCAGAGGATTACAACAAAGCGGGCGGTCTACGAAAAAGCCCGCAAACAAAAGTTACGTAAGAAGCACCAGGATACACCTTACGATACTTGATCGGCATCGCCAAATTGGCTATGGTACAGGGAGCTGTAGAAACCACCCGCATCGATAAGTTGTGTGTGGGTACCTTGTTCGATAATATTGCCGGACTTCATAACGAGGATTAAATCAGCATTCCGAATGGTCGAGAGTCGGTGGGCAATTACAAAGCTGGTCCGATTTTTGGCGAGCTGCTCCATAGCGGATTGAATAAGTGCTTCGGTACGAGTGTCAACGGAGCTAGTTGCCTCGTCGAGGATTATCATAGGCGCGTCGGCCAGTATGGCGCGGGCAATGGTGAGCAGCTGTTTTTCACCGGCCGAAATGTTATCGGTCTCCTCTCCTAAAATCGTGTCATAGCCTTGTGATAGCGTCCGTATAAAGTGATCGGCGTGAGCGGCCTTGGCGGCAGCAACAATCTGCTGTCTGGTAGCATCTTGTTTGCCGTAGGCAATATTATCTGCAATTGAACCATTAAATAACCAAGTATCCTGAAGGACCATGCCAAAAAGTTTGCGCGTGTCAGCTCTTGCAAGGTTTTTTGTGTTGATACCATCAATCTGGATACTACCACTATCAATATCATAAAATCGCATCAGGAGATTCACAATAGTTGTCTTGCCGGCACCGGTTGGCCCGACAATGGCGACATTCTGGCCGGGAGCAACCTCGGCACTAAAGTGCTGAATAATTGGAGTCCCAGCAGTGTAGCTAAAGTTGACATCCTGGAAACTGACGGCTCCTTGAATATGCTCAGGCAGCTTGGTGGCGGTAGGACTATCTGGTTTCTCGTCAGGTTCATCCAAAAATTCAAATACTCGTTCGGCAGCCGCTACAGTGACCTGCATGACATTTGCGACATTGGCAGTTTGCGTAATTGGCTGCGTAAACTGGCCCATGTACTGGATAAAAGCTTGGATGTTACCAATGCTAATTCGCCCATTGATCGCGAGCCAACCACCTACCACAGCTACGCCGACGAAGCCAAGGTTGCTAATGAACTGCATGATTGGCATCATGAGGCCAGACATAAACTGTGCCTTCCAACCGTTTCTGAAAAGCGCCTGATTGGAGCGGTTGAATCTGCTGATGGATTGCTTTTCACCGTTATACGTACGCATTACAATGTGTCCCGAAAACATCTCTTCGACGTGACCATCAAGCTCCCCGAGGCTATTTTGCTGTCCAATAAAGTAGCGCTGAGAGCGTTTGACGATGAGCGTAATAAAACCGAGGCTGACCGGTAGAATAACGAGCGCAAGTAAGGTGAGCTGCCAACTGATGGTGAGCATCATGACGAGAATGCCAATAATCGTTACGATGGAAGTGATAATCTGCGTGGCGCTTTGGTTGAGGCTCTGGCCGATTGTATCGATATCATTTGTAACGCGACTAATGACTTCACCGTACGGATGTTTATCAAAATAGCCGAGGGGTAGGTGACCAATCTTGAGTGAAATATCTTGGCGTAATCGGTACACCAATGTCTGCGTCACGCTTGTCATTATCCAGCCCTGGGCGTAAGAGAAGAGGGAACTGAGCAGGTAGAGGCTTATCAGCCATACGCCGAGTACCATAATGCCGTGGTAGTCGGTCTGGGGGCGTCCGTTTGAAAAATCGATGGTGGCAAGACTTTTTTGCTGAGCAGATGGAATTTTGGCTTTTTCGGCAGCGGGCAGGTGATTGAGCAAAGTCTGGCCAGTGGTACCCTTGGGGATTGAAGCGCCCTTGGGCAGGCTTGCCACTACCTTATCGTAGGCTTGGCCTGCTGTGAAGCCATCGACAACCTTGTTCGTCACGTTGCCAAGAATACGGGGGCTTACAACCATGAAAATAGTGCTCGTGACAGCAAAGATGACGACCAGTAATAATTTGAATCGATGTGGTCGGAGATACCCGGCTAGGACACCAAGTGTTTTTTTGAAATGCTTTGGTTTGGCGCCCGGTACACCCAGCATACGGCTAGCACCACCGCGTCCAAAATTTGGCTGAGGAGCAGGTGTATTGGGCTTCACGAGGTCTCTCCTGCGAGTTCGGCTGCCGAGAGTTGTGACTCCGCAATTTCACGGTATACTTTCGATGATGCAAGCAGCGATCGATGGGTGCCTTGCGCAACGATCTTGCCATCATCGAGCACAAGTATCTGATCAGCATGCATGACAGAACTGATGCGCTGGGCAACAATAATCACGGTCTTCCCGGTCGTTTCTTTGGCAAGCTC
>DAIDKK010000020.1 GCA_027450065.1 Candidatus Saccharimonadota bacterium | reverse complement strand
AGCACAGTCGAGTCCTCGGCCAGAGGGGATCCGCTCCACCACCACGCAAACGTCATGGTCATCAGCATGGTCATGCTGATGAAAAGTTGCGGACGAAGCCTTTTCTTGGCCCTTGCAGTCGCTGCAGACATCTTTTGCTCCTCGTCTCGAGCCAACAATGAACGCATATCCTCGCGGATACGTCGAACAAATCGTACCACTATTTTGCGTTAATGCAAATATAATGAATAAAGTTCGAAGGATGTTTACGTTAGCAGTCCTATCCCGATACGCACTTGCCGACATACACGGCTATAACACTTATACGGTTCAGCTATATAATTGGGGAATTGGTAGGGGTACTGTCGGTAGGCCGCAGGATACTATCGACAATATGATCTATTTGATCATCAGTCATAGTTGCCTTCACTGAGTAACCCGCAATACCAAGCTGCCGCAAGCCAGCCGGAGCTTCTGATTCATTGAGGTTTGATATGACGTAGACGGGAATATTCCTACCCCAATCACTTTTACGTATCGTCGCTAGTACCTGGTCGCCAGCAATATCTGGAATCATGATATCGAGCAGTACTAAATCAGGTATTTCTTTCTGTATAAAATAGAGGCCCGTAATGCCATTGTAAGCCACGAAACAGGTATACCCAAGCAGCTCCAAACGTGTTTTATATATCTCTGCCAGGCTCATATTATCTTCGACGATAATTATTTTCTTGGAAGATGGTTCCATAGCCATGATTGTAGTACTTTTATAGTAGATTTACTACTTGAGTAGCCACCACCAACGGCTCACCCAAGTTAGTTGCTTATATTAAATATCATAAGCGTATACTACTAATTAGAAGCTCGTAAAATGTAACAAGGATATATGATGGCAACAAAACACCCCCTGCTCCAAGTTCTACGCAATAGTATGATTAAAAACGTGCCAGCGTATGGCAATAAATTATTTTACTCGCTCGGCTTCTTATCGATGATCTCATTTATGGTGCTCATCGTAACGGGAATCGTGATGGTCCTGTACGGTCCAACGTGGTGGCTCACGAGTACGGTCGGCGGCTACTTCCGCAGCGTTCACCTCTGGGCAACTCAGGCTTTCGTGCTATTCATCATACTGCACCTTTTAGTCGTATTCTTAACGTCAGGTTTTAAAAAACCTCGTCGCCTCACCTGGATGCTCGGTGTCCTCATGATGTTCGTCGTTCTTATAGAAACCGAGTTTGGCTACGCGCTTCGCGGTGATTTTTCTTCACAATGGCGAACCCTACAAGGAGCTGATTTCTATAATGGCAGTGGCTTTGGGGCATTCTTAAATCCCTTAAACTACAAACAAATTTATGGCGTTCACATTGTGGTTGTACCATTGGCCATCCTGGGGCTACTTGGCCTACACTACCTACTAGTCCGTATCCTTGGTATTGCGAAGCCATACCGATCAGACAGTACCGTCAAAACAGTCCCTGCCAATCACAAATTATTGTTCTTGCGAGGTGGCGTACTCATTGCCATGATTTTAGGGTTGGCACTCGTATTGCCTTCGCCGTATATCAAACCAACCACCATTCAGCAGGTGGCGCAGCAAGACCCGCAGCTCTTTGGTAAGACACTTATCGCTGAATTTGATAAATCATCAGATACCGCGACATATCTCGACAACATCGACCCCTATACATATGATACAAAAAGCGTGTATATTGCTACTCCGTACGAACAATATCTGCAGACACAGACCAATAAATCGGATGCGCTCAAAGCCTTTATGAGTGAACCTGCGGCTGTTCAAAATCAACAACTGGCAGATGCCAATACCTACTATGGTAATGACAAACCCGATTCACACAATGCGCCCAAAAACCCTGCCATGTCGATTGTGAGCGCTCTGACAACCATGGCTCAGGCAGGCCTCTACGAGCCAGCGCTTGCTGCCGCCAATAGTACTAATGGCGTTGGCGATGGGTCGACCTACACTACCAGGTTTTTGGCAGACACCGGCGTACTAGAAGACAAAGCAACTGCGCTCAATATTACTACTGACCAGTATGGCATGGTCCGTGAAGAAAAAGGCAAAACTCCGGGTGCCTGGTGGCTATTCCCCATTGGCCTCCTCAACCACACCGTACTTGCGAACGATAGTAATGGCGACCGTGACGCAGGCATTATCTTTGGTTCACTACTACTTACGATGCTCGCCTTCCCCTTCATTCCGTACCTCAACCAGCTCCCCGACAAGCTCAAAGCCTATCGTTACATTTGGCGAGTCAAGCGCTAGTAGTTTTCACAAGTCCTCAATACTTCTAGGCCTGCTACAATGAGCGTATGGCAGCCATTCGGATTGCGACACTCAATACCCAGATTGGACGTACGCTAAAGAGCGCTCACGGTCTTCGTATATTCGCCAAGCATCAGGTTGATGTGCTACTTCTACAGGAAGTATTTGGCATGGATGAAGTACTTGTGAGACAGGTATTGCATCTGGAAGGCTATGAGCTTATTGCATTTAACCGGCCGACCGGTTTGGCGATTGCACTCCGTAGTAGCTCATCATTCGCCGTACCTAATAATTCGGTCGCTATCCATATTTTGCAAGATAGTGGCCGCCTCACAAAAGTCATAGCCCGTCATGCTCATATACCAGAACACCACATCAGGGCACGTGGGGTACTTACCGCAACATTACTGACAGCCCCAGGGCAAAAAGTGACCGTTGCCACGACACATCCAACTGTATTCATACGCCATCGTAGCCGCGCGGCGCATCTCCAATCACTGCAACACCATTTAGCAGATACCTACAGTGCTAGCCAACCTCTTATTTTAGGGGCTGACATGAATCACTACCCTGGTCCTGGTAACTCTGACGTTATGTTTCGAACTATAAATCAATTGACCGAAGTTCCTCTCAACGAGGCGACATGGCTCATTGCAGGAACAAAATATGAACGGCTTGCCCGGCTTGCTTCCCAGCTAAATCATCAACCAATGAGAGCGTATGATGGACGACTCGACACTATGCTATTCAGGGGCATTGGCTTACAGCATATCAAGACGACGGTTGTGCCAATCGAGTCCGATCACCGTTCTATCATCAGCTATTTTTCGATACTGTAGGCAGTATGTAACACACTTCACCTTACGCGCCTATATTCACGGCGTGGAACGCCGGACAATCTCATACTCAGTCACTAGTATGTCGAGCGGCACATCATGCGGCTCATGTGGTAGCATTGGGAGCTGAGCCCAACTATACGCGAGTCCGATTTTGAACGCTTGAGGTTGTGTTGCGAGAAACCTATCGTACCAGCCCTTGCCCAGACCTAGCCGATAACCGCCAGCGTCAAAACCAAGCACCGGCACAATAATAACATCATACATGTGCTTGGGTAGTGTCGCTGTCGCTACAATGGCCGAGGTTTCAATAACGAGCTGTGGATAGCGTTGCCGCAAATATTCGCGCAGCTGCTCGGTTTCAATCTCACCCCACGCTTTTTGTGAAGTATAGATATGTATTCGCCGAGCCGCTTTCCAATTCGGTAAGTTCAGAATCCTTGCAGTCACCTCCATACTGGACTGGCTGATATTTTGTTCGTCAAGTGTGGTTCGGCGTGCAATGAGTTCACGTCGAATGACTTGTTTGGTCAGCATACACGTATAGTAGCGCGTAAGGACCGACTACACTAGATGGCAAAAATGGCGACACACACGCATAACGCTCATGTTAATGCTATAGTAGTTGCATGAGCACTTTGGAACCCCTCACCGAAACATCAGAGTGGCAACTGCTACAAGCGCACGTGTCAGCTATGCAGAATGTACACCTACGCGAGCTATTCGCAAATAATCCTGACCGTGGCCACACCATGTCAATGCGCGCTGGTGATATTTATCTCGATTTTTCTAAGAATCGCCTTACACCTGATATCCTGCAATTACTCCTTCAATTGGCCCGTGCCCGTAATGTTGAAGGGCTACGCGGAGCAATGTTTAGTGGTCAAAAGATCAATACAACCGAAAATCGGGCAGTGCTCCATACCGCTCTCCGCAATTTGTCCGGCTCGGCGGTGCTCGTAGACGGAGAGGATGTTATGCCAGAGATTTTGGCAGTCCGTTCGCAAATGGAACAGTTCGCAGAAGCCGTTCGGAGCGGTACGTGGCAGGGTCACACTGGGAAGCGCATTCGACATATCGTCAACATTGGTATTGGTGGTTCAGACCTTGGGCCCGTCATGGTCACTGAAGCATTGAAGTTCTACAGCCAGCGCGACCTATACATGCATTTCGTCTCAAATATTGACGGCAGTCATATCGAAGAAACTTTGCGCAATCTAGACCCGGCCGAAACCCTTTGTATTATTGCAAGCAAGACATTCACGACAGATGAAACTATGACCAACGCGCACACCGCTCGCTCTTGGCTCATCGAAAAACTTGGCGACGAAGCGGCCATCGCGAAACATTTTGTCGCCGTATCAACCAATACCGAAGAGGTGACTAAATTTGGGATTGATCCTGCAAACATGTTTGTGTTTTGGGATTGGGTTGGTGGGCGCTACTCGCTCACGAGTGCGATTGGACTCTCTATTATGCTCAGTGTCGGCCCGCAGCTGTTTCGTGAGCTGCTCGAAGGATTCGAAACCATGGACACCCATTTCCGGACTGCGCCGCTTGAAGAAAATCTTCCGGTCATTCTCGCCCTTATCGGCATTTGGAACACTAATTTCTTGGGCGCCAGCACCGAAGCTATTTTGCCATACGAGCAGTACCTGCATCGCTTCCCCGCCTATTTTCAACAAGGTAATATGGAGAGCAACGGCAAGTCTGTCACGAAGGCTGGTACGCAGGTGGACTACAATACCGGTCCAATCGTGTGGGGCGAACCTGGCACCAATGGTCAGCACGCTTTTTATCAGCTTATTCACCAAGGCACGCGACTCATTCCTTGCGATTTTATAGGTTTCGCAGAACCTCTGAACGATCCGGATGGTCGTGGCACGCATCACCGCAAACTTATTGCAAACTTGTTGGCCCAAAGCCACGCGTTAGCATTTGGCAAAACGGCCGATGAAGTTCGGGCCGAGGGAGTTGCCGAAGAATTGGTACCTCACAGGGTTTTTGAAGGCAATCGCCCAAGCAATACACTTCTACTACCACGTCTCACACCCAATGCATTAGGGCAACTTATTGCTGCCTACGAGCATAAGATTTTTGTGCAAGGCGCAATCTGGGATATCGACTCATTCGATCAATGGGGCGTTGAACTTGGTAAAGTACTCGCTAAAGAGATAATCGGAACCTTACAAGATGGCGATATCGACTCCTACGATTCTTCGACGCAAGCTCTCATCCATACCTGGCGTTCCCTCCAGTAAGAGCGAGTCAATCAAGAGATTTTCTATATATATTTCATAGCGTATAATGCTCATAGCATGGTTCGTTCTATCTCTCATAACGCCGGTGCTGTCTATCGGCGCTTTCTTAAACCACTACTGTTTCGGCAACGCCCCGATGCGGTCCATAGTCGAATGCTCAAACTGGCCGCCGTATACCAAAAATTCCCAGCCGCGATACGTACTATTTCAAGAATCTTGGTCTATCGTAATGACGCCCTTCTTAAACAAACTGTCAATGGCATCACTTTCCGTAATCCTGTTGGCTTATCGGCTGGCTTTGATAAAAATATTGAATTACTCCCCACTATGCAGTCGGTTGGCTATGGTTTTATGACGGGTGGCTCCGTGACATACCAACCATGTGATGGTAATCCGCGGCCGTGGTTCTATCGCCTGCCAAAGAGTAAGTCATTGATTGTCAATGTTGGGCTTGCGAACCAGGGCGTCGAACGAATTCGGCAGCGCATTACATCTTACGAGGAGAAGTGGCTTGCCGAGTTTCCGCTTATAGTGTCTATTGCTAAGACAAATAGTCCCGAGAACTGCAACGACAACGAGGCAATTGCAGACTATATTGGCAGTCTCGAGGTAGTACGAAATGAAAAACACATTGCGGCGTACGAGCTCAATATATCGTGCCCCAATGCCTACGGCGGCGAGCCTTTTACTACACCAAAACGACTTGATAAGCTCCTGACTGCTGTCGATGCGCTGTCCCTCACGAAACCAGTTTGGATTAAGATGCCCATCAACTTAGCTTGGCGTGATTTCAATTCTCTCTTGCAGGTGATCTTGAAGCACCACATGACGACAGTTGTTATAGGCAACCTTAATAAACAGCGACTCGGCAAGCAGCTTCAAGATGCCATTCCAGTAGGTACAAAAGGTAACCTTAGTGGCCTGCCAACGCAAAAATTGAGCGATGAGCTTATCGCCAAGACATACCAGAAGTATCACGGAAAACTCATAATCGTGGGCGTCGGAGGAATTTTTAGCGCCAAAGATGCCTACCGCAAGATTTGTCTTGGTGCTAGTCTGGTTGGCCTGGTGACAGGTATGATATTTGAAGGACCTCAACTTATTGGGCAGATAAATGAGGAGCTCACCGAGCTCCTCGTCAAGGACGGCTTTCGAAATATATCCGAAGCTATCGGCTCAAACAATCAGTAAAAAAGACTCCTCTCGCAAATGGTTTGGAGTCTTTTTTGGGTGAGGCAGACGGGAATATAGTAATCGATTCGACTGGTGTTTTGCTGAGACCTTAACTTTTTCTTGCCACTTAGCTTCAAAGCGACGAATAATATTTTTTAGCTCCTGGCTGCTTTTTGGCTGTGTTTGAAGTTGTTGCATGAAATTTGTTTTCATCTACACCTCCTTCACTTAACATATCCTACTATACTGAATAGCAGCAGAGTACGCAGTAAGCTTTGTGGCAATTTATGCGTAAGATTTACGATATAAGTTCAGCTGCTTGATGGGCAATCTCAGTTGCTTCATCAGTCGCAACTACATACACTGGTTTGCTCTGAGCGAGCTTGCTAATTATTTCGGTGCCAGATGGGTTAAGGCACGCCATATTAACCGTTTCATCCAAGTAGAAATCAAGGTAATGTAGTCTCGCGACCACACGTTTGCGTATGACGGCCGACCGCTCGCCGACTGTACCAGTAAATACAAGGGCATCCATACCACCAAGTGCAGCCGCCATTTGGGCAATGCCTTTTTGTACACCATACACGTATGTCCGCAGTGCGAGCGCCGCTTGTTCATCACCGGTCTCTTCTCGTTGTAGTAATTCGCGGAGATCAGAAGAGCCACCGAGCCCAAGCAGGCCAGAATTGGTATTTAAGTACGTTTCAATTTCGGTGTTACTCATACCGGTCGAAATTTGGAGCGCCCTAATTGCGCCGTAGTCTATAGTACCGCTCCGAGTCGCCATAACAAGCCCTTCGAGTGGCGAATACCCCATCGTATTATCTACACTCTTACCGCCATGAACGGCCGTCACGCTGGCGCCGCTACCAAGATGCGCGATGACAGTTTTAGTTGCCAATTTATCAGCTCGATGCAAACTCTTGCAGGCCGCTGCCATAGATAGCCCATGAAAACCGTACCGTTTTATATCGTAGGTATCGGCATCTTGAAGTGAAATGCCATAGTTCCATGCATAATCTGGTTTTGTTGCATGAAATTTACTATCGGATATCGCGATGAGAGGCGCTGATGGAAACTGACTCCGTAATTTCTTAATCTCTTCGAGAGCAACGTTGATGTGCAAGGGCGCAAGGCGGGCTAGATCTTCAAGATGCTGCACGGCATCATCATCAACCACCCTATGCTGGAGAAAATAACTACTCGGCGCAACAATACGAATGGCAATTGCCTGTATATCACCTGCCCGAGTAAGTACTTTTGCAGCCTGCAAGTGCTCTACTACCAGTCCAGTACTCTGATCAAGCTGTTCAATTGAAACCGGCTCAGTTGTTTTCCGCGAACCAGCCACGGTCGTACAGACAACCTTGCCAGCTTCATATTCAAAGTGTAATTTAGCAAGCACTTCATCGCCACGGTATAAGCCATACTTACGGCTCGCGCTGCCTGGATTTGAAACTAATACTATTTTCTGACTGGCCATACCCATGCATCTATCTCCGGTTTATCAACCCCGTTAATTTTTATATACTCTGTGTTCTCGTCAATAAGCCCTTGGTACTTATCGATAATGACTCGAGCTTCGCCATCAGACACTCTACCAGAGTGCGCCAGCATAGTAAATGCACCCTGCACCAAATTATACCGGCTTGTCTTATTACGCACATGCATGTCAAACGGCGTAGTCGTACTACCGTTTTCGGTATATCCACGGATATCAAACCGCTCTGGGTGATGCGTATAGTTAAACAGAATTGATTTGAGCGTTTCAGGATAGCCATGGAAATTGAACAGTACTGGTTTGTCGGGAGTAAACTGCTCTTCGAACCCAACTCGCGTCATCTGAATTCCGCCACTACCAAGGCCAGTGCTCGTGAGGCTACTGATGCACACCATTCGTACTCGTATGTCATTCATTTCTTGCTTAATGAGATCTAGCGCCGCCATTGCTTCTTTTACCGGGTAGTCACCTGCTGCGGCCAGTACGAGATCTGGGTCGAGATCGCTCGCAAAATCCCAGGTCATAATGCCTGCCTCTAGCTGTTGCCTTGCTAGCGCAGGCGTCAGCCACCGTGGCTCAAGAGTTTTGCCGGCAATCATGACGTTAATTTGTTTCTTTGAACTCAGCATTTCCTTGAGTGCCGCGAGGGTCGTGTTGCCATCGGGTGGGAAATAAACATTCACAAAATCGCCCTCACGGCGGAGTACATCATCGATAAAACCTGGGTTCTGATGGCTGAAACCATTGTGGTCCTGTCGCCAGCCAGAGCTCGTCAGAATGTAATTGAAACTCGCGATATCACCTCGCCATTCTGTAGTGCGAGCATGCTTTAAGAATTTTGCATACTGGTCCATCATGCTCACCACGACTTGCACGAACGCTTCATAGCTCGCAAAAATTGCATGGCGTCCAGTGAGAATATAGCCCTGCGTTAAGCCCTGCAAATTATGCTCGCTGAGCATTTCCATCACCCGACCATCCTGGCTCAAATCTTTGTCCCACTCAGCAATAGGCCACTGCCACGCACGCTTGACCGTCCCAAAGATTTGATCGAGTTTGTTTGAATACGTTTCGTCGGGTGACATAAGCCGGAAGTTTTTCTTATCGGCATTGAGCTTAAAAACTTCTTCTAGATACAAACCGGCTCGCCGCATACTGCTACTCCCGATTGTGCCGGGTATTTGCGCATCCTCAGCAAACTTCTCTGAATCAGGTAAGTTAAGTGGGATATAGACTGGTTCACCACCACGGGTGTGTTCATTATTACCCATGCGTAACTCAGGGTTCTCTGGCAAGACCGCATCGACGAACTTGCCAAAACCATGCTCTGGATTAAATAGACTTGCAAAATCATAGCCATGAAGCCATTCATTGAGGAGTTTTAGTTGTGCTGGGTCGGTCTTGGCTTCGGTCAATACCACTTGATGGCTCAGGCAGTTACCCTCAATCTTATCGCTACCCAAATATTTTACGCCCGTCCAGCCCTTTAGGGTGCGCATGATAAGCATCGGCATGCGTGGTGCAACTTTATCGTTACTCTCTCGGACTTCCTGGATAAGCTGCCACGCCCACTCGAGCGCTTCTGCCATCTCGGCATTTGGATCTTCGGCCTCTGTCGCATCGACGATACGCGGGTGATAGCCATAGCCGGTAAATAGCGCCATGAGTTCATAGTTTGTCATACGGCCGAATATTGTCGGGGCGGAAATCTTATAGCCATTCAGGTGGAGGATAGGCAAAACAGCTCCATCAGTCCGCGGATTGATAAGTTTATTGAGATGCCATGCGCCCGCTGTCGGCCCAGTCTCAGCCTCGCCATCACCAATCAGACACGCTACCATAAGGTCGGGATTATCCATAGCCGCTCCGTACGAAGTTGCCAGCGAATAGCCAAGTTCACCGCCCTCAAGTATCACGCCTGGCGTGCCAGGATTGCTGTGACTCGGAAAGCCATACGGCCAGCTAAATTCACGACATATTCGTGAAATACCATCGATATTTTGTTGAATTTCAGGGTAGAATTTACTGAGCGTACCCTCCATAAACAAATTAGCTTGCAGTGCCGGAAAGGCATGCCCAGGGCCCAGCACAAACATGGTATTTTGGTTATGCTTTTTGGCCAGTAGACTTAGGTGAGCGTAGGCAAAGTTAACTCCCGGACCACTGCCCCAGTGACCAAGTAATCGTGGCTTTATGTCGTCAAAAGTTAGATCACGGTCCATCATGAAATTATCTTGTAAAAATATTTGCGCGGCCGTTAGATAGTTTGCTGCTCGCAAATATTTTTCAACATCACCCAATTTCATGTGCCCCCCTACGAGATAACTTTATTGTGCTTATGATTGGTAGTATACCGTGTCCGCAGGTACACAGCAAACAGGCCTCATATATCAGGCCTTCACCTACGGTTACCACTTATCAGTCTATTTGCTGCCACCCTTACGGCCTGCATCGCGAGCTCGCTCGGGGTTATTCTTGAAGTTACCGGGGCTTACGCTGCCACCAAGCTTACCCGCCGCTACTGCTCGCTCGGGGTTATTCTTGAAGTTACCGGGGCTTTTTGTGCCTCCGCGCTTGCCAGCTCTAGCATGTCCCTCAGGGTCACCGTGCCAGCCCTTACCAGCTGTATGCGACTGCGCCTTCTCAGAATTCTCTTCCATAGCCTAGCCTCCTTCCTAAATTGTAGGCTACGCCTATTACTCTTATGGAACTATGATAAATCTTACTCAAACAGAGGTGATAAACGATGCTCGCAACATACAGTTGACAAAACTAGTTTAGCTACTATATAGTTTAATGCCTAAACTATTATGAACAGGACCGATGCAATTACCGAAATTATTAGCTACATGAGCAGCATTAAGCGGGCAGTGTATGGTCGCGCGTATCGCTGCCAAGATGGCTCTCGGTTAACAACTAGCCAGCTTGGCGTACTGTTTGGTATTAAGCATCACGAACCTATTAGTGCCCAGGATCTATCGACCCATCTCGCAATCACGGCTGGAGCAGTGTCACAGACCATTGATAGCTTACTCGAAAGTGGTCTTATTGAGCGTACCCCCCGAGAAGATAGCCGACGCACGTTTAATCTGAGTCTTTCTGTAGGTGGCGCCCAGAAATTATCTGAGATTGAGCAGGAACACTATGCCATGATTGAGCAGACAACGACTGATCTAACCGACGAAGAGCTTACGCTATTCGTTTCCCTACTTCAAAAGATATTGCTTGCCGTACAAACCGATAAAAATATACATACTGCCGAAAGGAGTGCAGAAATAACGAATGCGTAATCCATTTAAATCACCCGAGAGCGCGAAAGAGATTGACCACACCAAAACCCTCACCCACAGTGAAATAATGGTCATTATGACCGCTATCATGATGACGGTTTTCCTCGGTGCACTCGATCAAACAATCGTCTCGACTGCCCTTCCCACTATTGCCCGCGACCTGCATGGTCTGAATGAATATTCCTGGGTTGCAACCGCCTATCTGCTCACAAGTGCTGTTGCAACGCCGCTGTTTGGCAAAATAAGCGATATGTTTGGCCGCAAACGCATCTTCCAGCTGGCGATTGTTATTTTCCTTATCGGTTCCGTGCTAAGTGGTGCTGCCCAAACAATGCACCAGCTTATATTTTTCCGTGGCTTGCAAGGCATTGGTGGCGGTGCACTTATGGCGCTCTCAATGGCTGTTGTGGGTGATGTAGTACCACCGCGCTCACGAGGTCGCTATCAAGGCTTGATTGGCGCCGTCTTTGGTATTTCGAGTGTTATCGGCCCACTACTAGGCGGCCTCTTTACGGATCACTTGAGCTGGCGCTGGGTGTTTTATATCAACCTCCCCATCGGCCTCGTTGCCCTCAGTATGATAGCCTCCAGGCTTCACCTACCTGTGAATAAATCTCCTCACAAAGTAGACTGGGCGGGCGCTGGCCTTCTCTCTACCGCAGTCATCACATTGCTACTTGCTACCGTATGGGGCGGCGTTGAGTACGCCTGGGCATCTTCGCAAATTATCGGCTTATTCGCAGCGAGCCTAGTCTTTAGTGTGCTCTTCATTTGGCGCGAGCACCATGCCGCCGAGCCGATATTGCCCCTCAAGCTATTCAAGAATGACATCGTCCGCGTGTCTTCACTACTCAGCTTTGTCGTTGGTATTGCCATGTTTGGTGCACTCATATTTTTGCCACAATACCAACAGATAGTCCGTGGTGACTCTGCTACCAAGTCCGGTCTGATGATGCTGCCGTTTGTGGTTGGCATGATGATAGGATCAGTTGGCGGGGGCCGCTTAATATCAAAACTCGGCAAATACCGAAAGTTCCCGATCGTTGGCAGCCTTCTCGTTATTGCAAGTTTCTTACTGTTTAGTCACACCGGTATCGATACAAGTCGCACCTTGCTGGGCGTTTGGATGGTACTGCTCGGGCTCGGGCTCGGGCTCATCATGCCGGTCACGACACTAGCTGTCCAGAATTCCGTGCAGCGAGTAGAAATGGGTACCGCCACTTCTGCAGTAACATTCTTCCGAAGCATCGGGAGCAGTCTTGGCGCAGCTATCTTTGGTGCCATACTGATCAACCGACTGTCGTACCACCTCGTGGCTAATCTGCCAGCGAGCGCGCACATTAGTACGACGCTAAATAGCCAGATGCTTAACAACCTGGGCGGTTTACCGCCAGCAACCTTGCATGCTGTTTTGAACGCCTTCGCACAAGCATTTGGTAATGTATTCCTCTACGCTATCCCGTTCACTGTGCTGGCGTTCATCATTGCACTCTTCTTACGTGATGTACCGCTTCGTGCCAGCCACGACGCGCCACTAGAATAGATTCAGATTCGCGGCCATACAACTTTGCCCAGAATTGCTCGCTTTTCAATAAGCCCAAAGTGCCTACTATCGGTACTATGCGACGGATTATCAGCCCGTACTTCAAATCGAGACCCCTGAATGGTGCGTACTCGCTCAAGCTTTTCTATGCCGTTGTGCCTAATAATTACCACATCTTCATCATGGTACTGATGCCGTGCTACTGCCAAGATAAGCTGTGATGGCCTCAATACGGGGAACATACTGCTGTCAGTAACTCTATGAAAGAGAAATAATTTCGTTCTGCTCGCCTGTTTAGATGTTCTTTGCGCTCGCATTGTCCATACCGATTCTTTGCGTGGCGGATTTTTATTGTTCTCTACGCCACTTCGCTATCTCACCATGGTGACCATTCAGCAGAACCTCTGGTACATTCATGCCCCGAAAATCTTCAGGACGAGTGTACTGTGGATATTCTATCGAGACATCATCATCCTGGAATGATTCAACCTCAACGCTTGTCTCACCACCAAGTACGCCAGGCAAGAGTCGCACCACCGAATCAATCACAATCATGGCTGGCAGCTCACCACCCGTCAGGACATAATTGCCAATGCAAAATTGTTCGTCAACCCAGTTCGTAATGCGCTCATCGTAACCTTCATAGCGTGGGCACACTAAAATCAAATCTTGCTCAGTCGCCGCAAGTCGCTTTGCATCTGACTGTTTATACACTTTGCCCCGAGGAGTCGGTAGTAATACGATAGCCTCTGGGTTACGCTCTTTGGCGTGTTCGATAGCCGCTACGACCGGCTCTGGCTTGAGTAGCATACCATCACCGCCACCATAAGGCGTATCGTCCACTTGCTGTCGTGGTCCAAGGCCAAAATCACGTAAATTAATGAATTCGTAGCTTACGATACCCCTATCGGCCGCCTTCCATAGCATGCTACTGCCCAGCACGCCGCTAAACATTTCTGGGAACAAGGTAATAATTTGTATTCTCATCTGCCATCAGTATAAACCAAAAGAACCCCAATAAGGGGTTCTTTTGTCACATAAAGCTCCCAACACGTTTAGTGCGTATTGGCTCGCAAGAGCGTTTGTTTGTATTTGTAAGAACTACATATGTCTCATGTAAAGACTACGTCTAGTTTACCATACGCCACCCGCTAAACACAAGCACCGTGCATGCTGTTTTAAATACTTGGCAAGCCCGCTCGCAAATTCATTTTGTGAGCGGGCTTATAGCTTTCAGGAAAGAGCAGCCCGAGCAAATATACCTATTTGCTCGGCGCGATGAGAGAACCTATCACGGTTTTCTCATATATCGAGATCGTCGAGGTCAGCAAGCTCAGCGCGAGTACGAGCTACGGCATCACTTTCGCGGGGTTCTGCGGCTTCGAGCTCTACCGGCTCTTCAACGTTCTCGCTTACCGCCATGACATCGTCAGCGACAGAGTTTGTGTCGTCAGCAGCCGTAGCAACGCTAGCAACAGGTGCTTCCTGTCGCTCTGGGCGTGGTAATGGATTGCCGTTTTCATCGAGCCTATCGACATCAATTATTTTCAGATTGTAACGCGCCTCTTGCTTAGTGCCGAGTGCCCGCAAAAGAGTGCGAAGACTCTGAGCGGTCGCACCGCGCTTACCAATGACACGACCTAAATCTTCTGGAGCCACAGTGAGTTCAAGCAGAACTCCCTTTTCGTCAACGCGGCGATCAATTTTTACTGCATCAGGGTTGCCCACCAATGACTTCACGACATACTCTACGAATTGCTGGTCAATAGTTACTGACATATTATCTGCCTCCTTGGATTATACTGATTCTATAATTATACCATGTTCTCATGGTGTTTGGCTCCATACAAAAACGCCCAAAATGCTGGGCGTTTTTGTATGCGATGGCAGAGTTTTTGTGATTATTCCGCAGGAGTTTCTTCTACGGCTGTTTCGGCAGGAGCTACTTCCGGTACGGGAGCTTCTTCTTTTGGTTCAGCCGGCTGATTGCGCCGCAACTTTTCTGGGTTACGAATCTTGCCGGTTTGTTTGACGGGTTGCTTTACCCAAGTCGGGAGCTTGATGCCTTCCTTAGCAAGAAGGGCTACTACCCGTTCACTTGGCTGGGCGCCGTGGCCGACATAGTGCTCGGCGCGTTCTTTGTCAACGGTTACGGTTTTTGTATGTGGATCATATGTGCCAATTTGGGCAACAATACTACCACTGGTTGGGGTCCGGCGACTGTCTTGGACGACAATGCGGAATTGGGCGTGACCTTTACGGCCAGTACGCTGCAAGCGAATAACAAGCATTCGTTAATTTCCTTCCCTTTTTTGACCAACACAGCAGCTTGCCGTTTTGTTGGCAGAGCCACAACTCTGCAAGCTTCTTTGGCTATTGCACATTTTTCGTTTCCGGTGCTCGCTCACCGTACTATTTTGTACGCTTTCGCTCTGCTCCTCAACGAGAAAATGCACAATATCTCAAAGTGTGATGTTCAAACTTAATTTGATATCCCGGTGATTGTATCACCTATTTACCCCTGTTGTCAATCTATCGGTCGACTATTTGGCGTATTTCTTAAGGGCGGCGGCGGCGGCGGAAACCTGGGCGGCCTGCTTACTTGGGCCCGTACCCTTGCCGACGAGCTTGTCCTCAACATAGGCCCCAACAATAAACTCTTTTTCATGATCAGGGCCTTCCTCGCTGATGACGCGGTAAGATGGCGTTGCCCCAACTTGGCCTTGCACCACTTCTTGTAGCCGTGACTTGGGGTCCATCCAGGAACCAGTCTGCAGGATTTCATCAAAGGTACTCAAAATATTGTCGGTTATAAATACCCGAGCAGCCTCGTAGCCTCGCTCAACGTAAATCGCGCCAATGACAGCCTCAAATGAGTTGGCCAAAATCTGGGCCCGTGCCCGTTCGGTACCGTGCTTTTCACCTCGGCTGAGTCGAAGAAGGGGCTCGAATCCCAAGCGTGCAGCCGCCGCACCGATACTTTCCGTACGAACGAGTGAACTGCGCCAGTTTGTCAGAATACCCTCTGGTTCGGTGTAGTTATTGAACAGGTAGTCAGTGACAACCAGTTCCAACACGGCATCACCCAAAAATTCCAAGCGTTCGTTATGCTCACTCGCAGATTTTTTATGCTCATTGAGATACGAGCGGTGCGTGAAAGCGGTAATTAACACCTGCAAATCGATAAATTCGCCGCCCAAGTTTTCTTTTGCAAAGTCCTGGTACTGTGTCGTGTCCATAATGATTGATTAAAGGTTAGTGATTAAAGATTAAAAATCGCAAGAATATTCCAACGCCCTCAATCGTTAATCAGTAATCTATATTCCCTACTTCGCCTTTCCTTCTCTTATTTTTTTCATTCCAGCCAGCATCAATTTGCTGATATCCTCATACGCAATAGCGTCCACCGCTTCTGTCGCTGGCAACCACTGGATGTCACTTAACCAGTCTTCGGGATGTAAGCAATCAGTCTTGCCGCGACCCTCGACCAAATAAATGTGCATCGTCATGAGAACCAAGGTGTGGTTACGACGATAACGAAAATTGACCTTGCCCAGCCATTGCATCACTTTCATATCTTGCAGGCCGGTCTCTTCACGAATTTCTCGTTCTGCCGTCTCTTTTGGCTCTTCGCCTTCTTCGACGTGGCCCTTAGGGATGGTCCATCGATTCTTGGCGTCTTTGATGAGCAGTATTTCGACACCGTTCGTCTCTGCGTTGTGGCGAAATACAATGCCACCAGAAGTTGTTTCGTGCACGACCTCTTCGATAGCCGGTCGACGCGTCACAAACTTGCGAATGCCCTCGATAGGCTTTTTGAACCCGTCTATCGGCGATTTATGCTTCTGGTCGGCCATGCTGTTATGCCGCCTTCGCTTCCGGTTTGGCTGGTGTATCTCCGTCGGCAATATCTCCTTGGGGCTTAGCATCACCGGCAGCTTCTATTTTTTTGAGGGCCGTGCCCAGTACACCGTTGATGAACTTGCTTGAGTTATCGCCACCAAATGCCTTAGCGAGCTCAACTGCTTCATTAATGACTACTTTGGGCGGCACATCGTCCTCGTACTTCAGCTCATACAGGCCAATGCGAAGCACCGCACGGTCCATTCGAGCAATCTGTTCCAATGGCCATTCAGGGGCCAGTGGCCGCAGTTCTTCGTCCAGCTCGGTTTCTCGCTGTGTAACCCCGCGCACTAGCTGCTCAATAAAAAATACATCGTCAACAGTGGACTCGTAGCGTGAAATATTACGCTTGAGAACTAATCCAAGATCAAAACTCGTATCGCCAGCTTCGCGCCGAAAATCTAATTCATACAGCGTCTGCAGTGCCACGATACGACCGAGGTGTCGGTTTGAAGCCATACGCTCGCTCCCCTTTAACTAGTTATTTGGTAGCGGCCAGCTTTTTACCACTCTCACGGACGGTGGTAAATACTTTGACAGGTGACTTTTTGTTAACGGCGCGCGCTAATTTAAGTACGAGGTGACTGCGGCGTGCGCCGGTTGCTCGTGGACTGGTTCGTTTCTTTGGCTTTCCCATATAGGTGCTAACTCCTTCTCGAAGTTTTTTGGTTACTAATTACACAAGATTATACGCTATTTTGCCCCATATCTCAAGGGAGAACTACGCGAGAGGCAGTTACATTGACAAAAATGTAATTATAATGTTATAATATATGGCATGGAAAAACCATCTACCCCAGATATGATAAACGATACCCCCGAAGATACACCTCACTTTCTTGAACTAGCTCAGGAATTAACGTCAGCTCGTCCCAATCAGGGGTTATTCGCTCTTCAGCAAATAACTGATGTTTACAAAAAAGCTCCCGCAGAACTTCTGAAGGACCTTACACCAGAAGGCAATAAAGCACTGCTAGATGAAGTTGTTCAGTTTAGCGACCCTCAGGAATTTGTTGACCTTCGCCCTAAGACAACAAAGTAACCATCTGCTATTTGACAACGAATTTGACGAGCTTTTCGTCTATAGACAACTTTTTTCAGCGCTTACATTCGAAAGCTTAGAGTAAGCCTTATACTATAGGGTATAGATTTAGTAAATTGGCCTAAACTTGATTGACTGAAGAGCTGGGATAGTAGACGCTAGCTGATTATTTGTGTCACAGTGCCCAGTAACTTTCACGTAACCTTTGGGTAACTGAACATACCCAAACTCTTGGCCACCCTCAACTTTGTTCGCACCCGTTGGGGTAGTCACATCTGACTGATGTAACTCGTATTCCACTGGGCCTGTTGCGGTTTGCAGCGCAAGTGCCCGTGTGCTAGTTGGTGTAACCGTATAACCCCCCGTGGATAGTGTGGCCTGCTCTTTCTGGAGTTCTTTTGTGGCGTCAACTATCCCCGTTTTATATTCTACCGAAGTAAAACAGTCATAATTATGAAACAGTGCCATGGAGGTCTGATTTGTTGCGCCCTGCCACCAACCTGAGGCCCCAGTGAATGTAAATTGTGATGAAAGAGCCATACTCACTGGTGGCTTAGGAGGGGATACTGCATCTATACGACCACGCCACAATACGGCA
>DAIDKK010000019.1 GCA_027450065.1 Candidatus Saccharimonadota bacterium | reverse complement strand
GTGCTCGTTGGTCGCGGCAAACTGGTCGGTGCGCCTTTGGAGCGCATTCTGGTGGCAGGCGAATATGATGTTACGGTTATCGATAGGCAAACGCCAGACCTTCAGGGTGAGGTGCGTGCGGCTGATATTCTTGTGACGGCCACCGGTACCCCTGGCCTCATTACGTCAACAATGATTGCCAAAAATGCTGTAGTCGTCGATGCTGGTGTAGCTGGTGAGCAGGGCAAGACGGTGGGAGATTTGGACCCAACTGTTTACGAACGAGAAGACATAACCCTCACGCCACAAAAGGGCGGCGTTGGTCCACTTACAATCTGCGCGCTATTCGATAACGTCATCCGTGCGGCGCGGGCTACCACCCAAAAATAACTTACACAAGTGCTTGCACGGCTTGCTTGAACTGGTTGCCGCGGTCTTTGTAGTCCGTAAACATGCCGAAGCTAGCACAAGCGGGTGAGAGTAGCACGACGTCTCCGTGTTGCGCAGTAGCTCGGGCAGCGCTCACAATCTCTGGCATCGTCTGCCCACCCTGTGAAAACGTATGATAACCAGCTGCCTCAAGGGCTTGCTGAATGCGCGAAGCTTGGTCGCCTATCAAAATTGCATGGCGTACATTAGCACCCGCGACGACCCGTGCAAGCTCATCGTAGGTCGCGCCCTTATCTGAGCCACCTAAGATGGCTACTTTTGGCTCAGCGAATGCTTGCAAGGCAACGATAGCAGTTTCGGGCGTCGTGCCAAAGCTGTCGTCGTAGTAGCTCACGCTCTCGAATTCGCGGACCAGTTCAAGTCGGTGCTCTAGTCCGCCAAAGCTCGTCAGAACAGAGTGGATGGCTGGTATATCGTGTACCCCAGCTTGCCATACCACCGTAACGGCAGCGCACACATTTTGCCAGTTATGGGCGCCGAGCAGTTTAATTTCTTCGGTGGTACATATTTCTTGGCCATCAATCGTCAGCATGTTTCCATTTATCCAAGCCCCGGGTGATTGGAAGTACGGAACCTTTCTCGCGGCGCCACGAGCGGCGATTTCCCGAGAGGTTTCATTCTCGGCGTAGTACACGGCAATGTCATTGGAAGTTTGGCACTCGAAAAGCTGACTTTTGGCCGCTATGTATTCTGCCATATCAGCATGCCAGTTTAAATGCTCCGGAACGACCATCAAACAGGCGCCGATGTGCGGTGAGTAGTGAAGGTCTATAAGTTGGAAACTACTCAGCTCCAGTACAACCCAGTCATCTGGCTGCACACTATCGTAAAACTCAAGGGGTGAGCGACCAATATTCCCACCTAGATAGATAGTTTTGCCAGCGGCTTCAAACATGCGAGCCACTAATGTACTGGTGGTGCCCTTACCTTTTGTACCGGTAATGCCAATGGTATTTGCTGTAGGGCAGATACGCAAAAACTCATTAGTGGCAGTTGTAATCTTGGCTGCAACCGAGGGGTTTTTCTCGAGAATTACATGTGGTGGTATGCCAGCACTGCGAACGATGATATCAAATCTATTGAGGTCATCGAGGTAACTAGCGCCGAGTTGTGCACTATAATCTTCGGGTATTTTGAGCGCTTCATTCTGATCGCATATCGTAACAACGAAGCCCTGCTTATAGTAATAATCGGCGCTTACGATGCCTTCGGTGGCATATCCAACAATAGCAACCTGCTGTGCCATAGGTGTTTACGCTGCCAGTTCTGCTTTAACCATCTCGGCGACTTGACGAGGTGTCATCTCGGCTTTGACGATAAATTTTCGGGCGCCGAGTGCACGCAGGGACTCTGGCGCCTCTTGCTCACCCATGTTGGTCAAGATGATAACCTTAATATCTTTGCCCCAGCTGGTTTGGCGCAGGAGTGTAAGCATCTCATCGCCATTCATCTCTGGCATCATGAGATCAAGCAAGATGATATCTGGTTGCATTTCTTCGGCTAGCTTGAGGCCCAGCTTGCCATTACCGGCTGTCTCAACCTTATAGCCTTCCGCTTCAAACTTAATCCGGTACATCTGGCTGATAGCTTGATCATCTTCGATAATTGCAATCTTTGTCATAACCATATTGTACGAGAGCCCGTACGTAAACACAATCTTCTTAGCGAATGTGCAATACTTCTTTGACTACCTGTACGACTTGCGAAGGAGTGTAGTGGGCCTTCACGATATAACGGTCCACACTCAGGAATTGTAAGATGGAGGGAGCTTCGGATTTGCTAATATTGGTAAGTACGATGACGCGTATATTGCTGCCCCACTCCTCGGCCCGCACGCGCTGTAGCATCTCATCACCACTCATGATGGGCATACGAATGTCTAGTAGGATTAGATCAGGCTGGAACTGTTCGGCTTGGTGTAGCCCCTCTAGGCCGTTACTGGCAACGGCTGCTGTAAAGCCATTGCTTTCTAGTTTAAATTTGTACATTCGCTGCAACGCAGCATCATCCTCAACGATTAGAATCTTAAGCATTCTGTGTGTTGCCCTGATTATTCATGTGTGACCTTATAGCTAAGCTTGCCTAAGCGCTAGTATGCCATATAATGATCTACCTCGTCGATTATTGACCATCGGCATTTTTGAGATATACAATATATTTGAAAACAAAGTTGGCAAAAAAGTGCAATTTAATTGAAAAAGGAGCGTCTATATGATTGAGACATCTTTGCATCTAGAAAACCAACAACCCGAGAGGGGGATTGCAGAAGATATGCTACCGGCAAGCCCATTCCTTGGTCGTACGGTACTACAATCACTCGCAGAAGCAAGCACGCTTAATACTTCTCCTGTATTACAGCCAGACCAGACTCCACCTGTGCCATTTCAAACGAATACTCGATCAGGCAATGGTTTGGCGCAGTTGACCGATGACCAAGACTCCGAGCACCTCTACGAGTGATTGGCAGGTTTTACCGTTTTGTTGTACGCAGGATGTGGTTGGTAGGCAGTTGCCAAAAACCGTGCGAGTGCGCTATCCAAACGAGCGTGTAAAACTATTGAATCTGATGGCTCAAGATCAAGCCGATCGCATGTCGCCACGCTTCTTTTCTGTGGAATTGAGAGACAGGCGTGCTATGACTAGGCGAGATAAAAGGCGAGCCGAAGCCGTGACTGCTATATTGGACAACATTAAAACTCCAAGCGTACGCAACGTTGGGATTGATGGTTCAAGGGCTGTGTGGCTTATAGCGTTGCATAATTACGACCATAAGAATCTTGGCAGACTTGTTTTAATAAAAATGCGTCGACTATTCTACAAGGATAAATCACAAGTCTTCTATCCCGGTATACCATACCTTGCAGATCGTCTAGCTGTAGCAAGGCAGCACTTTTCTCATACTGCCAGGCAATGGTACGGTACCCAAGGCTGGTATGTGCAGCACGAAAATGGCACACATGAGAGCAAGCTTTTCCCTATTGCTCATGCAGCTAGACTCGTTAATCTGCGTAGGAAATACTTGTTAAGTAGTGGTGGAGAGAGGTGTGAACACAGCCTATGACAAAAGACACTATTTTTATAGCTTCCTGTAGTCAGGATATTGCTACATGGGGTCCTGTTGCGGAAAAATTACATGCCAATAGTTACGACACGATCATATATGAGGCCGATAAGGTAGCTTTAGGATCTGTCGCCATGTCAGTGCAGGTTAGTAACGCTGGAGATTTTGAGCTCGTTTATGACCATACCCGGGTGTACGTGCATGATATCGGGTCGGCATGGTATCGACGTGCAAGCTTTTTCTCATCACAGGATGATGACGTCTTAAGTCAAATTAGCCTTGATGCCGAACGTAGGGCTATCCAGGCATCGATATGGGATGCCATACCCAATGCGCGCTGGCTGAATGCACCTAATATAATGAGCCAGGCAGAACATAAGTTAACTCAATTGCGTATTGCTGGGGAGCTGGGTTTTTCTGTACCAAAAACTATCGTATCCAATAGTTGGTCAGATATAGAAGCCCAGCTTGATAAAGAAATAATATTTAAACCGTCGTATGGCCTATTTTATCGGGCTGATGACCCAGTGCAGGTATTCACCACCCGGTTAATCAATAGCCATGATACATTGCCAGTTACAGATAATCCATTTCCCGGTATATGGCAGAATTACACCTCAAAACGTAAAGAATGGCGTGTTACGGCCGTTGGAGACGAGATATTCGCAGCAGCAATCTACACGCAGAACGATGCCAAAGATGATTGGCGTAAGCATCAGACTTCAACTGGCGTTGAATTTGCTGCAGAGCAGTTTGACGATGATCTGGGGCAAAAATGTGTTGCCTATCTAGGGCGTATGGGTCTTCAGTTCGGAGCTTTTGATTTTATTGAAACACCCGATGGAGAAACAGTTTTCCTAGAGTGCAATCCAAACGGACAATACGGATGGTTAGAGCAGGGCCTGAATCTTCCAATCTCGAACTCGATTGCAAGAGTACTTCAGCGTACCGCACAGGGATAATCTGTTTGCCAAGCAATTCCACATATGATAATCTTCGAGAAGTGATCTAGAGTCACAAACGAACTTTAGTAGACAAACACTCAAACCTAAGCGTCTCAAGCGCGAAGATTTGGGTGTTTTTTGTTTATCATCATATAATTGACAGAATAATACTATTTTAGTATAATATTGAAATTATGGAAGAGTTTATAGCTGATGAAGGCATAACCACTGGCGTCGAATTTAACGCTATTGAGCCTAATGCTCCTGAATCAGAGCTGCCAGTGGCATTGTCGCTACATTCTCAGGAAATTTCTGAACAAGGGTTAGCAGCAATAACTCCTGAATCTAGCACCCAAGAACCTGAAAGTTATAAGAGCTGGTTACGAAAACACGCCAAAACTATAGTAATTGGTGGTGCATTAGCCACAGCAGCAGCGATTGCCGCACCACAGGTCGAGCCTACAGTTCATGAAATTGCAGCTAATGCTCGCTGGGCATTACCTGCTTTAGCGTCAAGCGAAGCCTTTTGGGATAGTGGGGCGGCTGTAATGTTAGCAGCCGTTGGTGCAAAGGTCATTAATGCTGCGACAATTAAGTCAAGATATCACGAAGCTAGCCAAGAATTTATTGAAAAGCATTCTGACAACCCTTCCGAAGCATCATTAGCCGTTAGGGGTTTGAGTTTGCTAGTAGCCTCAAGTAAGGCGACTTGGGCTGGTATCAAAGGCATTACTGAACTGCGTAATCAAATCGGAGAACTCAAAGCCAATATTGCAAGCGTGCGTCACAACAAAACCTTTAAAGCTGGATTTATTGCGAATCAAGTTGGTGAACTTGGTACATTTGGTATTTTGGTTGGTGGTAGCATAGCTGCATTGCCTTCCGAATCATGGCCCTTAACAATGGGTGTGGCAACCGGCTTGGTGTCGTTCCCAACGGTGCCATTATGGATTGCCTTAGCCAAAGCACACCAATCAGATAAGAAATCTAAATTATTGGAGCAGGACAGCTAAATGACGATTGCTAGCACCGTCCGACAGCCTAGCGAACTTAATCCAAATGTAAGTGGTGAGCTATTTGAAGGTCATCCTAACGCCACACTTTGGATTGGACGAGTCGCAGGCATGGGAACTGTAGAAATACCAGAACTTTATAGTGCGGTTGGCGCACTGAGAAGCAAAGTTTACATTGACGAAATGGGTTTTCTTGACGAAAATCGAGCGGATTCATTTGGTCGTGAATACGATAACTTTGATTCTAGATCCATACACCTAGCTGTGGTTCAGAAGATGAAACGTGGCGATGGTGCACGGGTAACTGGTGCAGTCCGCATGATTGTTAAAGAAAACGCAGACCAGGTTCTTCCAATTGAGCCAGAATTTACCTCGCTCTTTACTGCAAATCCTGCAGAGGTGCCGTCGGTTGAAGTATCTCGATTTATTTCGCGTAACGATGACCAAATGTTACAGCATGCAATCGGCATAGCACTCATAAGAGGTATGACCTATGAGGTAGCAGACAGACACATCGATACGGCCTATTTCGAAGTTGAGAGACCGTTACTAGGCATCTTAAAGGGTATTGGTCTGCCACTCGAAGAGCTTAGTAAGAAGCCTAAAGAAGTTGTTGAGCCAGGCGGTATCCGTAAACTATATCCACTTAAAATAAAGCCTAGCAGAATCATCGACCATGTTACCACTGACGAAAACAAACGATTTGTTTTGCGCGACTTCTTTAAGAGGGAAGCGGGCAACGGTGGTTTGGGCTATTATGACGACACACTTACAGGAGGTGTACTATGAGTATTTCACCACGTTTTGAACGTAATTTAGGTTTTCTTTCCAGCCAAGAACAAGAACGTCTTCAAGATTCAACTATTGCCATAGCCGGCGGTGGCGGTGACGGTGGAGAGGTTGCTCGATTACTGACGCGTATGGGTGCTGGTGCAGGTACCGGCGAGATACGTCTAGCTGATCCTGATACATTTGAAATCGAAAATATCAATCGTCAGACAGGCTGTACAGATAGTACCATTGGCGTTAACAAGGCCGAAGCAGTAGGAGGGTTACTACGCCATATAAATCCCGATGCGAATATCAGAATATACAATGATGGTGTGACCGCCGAAAATGTTGATGAATTCGTGGAGGGTGCTGATTTAGTAATCGATGAAAGTGAATTTACTTTGCACCAAATTGCCGTCATGATTGGTCGAGCTGCTCGCAAACGTGATATACCTGTACTAACAGGCATGAATTTGGGCTTTGGTGCTGTCGTGACTACATATCACCCTAAGGGTAAACCAATCGAAGCACAACTTGGGCTGCGTACAGACCAACCAATCGATGAAGTTGCCGCGGCTCACGTACCTGTTATGCGGTGGGCACCCTATATTCCTAAATATGCCGACTTCGATGTGCTAGTTGACGCAACTGATGGTAAACGAACAGTTCCGTCTGTAGCTCCAGGTATGGCAATTGCAGCTAGTACGACTACTACGGAGGCTCTGTGGAACTTATTTGAAGGTAAGAACCACAGACCGAGCCCCGTCTATTTCCGCCGTGCCTTAGTGGTCGATCCTGCTGCCAGAGTCACCAAACAGATAGCCTTTAACCGTTTCTCGTATTACAGACACGGGGCGAACGTTTGGGTCCGCAACAGAATTGGCTACCCCAAGACCGGTTACTAAGCTCCTCTAGGTTTGACTAACCGTAGTTTATCCGTGCATAATAAGCACTAATGCTTAGTTGGTATGCTGCCATAACCATAATATTAACCGCTTCGCTCTTTTTTTTGGGCTTAGTACCCTTGTTCAGAAATTCGGCTAGTATTCTAAGCCGACGTTTCTTTTTGGTTTCTATTTCGGTCTCAGGCTGGCTATCCGCAAACTACTTTGCAAATGACACGAACATATCAAGTTATAGCTCAGTTATAGCCAATCGGTCAGCTATTATCATGGGTGGGCTATCTTTATACACTGTACTTTTGTTTATACTAAGTCTTACTGGCTGGAGATTACGTAGACGGCTAGGATATTTATTATTTCTTACATTGGTCGTTATTTGGATAATATCAGCCACTCCTCTGGTGCTAAAAGGAGTACATTTATCCAACGGACTGTACTCGAACGATTTTGGGCCGCTATCGTATATATATTTCGGATCGTTATTCCTGCTATTTCTTATTACAGTTGTTGTCTTGTATCTCGGTCATCTTAGATTAAAGGACAGAGTTAAAGCACAGATTGACATCGTGATCACGTCGTTCCTTGTGGTAGCGATTCCAGCCCTGATATTTACGGCGATTCTGCCAATTTTCGGCCAATACGATTTAGCTAACGCGGGCTCATTATTTGCTGGGCTTTGGGTCTTTGGTATGGCCTATGCAATAACTAAGCATCGTCTTTTCGACGTACGACTAGTTGTCGCTCGTTCACTAGCTTATACGCTTTCTCTTGCTCTGCTTGGAGCTATATTTATATCAGGCACGTTTGTTTACACCAGTATTCTTTTTCGTGGATCCACCCTCGATGTCGGTACCACTAGATGGGTGTATAGCTTTTTGGCTGTTTTACTGGCTTTCTTGTCTGCTCCTCTTAAAAGGTTTTTTGACAAGACTACAACCCGCCTTTTTTATCGTGATGCATACGATAGCCAAGAATTTCTTACTGCGGTTAATAAGGTCGTGATTGCGTCCGTGAACGTGGAAGTGCTCCTTTCGAATATTCAATCGATTATATCGGAGTACCTGAAGCCACAGTTTAGTTTTTTTGACCTAGAGCCGACTGCATACGTAGCGCGTCGACAGATTGGCGACAGGGTAGAGAAATATAATCGTAGGGCCGTACTACAGCTTGAGCAAATGATGTCGCAACAGTCCTTCGACACTGTTATAATTGATGAACTTGCTGATGATTATCCGGAGATATACGAACGAATGCGAGATATGAATATAAGCTTGGCGAGGCGACTTATAGCTCGTTCTGCTGGCATAGAACAAAAATATGGCTTATTGCTCCTAGGCCCAAAGCGTAGCGGCACCGTCTATAACCAGAAGGACACAGAAACGTTACGAATTATTGCGAGCGAGCTTGCCATCGCTGTCCAGAATGCGTTGCAGTACGAGGAGATAGATAGCTTCAATGAAACGCTCCAGGATAAAATCGAAACTGCTACCAAGAAACTGCGCCAGGCTAATGATAAGCTCCGCAAGCTTGACGAAACAAAGGATGAATTCGTGAGTATGGCGTCACACCAATTGCGCACACCTCTCACGAGCGTTAAGGGCTACTTGAGCATGGTGCTAGAGGGTGACGGCGGTGAGTTGAACGACACCCAGCGGCAGATGCTCACGCAGTCGTTTGCGAGTGCCCAGCGTATGGTCTACCTTATATCTGACCTCCTGAACCTATCTCGGCTGAATACCGGTAAGTTTGTCATAGAAGCTAGCCCCGTTGATCTGCGCGATGTGGTGGCGGCCGAGATTGATCAGTTGCACGAGACTGCAAGAGCGCGCGAAATCACGCTTACTTATGACCCGCCAGAACATTTCCCGACACTTATGCTTGATGAGACAAAGACTCACCAAGTGGTCATGAATTTTATGGATAATGCCATCTACTACACACCTGCTGGGGGTAAGATAGACATTCTGCTGCGTGAAACAGCTACCGCAATTGAGTTCCGGGTGAAAGATACGGGTATTGGCGTCTCTCGCGATGTGCAGCGCCATCTCTTTACGAAGTTTTATCGGGCCGATAACGCCCGACGCATGCGGCCAGATGGTACGGGACTGGGCTTGTTTATGGCCAAGAAGATTGTCGTTGCCCAGGGGGGCGCTATCTTATTTGAGAGCGAAGAAGGCAAGGGCAGTGTATTTGGGTTTCGTTTTCAGAAAGCGAGCCACGCGGTCGATGCTCATCCGAAAACAGAGGTGGAGCAGCCAATATCGTAAAACGCTTCTGCTAATCATATTGACAATTCAACAAATATCTGCTATATTGTACATATCCTTCGTTGTGGGGCGGCAGAGATAACTCCATAACCGGGTGTGAAGGGCAAAACCTTCTTTACAGGTGGACAATACAAAACAAAGCTTCGGCAGGTATACCCTGCTGTTTTGTGCTTGTTTGTCATCTGTACCCGGGAGTCCAATAACAGGGGTACGTTAATAAGTCAGATCATTACAGTACATATTCCTACGCCTACATGGCGCAGCTATTGCCGGACGGGCAAAGCCCGCCCTCTATAGCTGCTCTTGGCACATTGCTGTGTTGGCTCGATTGCAGTGCTCCCGCACCGTACCTTGGTACGGCTTGGTGCGCGCTTCATCGGCCGCCTTGCATTGCGCTCAAGCATGTAACCGTAGGTTGCCTCGTTATTAGTACGAGGTATTTTTCTGTTGGCTGAAAGGCCAGGGCAGAGTACTGCAGGTGGTAAGAGAATCACAGTAACAGAGGCAGAGGCAATACTAGCAGTAGATGGCTAGCAATTATCTCAACTAGGCATCCGCTAGTAGCGCGATACTACCCCTGTTCGTTGATGTTCTACACCTGCGGTACTCTGCTCTGGTTGAGTAGTGTTGCAGCACCTTTTTGGTGTTCCGCCACTCCTGGCAGCAGAACTGTAACGCTATGTTTACCGAAAATAAGCATAAAACCTACACCATTTGTATGCTACGAACCTACAGGTTTACTTGTGGGCTCTTTGGTGTCAAATGGTATATCTTCGTAAGGAGATATTTGCTACATAGTTTAGAAGGAATATGGATATAAGACTCTCTTAAGGCAAAGAGGGGTGTGGCGTTTTGCAGGGGTATTAATTAATACACATCTGCAGTACGCCACGCCCGTCCAGGGGAATGGTAGTCGGGTAGACACCCGATCTTCGTTTGTCCGTCCGACATCTCTCAATCCCCATTTAGGAGGGGTTCATTATGTCCACGCCCGCGCCCGCCGCCACCGCCACCGTCCCCGTCAAGGCTGTTACCCAGCCCAAGCTGCACGGCATCCGCCGTGGCATCGCCACCGCCGTGCTGTTCGCAGCCGGTGTGTGGTTCATGCACCAGCTGGACTGGAACCCCTCCTGGGGTGCCACGTTCGGTACGGTGAGCGATGTCCTCGTAACCGCCGCGATCATCCTGGTCGCCGCCGCCACCCTCGCCATCATCGCCGTCTGCCTGCAGAGCAAGTTCATCTTGCTCAAGCTGGTCGCCCTTGTGATGGGCATCGCTGCCTACGCAATGTGGCCGAAGGTGGTCGGCGACGGCGGTACGCGGATCATCGCGGTCCTCGCCGTCCTCGCCGTCTTCGTCGGCCTCGCCTACCTGGCGATAAAGGTCGACCTGCGGACCGCCCCCAAGTGGTCTGTCGTCAAGACGCAGTACGCCACGTACCGTGTCAACCGTAAGGCCAAGAAGGCTCAGGCCGCATCGGCAACTGCCAATGCGTCGACCACCACGGGTGCATCCGTACCCCAGTCCGCCTAGGAGGCGACAAGATGAGCACCACACGAAGCTACGGCAAGGTGGCCACCGGCCTCCTCGCGGTTGCAGTGACGGTAGTGAGCCTCGCGGCTTGCTCCGCCAGCCCCAAGAACGTGTCCGCGAACGTTTCCGCATGCGAGTCGGCTACCGCGAACGTCGCGGCAGCACAGACCGCTGTGACCAAGGCTCGGACCGCGCTCGCCGCCCAGCCTGTCAACCCTCGGGTTGACACGCCGGAAGTGGCACATGTGCAGGCGGCCAAGGCCGATCTCACCAAGGCTCAGGGCAACCTGGACTCGGCGATGTCTGCCAAGACCACCGCCTGCAAGGCTGCGCCGAACCCGACCCCGACCCCGTCATCGACTGCAAGTCCGTCGCCTAGCGTCGATACTTCCGTCCTGACGGGAGTCATCAAGGACGCCCTGACGGCGGCTGGGTTCACTCCCAACCAGTACGCGGTCGGTACGGTCAACCCCGCAGCCGACACGTCCACGGCCGCCGCCCTGGCGTTCCAGAAGGACAGGAAGCTGCAGAGCGCGGCTGACGTGGTGGCATTCCTTTCGTCTGGGACTCCTCAGGCGGAAGCGGTCATCGCGGAAGGAATCAAGCAGACCGGTGCTACTCGCGCCGAGCTGCTTGCTGCTGCGAACTGGATTCCAGTCCAGTTCACGGGTACTGCGGTTCGGTGGGGTGGCAACACCTACTACACCGACGGCGCAGTGGCCAAAGAAGCAGCCGGGGGGAGCGTCGACAACGCCGGAACTACGGCTGTCATGTTCATCCCGCCGCAGCAAGTCGCAGCAGGGAAGGTGACGAGCATCTTCGTGCTCCGGGGAGCCTGTGGCAACCCGCAGACCGAGATGCCGACGCCCTACGTGCCGCCGACGACCCTGCCGACGCAGTGCACGCAGCCGTGGTACGCATTCCACGCTGGCTACGTCGAGGTTGCTCCGTGCGTCTGGAAGAAGACCGATCAGAGCCTTCCCGTTCTTCAGGATGGCGGTACCGCGGGTGCCAAGCAGCAGGTCCAGGATCAGAGCACCTCTGGTGCATATGTGGGCCCGACTACGTCCAACGGCACCCCTGTAACGGAGCCTTCTCCCAACCCGGTTGTCCCGGCGAACACTGCTTCACCCGCACCCGCCGCAAGTGACGGTTACAACGGTGGAAGCACCACTCAGCCAGGGCCGACTGGTACCCCGAACCCCGGTCCGTCCCAGCCGCCAGTTTCTGGTGACACGGGTGGTTTCTAGCCGCCAACTGGGTTAAACCCCACGCATCGTCGTGAGACGGAACACTGGGGTTGCCCTCTCCCTCCGAAAGGACTGCAGCAAGTAGGTAATCTGCTTTTAAGCAGGTAGCATAGCGTTACGCTACGCGTGGTAATGGTCGGTGTTGATCTGGACGAGAATTGATGGGCCTTCGCCTATCTCTAAACTCCTCCAGACTCTTCACTACCATTACCACGCATTACCCATGATATCCTTATGAGACAAACCTATTGGTTTTTCTCATCGCGCCAGGCAAAAAATGTGATTTTTGCATGGGCTGCTCTTTTCCTTCGCCGAGAAGGTGCTATCAATTCAATTTTTAACTTTGTGTCCTGTAATGATTTGACTTATCAAAGCGGTAGCTCCTTAACAACCCACATAGCAAAGCTCAAAAGGCTTATGTCTAGCTGTTTTGTAACAAAATTGACATAATATTATGTTTATGATAAAATGCAGTTTAACTATCCATGTGAGGTGGAAAGCACTTGGATGTCAACGTTACTTAACAATTGGGCAAACGACGTCAAATATTTTAAGTTCCTGAACAAGTGATATCAATAAGGAGAAACTATGAAACTTTCAAAGTTATTCAATAGTCTTCCAAAGCGCATTGCTGCAGCCGCTACACTCGCTATAGCTGTACTGTTCCCCGTAGCTTCAATGGCTGCGACCACAGTACACCTAGAGGGTGCACTTGGCGTTGCAAACGTAACCGCGGGAGAGACTACTTACACGGGTAGTACTAACGCTACCTATGATCAAGTTGTGAAGTACCAAGTGTACTACCACAACACTGAGTTACCAGATTCTGGTAAGGTCGCACAAAACCTACATGTTAAAATCGCTCTGCCTACTGCCGCTGGCTCAACGCAAGTTGCAACTGCGACAATTTCTGCAGATAATGCAAATACTGTGACAAGCAGCGCAACGGTTAATCTAAACCGTTCAGATGCATACCTACAGTTCATTCCTGGAAGCGCCGTATGGCGCCACAACACTGGTACCAACCAAACTCCAGCATGGACTGAAACAAAGGTATCAGATAGTGTCGTAAATGGTGGCTTGACTCTTGAAAACGAGCAGCCTTGCTACAACTACGCCGCGACCGTAACGGTCCTCGCGCGAGTTATGGTTCCTGGTGTGAGCATCAATAAGTATGTTCGCATTAAGGGTACGACTACATGGACAACAACTGTCGCTGCAAAGCCAGGTGATACTGTCCAGTACGAAATCGCCTACAAGAACACAGGCAACAGCACACAGAACAATGTTGAATTCCGTGATCAACTACCTACCGGCATAACCTATGTTGCTGGTACGGCGCTGTTGAAGAACACGAATTTCCCGAACGGTACCAGCATCAGTGATGCTATCGTTGCCAACGGCGTTATCGTCGGCACCTACCTTCCTGGCGGTGCAGGCTACGTTATGTTTGACGCAAAAGTTCCTGACGTAACTGCACTAACCTGTGGTACGAACAGTTTTCGTAACATTGCATACGCTCAGCCAAGTGGTATGAACTATTACTACAACACCGCCGACGTGACCGTTAACAAAACATGTACGCCTCCGCCACAGACCCCGGTATATAGCTGTGATCTTCTGACGCTTACCCCTGGTGATAACCGTACGGTTACTGCCAATGTTGACTACACTGCCCAGAATGGTGCCAGCTTTAAGCTTGCAACCTACAACTGGGGCGACAGCTCGACTCCGTTTGTTACAAACAAGACGAGCGCAAACCATCAGTACAGTGCAGATGGTACCTACACCGTGAGTGCTAAGTTGCTCTTTAGTGTGAATGGTACGGATCAATACGCTGCTGATAATGCAAGTTGTGTGAAGACCGTGACATTCACGACTCCAAACACTCCGCCACAGACCCCGCCACAGACTCCTCCTGTATTGCCGAACACCGGCGCAGGTGATGTCATTGGCATTGCAGGTGTCGTCAGCGTGCTGGGCGCGATCGGTTACCGATTGTTCCTTGGCCGCAAGTTTGCCCGCTAAACACTTCTGGTCGTGTCCGGTCTGTCTTCTGGCTTAGCCAGAAGCACCACCGGACACTTCTCGGGATGTTGCGTTGTTGCTAACTCCGATGCTCCCTCGCTGTACGTTAGTACAGCTCGGTCTGCTTCTCGTTAGCGCCTAGCACCATCTCCGAGCAGAAGCATTTAGCTCTGAAAAACAAGAGCTAGACTGACCGCTCAAAAAATGCAAAACACCCCCTTGGAATACCACGGGGGTGTTTTGCGTGCTTACCGTAAACTTGATTGATTGCGTTATACGTGACAACGCAGCTATAATGAGAGATAACAATAAGAAGGGTACATTCATGACTATCTCATTCAACCGACAGCTGCTTCAACGTTTTGCGTTTGCGCTTGGCTTGGGGGTTATGCTTATACTCGGCGTGGGGCTATATGGCCATGCTCCTCACGCCTATGCACAGATTATGGACTGCAGCGATAACTCTGTGATGCACTGTGGTTTTAGTTCTCCGAGTAATTTTATCAGTACTGTTAAGAGTGGTGACTCAAATGGTCACACCGATTTGGCTGCTATCTACGCCCAGTTTGGGTTACCGGCGAGTGAGTACTCACGCTTCATAAGCGAGGCGCAGCCGGCCGTATTCTATAAAGACGGGCGGGTGGTCGTAAGTGGTCAGGTGGTAGCGACACAGGCGATAAGTTTTGGCCGCTGGCAGAGCTACCACACCGGTCCTACCATGATTACAAAAACCATCGGTGGCACAACTATATACGGCAACTATACTACTCGTGTTATGACAGGCGGCGGTACGAGCCTTACCGGCTATGTATTGTTTGATGCAAGCGGTACACCGCAATTCATGGTGATGGACGGCTGTGGTAACGTAGTCATCGCCACCGTTGTCAAATCGAGTATCGCCTGCAATTTACTCAATACGCAACCAGTGGCTGGTAAACTCAATACCTATGACTTCACTGCAAGCGCTTCCGCAACTGGATTCGCAGGCCTCGCAAAATATGTCTATGACTTTGGCGACGGCAATTCCGTTACCAAGGCGAATGGCTCTGACGTGGTCGAGCATACCTACAGCAAGATTGGCTCATTCAACGCAAAGGTGACAGTGTATGCCACGACGCCGTGGGGGGTACAAATTACCTCATCATCAGATGCCTGTGCAAAACCGATGACCAGTGTTCAGCCGTACTATCTGTGTACACAGCTCGGTGGCGCAATTCTAGATCAGAATAGCTATAGCTATCGATTTACTGCCAGCATGAGTTACGGCAATGGCGCAACGTTTATTAGCGGTGACTTTGACTTTGGCGACGGGCAAACGGCTACGGCCGTGAAGTCGGCGGATGGCAAGACTGTTTCGGTTGACCACACCTATGCCAAGGCGGGTGATTATAGCGCCTCTGCCTCGCTGCGTTTTTCGGTGAACGGCACGACAGTCACGGCCTCTACATGTAAAGCCTACGTGACACCAACTGCTCCACCAACGCCCGAGTGTAAGCCAGGTATACCGGTTGGCGATATACGATGTACGCCTTGCCAGTACGATGCGAGCCTTCCAGCCAATGACGTTCGCTGCGTGGCGCCTGTGACGACGCTGCCGAACACTGGGGCAGGCAACGTTATAGCGGTTGGCTCTGCTGCACTCGTGGCTGGATTCTTATGGTATCGCCATCTACTCTTCCAGAGACACAAACGGGCCTACCTGGCCGCCGATATGGGCATATCACCACTACCCCTGGGTGAGCCGCTCGATCCAGATACACCGCTTGCTGGTACGCCGTTGCAGGCTCGCCCAAATCGAAAATACTCGTTGCGCCGTCCTCGCCAGTTCTAGGGTAAGGCTTAATAGAGACAAATAGGCACTAGCATTTTGTTGACTTCTGTGCTACAATGCAAGCTAATACGTTCCGAGTACTCATGACTGACCGCTCAGACTTATACATGGGCCCCACCACTCTTTTGGTGGGGTTTTCATTTGGCCCCTGTTGTGCTACAATTTGCGATTGAAGCGTGCTTTTAGCCAAAAGCCCAAACCAAGCAGTTCATCTGCTGTTTGGGGTTTTGAAAGGAGAAGCATAACACTAAACCGAAGCTTTTGCCGAATAGGGCAAAACGAGGTAAGTGTGTAGGCTTCGACGCGGCCCCATCGTCTATCGGTTAGGACATCAGGTTTTCATCCTGGCAAGAGGAGTTCGACTCTCCTTGGGGTCACCATAATAAAAAGCTCAGCCGAAAGGTTGGGCTTTTTATTATGATCCCAGGAAAGTTTAACTGCTCTTGCGTAACCACGTAGTGGTGGCAAGAGGATTGCGATATTCGAGGACGCGCGCAGGTGCTTGCACCGAGCACGCCGCAAGAATATATGCGCACGAAGAGCGCTATACTCTCCTTGGGGTCACCATAAGAATATTTGTCTGAAGTTAGCATATTTTACATCTGTTATCTGTAGATTCTAAAAAGTTGCGCTTCGTCACACCTAAATACGTGACTTATAATTTTCCTTATTCTAACTCCTTAGGTAATCTTTAACTCGTGATACATTAAGACTGATATATCTGATTTTAAGCTCAATGTGATTGGTACCGCACCCTTAAGACAAAGAATCGGAGTAAGAGAAACAATATTATTAAAATCGTGCCTACTAAAACAATAAAGCGGTTTAGTTTCTCCCTATCAATTTGCTTTTGGACTATGTCGTAACTCACTAACCCAAGGTAGCCACCAAATGTATTTGTCATTACGTCAGTAATGTCAGTTCTGCCTATAGACAACACATATTGTGTTATTTCTACTGACGTACTCAAGAGCAATATGAATGTGAGTTTTTGTTTGAAGCTAAAATGGCTAAAATTAACATTCAAAAGCAAGCCAAGCGGAATAAAGGCTAACACATTGTATATAATCTCTAGCGGGCTACCTTTTGAGGCACTTGCAAACGGAATTAGGTTAATAACTCTAACATGATAGTTCGCGATTACTGAGTCGAGGTGCATTGAAAACTTAAAGAGAAGCAGCCACAGCAATACAAGAAGGTAGACAGCCAGTAAGGTCTTCGGTAGTTTCTTCATTTATTTATAGTTCTAATCTTTAATTAACTAATAGTATAGCCCTATCGTATGAAAATTGGCTGAACATCAACCCGCCAATTGAAGACTCACAGCGTTAACATTTATACTTTTCAGAATCCTGACCCACCTAAGCAGCTCGGCCACAATAACCTTATAAATCGAGTGGTCTAGGGTCACCAAATAATGAACGTCACCAACGGTGGCGTTTTTTATTTGGTTATTCTATGCGCGTTGAACTCCTCTTGCGAGCGAACAGAGTGAGTGGGCAAAGGAGTGCGGTATGCAAAGCCATGCGCAGGTGCTTGCACCGAGTATGTGACGACAGTACATGTGCGGAGGCACCGTACTCAGCGCCAGAATTCATAAATAAACTCGGCGTATCTGTTAATAAGTCCGCTTTTGTGTGGCTAGTTGTGTAATGTAGGACACGACCACGCTGCAAGAGTATACTTAAAGTTACAGACAGGGAGTTATTATGAAACATACGGTAGTCGCTCTATTAGTCGTAGTAGTTCTCGCAGTTGGTGGCTGGTTTGTCTATGACAAAACAAAATCACACAACACAGACTCCACAAGTTCTTCAACATCACAATCGTCCAATCAATCTAATCCTAGTTCTGACGTACTGGATTACAGTAATAAGAACTTAACCTCAGTCGGCCCTAGTATATATAATCAAACAACAGCTACCACACTGATACTTTCGAATAATAGTATTAAAACCTTACCCTCTCAAATGGGTAAGATGGTCAACCTTCAGGTCCTAAGACTCGATCATAATCTTCTCGATGGTTCATTGATAGCAGAAGTACGGTTGATGCCGTTAACAACGCTTGATGTGAGTTATAACAATATGACTGGCATGCCCGCAGAAATCGGTCAACTAAACAAGCTTCAAACATTAAATTACAGCTATAACCGCATAACAGGTCTGCCTAACGAGCTAGCAAATCTAAAGAATAACCTAAAAACCTTTAACCTAAGGGGCAATCCCCTAAGCCAGGCAGCAATTAGTAGTTTGAAGGCCGAATTACCCAATACCAACATAATTTTTTAGTTTGGCTACAACTTTCAATATCTCATTTTGCCTAATGATTTCCTTGTAAACCGAATCATTTGGAGTCACCAGATAATGTACGTCACCAGCCGTAACGTTCATTATTTGCATATTCGATTCAATACACCTAGAATTGACCATTATCATAATTTGTTGAGGATTAATATGACTGAGTTTTGTGAAGACTGTCCAATGCGTAGTTCGGCTGTTGGGAAGCTTGTAGCTATCCTACATGGGCCTAGTTCGGT
>DAIDKK010000018.1 GCA_027450065.1 Candidatus Saccharimonadota bacterium | reverse complement strand
AACTCTACGGTAGCCTTTAGTGGCGCCTCGTAACTGATGTTATTTTCTTTTGCCTCAGCCTCAGTCGTCTTCGGTTCCTCGAAGTGATACTGCTTAAAGGCTAAGCTGAGCTTCGTACCTGTGTAATCATCAATTGGGCTGATTTCGGCCAATAGTTCGCCGAGCCCTTCGTCAACAAGCCACTGGAATGACTTGTTTTGGTGGTCTACTAAATTAGGTAGCGCAAGATCTTCATCTTGACCACTCGTAAAGTAGACACGTGTTGCTTTGCTGGTACTAGTCTTTGGCATACGCGTGAATAATCCCCTTGGTTATAAAAAAGGTTTATAAATATTTTGATTGTTCGCTCGAAGATACCTAAGCGGGAGATTTTGGTGCTGATACCCCTTCGAGGAGGTATTCACTGCTTTGGCGCCACAGCAGCACAGCCCAACTTACACTACTTCTTGTAAGTAGCTTACAGCGTTATAGCTCAAGAGTCAAGACGCTATATACTACATTTTGTCGTTGTTGTGGGATTACAGATTTTCGAGAGGGATGCCAGTTTTAGCTGAGACTTTACGTGCCCACTCTAGTAAGCGGTTAAACTGACGGTCGCGTGCTGCCATATTGGCATCATGGTCATCTAATCGCTTAATGAAACTATCCATTGAGTTTATGAGCGTGTCTATGCTAGCCTGAGAAGCCTTTTCATCAAGCTTACGGTTTACGCCATCAAACTGCTCTTGTACGTATTTAAACAGATTCGTAAATTCATCTTCACTCATTTGTCTATGATTCTACGCTGCCATACTGTGCATGGCAATGTATAACTAGGCTTTTGGTGGGCTCGTGATGACCTTGTCAACAAGACCGTATTTGAACGCTTCGTCGGCCGTCATCCAACGATCACGCTCCATATCTTCATGTATTTTCTCGAGTTTCTGACCAGTATTGCCCGCCATAATCCCCTCGAGTAATTTCTTGACGCGCAACGATTCGCGTAAGTCAATCTCTTGGTCGGTTACTTTACCACGAGTACCGCTGCTGGGTTGGTGAATCATCACCGTGCTATTGGGTAGCAAAAATCGCTTGCCCTTTTTGCCGCTACTGAGCAGGAATGCAGCCGCACTCGCCTGTACGCCAATCCCGACGGTCTGGACATCGTTGGCAACATATTCCATCGTATCGTAGATAGCCAGCGCATCGTAGACGCTGCCACCTGGGCTATTTATATACAGGTAGATGTCTTTTTTGGCGTCTTCTGCCTGCAGAAAGAGAAGCTGGGCAACAATAAGGTTTGCAGTTACCTCATTTATCTCACTACCAATAAAGATAATCCGATCCTTTAGCAGCCGACTATATATGTCATAGGCACGCTCATAGCGGCCCTCACTTTCGATAACTGTTGGAACAAGTACACTCATAGACATCCCCTTTTTCGCGATTAGTAAGACTATAATACAAAAATTAGCACTCTCAAGTCAAGAGTGCTAATTCTGCTTTTTAGCTCATTTACTCTACGGCAGGCCGTATCGCCCCACGCAAAGTAGTATCGTCAGCACTCAGTTTTGGTGTGATTTCTGTTTCTGGGGGGAATTGGACTACCGCCTCAACAGCGGGCGCACCAAATGAACTTAATCGAGGACCAAGCGGCAGATTGGCTGCCTCAAAGACTTTATCCATGAATCGTTCGAACCCAGTCAATACTGTGCTGCGATGTTCACCTGGCATTATGTGTTTATTACTTCTGTGATGTTCACTAGTTGGTTTGTACATACACAACAGTATACAACTACAGTCAAGTATGTTATTTCGTGACGTATGTCACGAGTTTCGCAATGGTTTTTTCCGTGAGAATACGGCTCGCAATATCACGCTGATTTTCTGGCTTATCAAGTTCTGTGTGGGTCTGTGGATCATTGTATTGCTTCTTGAGCTCGGCAATGCGCTGCGTTAGCTCTTCATCGTTCACGTCTATCTTTTCGGCTTGGGCGACTGCCCCCAGTACCAACCCCGTCTTAACTCGTAGCGTAGCCTGTTCGCGCATGCCTTCACGGTGTTCTTCGGCCGTTTTACCCTCCGCCAGGAGGTGTTCCTGCCAGGTCTGGCCGCGGTACATAAGGTTACGTTTCTCTTCCTCTTCCATACGGTCCATTTCGTCCTCAATCAGAACGACTGGTAATTCTACTTTGGACTTCTCGGCGAGCGCTTCCATACTATCGCTCTCAAGTTTGCGTTGTGCCTGAGTGTCCTTTTCTGCCTCGATCTGATGACGGACGTCTGTCTTCAGCTCGGCCACAGTTTTGAATGGGCCAATCTTCGCGGCAAAAGCATCGTCTAGGGCAGGCTTCACCACTTCCTTGACGCCCCTAATCGTGATGGTAAATGTCACCTTTTTGTTCTGGAGTTCTTTCGCACTGTAATCTTTCGGGAATGTGATATCGAAAGTTTTTTCTTCCCCTGCCTTAAGACCAATGAGTTCAGGCTCAAAACCGGGTATAAAAGTATTGCTGCCCAGAACAAGTGGGTAATCTTCTCCTTCGGCCCCAGCAATAGCTTCTTTGGTTTTTGCGTCAACACCCTTAAAATCAATCGTCACCTCATCACCATCTTTCGCCGCACGTTTGACATCCTTTTTTTCGGCGTCACGGGCTAACAAATCCTGCAGAACACTTTCGACATCCTTGTCGGTCGTTTTTTCGACCTGCTTGGTAAAGTGGAGCTTCTTGTAGTCCGCAAGTTTAACTTCGCCAACGATTTCGACAGTCGCCTTCATCTCTACTTCAGTGAAAGGCACGAACTTTGTGACGTTTACTTCTGGTTGAGCAACAACACGGAGCTGCTCCTCAATGACGGCTTGGCCATACATATCATTGATGACTGCATCGAGAAAACGATTCTGCAGCAACGTTTGATCAACCGATTTTTCGACAAGATGTTCCGGTGCGTGACCCTTGCGGAAACCAGCCAAGCTCACATCCTTGCTGAGGTCATGTAAGGTGCGAGATTTGGCGTGGTCCATTTGTGCCTGATCGGCAGTTAATGTCAGTTCGACTTTGGTAGGGGTGAGCTTCTTGGTGGTAATTTGCATAGTTACTAACTTTAACAGATATGCAAACTATTTTCTACTCCCCTCAACCGGGACGCTATAGGATATGTGCCAGGATAGTAATAGCACTCGCAGCCCAGGCAACTTCTACGACTGCGCCCAGGGGGCGTTCAAACCACTGAATTTTTGAAGCAAAGCGAGCAACATAGCCAGGTGTATAAGGCTTATGTTTTCTGGCGTAATAAAACCGCTTAAAACTCCATAGGTCCGGCGAAGCCGCCGCAAAGGCAGCCAGCGCAGGTACAAACCAGTTCGTATGGTGATAGCTGAATAGCACCGCGACCAGCCCTACACAGAGCAACGTATCTATCGCAAGCAGTATCCGAAAAGGCTTTGTTTTGTAGAAATCAGGATCTATGCCGAAATGTGGGATAGCATCCAGCACAAAGTGGGATAAAAATGCGGCTACGACAGCAATCACCGGATTGCTCAGCGTCAGGCCAATAATAGCCCCTGTCATGGCGTGATTCGTGGCGGTCATAGATCGTCGTCAAGTTCCTCGGCTCCAACGCTTGATTGCCGCGAGCCGTGCATGACCCGCCGATCCATGAGGAGCGCCACAATACGCTCGGGACTATGCGTCTCTTCCTCTCCTGTCGTAAGATTTTTGAGCTTGTAACGATTGTCGGCAAGCTCACTTTCACCAATGAATATGACGTAGGTATAGGCTTTCTTCACCGCCGTTTTGATTTGCTTATCAATCTTGCGACCCGTCATATCAACAGCCAGTCGCAAGCCTTCTTGGCGCCAGCTATCGAGCGTCTTTTGTGCTTGTTCATATAGCGAGTCGCCAAGTAACACCACGTACGCATCAGCTTCGGGGGGAAATTCCGGTAGCAACCCGTGGGCTTCCAGGAAATTCTGCAAGGTGACATCACCCATACCAAAGCCGACCGTCGGCACCGGCTCAACGCCAAACATACCAACGAGTCCATCATAACGTCCACCGCCAAACATTGATCGGTTATTTTCTGGATTCTCATCGAACACTTCAAATACAATATCCGTGTAGTAATCAAAGCCGCGCATAAGACTGATGTCGAACTGCACATTCGTGACATGTGAGGCATCAAGCAAATCGCTTAGTTGCTTCAGCTCAAGTACAAACGCTTGTGCCTGAGCCTCTGGAGGTAAATCATTGAGTTTGCGCGCTTTCAGGAGTTCCATAAGTCTATCAAGCAATCCTGCATCCCGTTGCGTCGGTGTCAAAATGGCATCCGCCTGCGCCAGAAAAGTTTCTTGCTCCATTTTGTGCATACGGTCAATCAAGCGCACAAAAAGCTGCTCTTGCGTCTCACTCAACCCGTAATACTCTCGGAACAACCACGCGGTTAGCTTGCGGCTATTAATCCGCACGGTGTACATATCCGGCTTAGCGCCGTACGCTTTCATGATTCTATCGGCAACCACAATCAGTTCATGGTCGGCTTCCACGCCTTCAATGCCAAACAGGTCGACATTAAGCTGCCAAAATTCTCGCAAACGGCCCCGCTGCATCCGCTCATACCGCCACACATTCGGTATGCTATACCAGCGTGCTGGATAGGCTAGTTCCTGGCGTCGAGCCGCCACCATACGACTCACCGTAGGTGTCATTTCCGTGCGAATCGTGACGCTGCGATTGCCGCGGTCGAGGAAGGTATAGGTCTGCTCATCAATAATTTCTTGGTTGCCTTTGGCTAGAAACAAATCAGTCGGCTCAAGTATTGGTGCATCGTACTCTTCGTAGCCAAAACTCTCACATACTTCACGCATTTTTGCGAACATATATTTCTGAATGCGCTTATCCTCTGGGTAAAAATCCCGGGCGCCTTTGTAGGGTTGCATAGAAAGTGCCATATTGTCTCCCATTATACATCAGGTCCACGAAACTCTATCTGGTCATAGAGTGCGGTCGATTTATTATAGTATCTTGCCCATTCTTTATCCCCGTACGAAAAGTGCCACCATTCGCCATCAAAAGGAGCGAATCCACTCGCCACCATCGCCTTACGCAATACACGTCTATTCCATCGAGCTTGTGGGCTGACATCGGGCGCGCCATAGTAAATCCTTTTGCCTTCGAGCCCGTCCTTGTACTCCCACAGCTCAGTGCCAAAATCCAGCCCGATACCATCCTTGAGCAAACGGACGTCCACGGCCGCACCTGCCGGGTGACCAGCCACCTCCGGCACTGCAACCTGCCTGTGAGCCGTGGCTAGCCTCTCCTTACCACTAATTGCAGGTGGAACCCTTTGGAGCGCCTGCTTGAAGCGCATTCGTTGAACGCTTAAGGCTCGGTATCCGTAGCCAACATCAAGCGTCAATCCAGACTGCTCATTGAGTATCGCCGCAGATTGCACGAGCCTTTCGTACACACCCTCTCGAACATAGGTCCGATAGCCTGTTATTGGTATTGCATCCTCGCGAATAATCAACGTCGTGAGCGACATGGAGCCGAGTATTGGCACCATTACTTCTCTTGAGGACTTGACCGGTATTTCACAGTAATCCTCATAACCCAGCATTCGTTGTTCGAGCACTGCATATTCATCTTCTATACGCATATCTGTTCTCCTACATTGTTATTACAAACAAAAACGCCGGAGTTATCCGGCGTTTATTTGGAGAATCTAGACCAAATGAAACTTAACCGATAACCTCCGGCGATATATGCAGACGATGCTGGTTACGTTTCGTAAACATGAACATTATTCTAATGATTTATTAGCATTTGTCAAGTTATGACACCGCCCAGAGTCTATATGACTTGAATAAATCCCGACAGTTGCTTAAGCTATCGAATCTGGTTTCAAGGAAAATGTTTCTTCAATTTTGGTCAGGAGTGGATCCGTGGTAAGCCCAATTCCTTTAGGTGATAGCTTATCAAACTCCCCGTAATCTGGCCGTGGCACAACGTCCTGGGGCAATTCAAAAATATCCCTTAAGACAAAATCGGTCATAGTGCGTACTACTTGAGGATTTTCCCGTATTGCTGCGATGTACCCATCAGAGTCGTCTCTTGAAACAATAGCGCCCCACACAAGAAATCGGCCCGGACGACCCCCGCGCCCACCAATGCCATCGCGGTAAATATCTCCCAGTCTTGCTGACCGTGATAATAAGGCATAGCCAAAAAGGTGGGCGCGTCTTTCCTCATTCGCATCTAAGGATTCTAGCGGTATTGACGTTACGATTTCGCTAAGACCTTGGGAGGCAAAGCGGTTATGCGCCATGACATCATGATCATTCCATAATCGTGGCAGCACTAAGTGAATTATATTAGGAAAGATAGCACTCTTTGATTTATTGGCAGAGAGTGTGTTCTGCAGCATATAAATTTGGTCTTTAAACGGCTTGTCAAATCCACACTTTAGGCTAATTGGAGCAGTTGCTAATGAATCGTAAGATGTTTTCATTCGCACATAATAACATGTCCGATTAGTTCTGTCAATGGTTCTTAGTGTTTGGTCTTTAGAGCATAAGGTAAACAGCCCGACTTTGGTCGGGCTGTTTACCTTGGTGCGAATGAGAGGACTTGGTCACCTTTTTGGCGACCCAGGGGGCTTGCTTCCGCGTACTTATTACGTAAGCAATCTGGCAACTTTAATGATGCGTCAGGCCGCCGATTCTCAACGGAAAGCCGTATAGGTTGCCATTGTACTCACGGCTAGCCATGCTTGATTGCGCATCACCGTTTGTATGATGTTGTCGTCCCGGGATAACGTCTCCTATAGCTCTACTATTTTGTGCACGCACCTCTTCCTTGGTCATAGCTTGCACTGGCACATGTAGCGGTTCGGCTGAGCCATCCCAGCCGAACTGTGCTGCCAGTTCTGGGTATTGCGCAAGCAATGCATCGCGCTCAGCAGCTAGCACCGGTCTTCCACAACGAGTTGAGGCTAATCCACTTGCCACCAATCTTTCACGAACGGGTGGCAACCGTAAGTCAAATTCAGGATCTGCAGGCCTTCCGGCCTCATCTGTAAGCGTAAAAACGGGGTAATACGCAATCTTCGTATCAGGCGTAGCCTCAGTTTGTGCTTGTACCCTGTCGAAGTCAGGACTGCCTTCAATGCCTTGTGTCATATACATACTCCTTCGCTCTCTACTACGTTAGCGGCTTTGCATTTATGATGCGCTACATACCGTAATTACTATATACTTGTATTAATCCAATAATAGCATTCTACCACTTTATACACTATTTGTAAATAGTGTAAGATTGGACTTACTCCAAAAGCATACAAAAAGACCCGATGAAAATCTGGTCTTTTTGTATGGTGCGGATGAGAGGACTTGGTCACCTTTTTCGGCGACCCCGCCTCGACAGATTTGAAGCATAGCTTCAAATCTGTCTCCGGCCTTGCGAATTGTCACAGGCAATTCTCACCTCCACGCCTGGGTTACAGTTCAAATCTGTCACCATTCCATAGAAAAAACCGGACAAAATCCGGTCTTTTCTATGGTGCGGATGAGAGGACTTGAACCTCCACGCCTTTCGGCACTAGCTCCTAAAACTAGCGTGTCTACCATTTCACCACATCCGCATAAGCCCATGAGACAAACCTATGGTTTTTCTCATCGCGCCGGCAGAATGGAATACATTTTGTCGGGCTGCTCTTTTCCCTGAAGCTCAGGTCTCGAACTCAAGCTATTTTACTAGATTTTGCGGTAAAACACCAGTTGTATATCACCGAGCTGCTTGTGAGCGACCACTGTTGTATCGGGAAACTCCCGCACCGTTTCTTTACCAGGCCACGATAGCACGAATAACCCACCCGGCTTCACATGCACCAGTAAGCGCTCTAGCACGTTTGGGCGAATATCATCGTACGGTGGATCGGCCACTACAATATCGAATGTGTCCTGTTGATGATTGCGTGACCAACCACTGATGTTCTTGCGGAGGACGGTCATGGTATCCGTTAGCCCCAGCTCTTGCACGGCTGCGCTACACGCCTTCACCGCCTCAATGTCAACATCAATAGCGAGGACTGAGGCTGCGCCACGACTAACCGCCTCTATGCTCACCGCACCGCTCCCAGCATACGCATCCAAAAACGTGAGGCCCTCAATATCGCCAAGGGCGTTAAAGAGTGCCCCCCGGGCTTTTTCGCTCATCGGATGGGTACGATTTCCGCGCGGGCTCTCAAAGGTTCGGCCGCCCAGGTATCCCGCTATGACTCTCATGCTGTGTATCCGTTCAGTTAATTCAAATTCGTGACCGCTCGCAGTCGCTTTACTCGCGCAGCTAACTCTTTATATTGTAGCAAAGTCTCGCCACTCTCGAGGAATTCTTTGGCGGCCTGACGAGCCTCTGCAATAAGTTTCGTATCCGTCAGCTGGACCACGCGCAGGTCAAGTGCACCATGTTGCAAAGCCCCATATATGGCGCCTGGACCACGAATTTCCAGGTCAAGTTCGGCGAGACGGAAGCCATCCGTGCTACTGGCAATAGCGCGTAATCGTTTGCTCGGGGGCCGGGTGCTATCACTCAGCAGCAAATAGCAGTGCGCCGCCTTGCTCCCTCGCCCGACCCGACCACGTAGCTGGTGTAGCTGGCTCAAGCCAAAACGCTCAGCCGATTCAATGATCATGAGATTTGCATTGGGTACATCCACGCCCACCTCTATGACCGTTGTGGCAACCAATACATCCAGCTCGTGAGCGACAAATTGCTGCATAATGCGATCTTTTTCTTCGGCCTTTAGTTTGCTATGCAGCAGACCAATCCGGTCGCCGACCAGCTGCTTCTGTTGCAGCTCGGCATACACGTGTTCGGCACTCATCATCTCACTGGCATCTGATTCGGTAATAAGTGGGCACACCACGAATGCTTGACCACCGGCATCGAGTTCGCTTTTGATTGCCGCGTACAGCGCATCTCGCTTGGTGTGTGACACGAGCTGTGTGGCGACCGCTATGCGCCCAGCTGGCTTCTCCGCTAGTACAGAAATATCCAATTCACCGTACAGTGTCAGCGCTAAACTGCGCGGAATTGGCGTTGCTGTCAATGATAGTACGTGTGGCATGTGACCAGCTTTCGCCATCAAGGCCTTTCGCTGTTCCACCCCAAATCTATGCTGTTCATCCACGATAATCAGCCCTAGGGTATGCATGTCGACCTTCTCTTGAATAAGCGCGTGCGTGCCGACCATGAATTTTGCCTCTCCGCTCGTTATATGCTCGTAGGCACGCTTTTTTTGTGCAGTAGTCATTGTGCCTACTAGGAGGAGTGGCGCGGCCCCAAAGGGCTCCATGAGGCTCTGGAGTGTTGCGGCGTGCTGTTTAGCCAGTAATTCAGTTGGCGCCATAAAGGCCACCTGGAAGCCTTCTTTTATGGCCATGAGCGCTGCCATCGCCGCCACAACCGTCTTGCCTGAGCCAACATCTCCCTCTACGAGACGGTTCATCGGGCTCTTGCGCTGCATATCTTGGTAGATTTGCCAGACGACCTTACGCTGGTCATCAGTCAATTTAAACGGCAGCTGTGCCACAAAATCTCGGGCTAGTTTTTCATCAAATTGAATGGTCAGTGATGTTTCGGCCGCATTTTCTTGTTTATTCAGTAGGCTCGCGAGGCTGAGCTCAAGCACTTCCTCAAAACCAAGTCGTCGCCGTGCCGCCATCAACTGCTCACGCGAATCCGGGTAGTGCATCGCCCGAATCGCTTCTGACCGCGACAGTAAGGCATGCTCAAGAAGCATCGCTGAGGGCAGCGTTTCTGGCAGCGCACTGACAAGTGGTATACATGCCCCAATCAACTTGCGGATTTGATTGGTCGTAATCGTCTTTGACTGCCGGTAGACAGGGATAATGCGAGCGGTATTGAGCGGAAAATCCTTCACGAGCTCAGCACTTGGGTTCATAAGTTGAAAACGCTGATGGCTCAGCTCGTACTGGCCCGAGAAATAGTAGGCTTCACCTGCTTTAAGTGCTTTCGCACGATACGGCTGATTGAACCAAACTACGCGCAAACTACCCGTTTCGTCGCTGATGACAGCTTCGGTAATATGCATGCCACGACGCACGTAGCGACCGGTCGCCTGCTTGACAGTCGCCCGAATCGTAATAGGACCTGGACGAAGGTTCTGGATAAGCGATACATCCGAGTAGTCTTCGTAACGGCGCGGAAGGTAGTCAAGCAGGTCAAATACCGTTCGGATGCCAAGCTGCCGCAAGCCAACAGCCAGCTGTGGTCCAACGCCCTTTACTGATTCAATGTCGTCAGTCAGTTTCACGTTAATATGGTAGCACTATCTGGGGCGCATTGTCGCAACTGCGTGCGCGGCTAACTCGATGCTGTCATCGAGCGATGCGAGCCTAACAGTACCGTACTTGCGCTGAAGGGCCCGGCGAAGTAGCTCATCGGCAAATTGAGGGTTCTTGACAAGCACCGGTCCATGACTATAGGTTCCAAAGACGTTCTGCACACTACAGCCCTCAGTCCCATCGCCGCCATTATTACCATCACCCCGTACGACCCTGCCGAATGGTTGAGCTCCAGTATCTAGCACTGTTACGCCGCTATGATTTTCATAGCCGACGATTTCGCCGTAGAGCGTATCGTAGATGGTATTACCAATCATGCGTACCTCACCACCGGTCGTTTCGAGTGGCAAAACCCCAATTCCCTTGATAATCTCTCCTTGATGGGTAGTAAAGGAGCGACCGAATAATTGGTACATGCCACAGATCATGAGCATGACCACACCGTCACTGGCGAGAGCGCGCAGTTGCGGAGCCTTATGCTGCAAATCATCCTGAATAATCCCTTGCCCCGCATCCTGACCCCCACCCCCAATAATAATGTCGGCACCATCAGGTAGCCGGTCACCAATGCCAACTAACTGTATATCGACCGCTATGCCGCGCCACTCCGCCCGTTTTTGCAATGCGAGGCGATTCCCTGTATCTCCGTATATATTCATCTCTTTCGGATACAGATGGACAATCGTGAGCTCCATAGCAGTTTCTTTGGTGGTCATATGTCTACATCCTCCTCATCGAGACCGGAGCGATTACCCAAGTATAAAGCTCGTAATTTTCGCATCGCTGTATAGGTGCAAAACAGAATGGCTTCGCCCTTTGCCTGAGCGACTGTAGCGTCCAGAATAGTCGCATACTCTGGGATAGCCCCCTCTACCGCCATATTCTTACAGTCGTCGTATTTCAGTCGATTCGCCATATCTGCTGCTCTCGTACCACCACACAAGATACTGGGTTGTGAGCTCAAATTACTAAAATCAACATCCCAGAGCCACGAGACATCCCTACCGTCTGGGTAATCATCATTAATGGCGATGCCGATGACGCTATACGTTTTAAGCTCCAGCATACGCAGAGCCTGCGTAAAGCCACCAGGATTTTTGACAAGCTGCAAGGTCAAGCTACCTCCAGATGGCAGCGTGATTATTTCACCACGACCAAAGGCCGGCTGCAATTCACGCAGTGTTGCTTTGAGTTTTGTTTCGTTATACTTTGGCACCACCGCGCAAAGTAGCGTCATCGCAGCCGTCAAGTTCAGGGCATTGTGACCGCCTTGCAACGCATATTCGTAGTGACGTTTCTTACCCCGTATTGTCAGCGAGACATCGCAGTCAGTGTAGCCAGTCAGGAGCACCGTGGGCTGGGCGGCGAGGTGGTATGCCACTGATTCGGCATGGTATAACTGATCGTCAGTCAAAAAATCTGGCTGCAACTCCTTGGAGTGGGCATACCAGTAGGTTTTTACGTTCGGAGCGGCCTGGAGATGGCTCACGCGCTCATCGTTGGCATTCAAGGTAACCCAATCGGTTGCAGCCGACACAAGTTGCTGCAACATTTGGCGTGTGGTATCGATTTCGCCAAAGCGGTCCATCTGATCTCGCATCACGTTCAGTATCACCACGCCACGCGGCTTAACCTGGTGGGCAAAGCGTACCGCATGGGCTTCATCTTGTTCAAAAATAGCGATATCATACGGCAGTTCGCTATTCCAACGAGCCTTGTCGATAACGACACTAATAATCCCGCGCACGAAGTTACTTCCCGTCCGATTCGTGAGGACACGCAGACCCTGAGACTCTAGCAGTGCAGTGCTAATTTTCGTGGTGGTTGTCTTGCCATTCGTACCCGATACAACAATAACACCGTACGGTAACTGCCGAAGCAGCGTTGGCAGGAAGTGAGGGTTCAGCTTCTCAATTACGAGGCCCGGCAGCGCAGAACCCGTTCGACCGAACAAGCGCAAAAGCCTGAAAATAAATTTACCGATTGCAATAGATATAAGCTGCATAATGTATATGTGTGAGACTGCCCTAGTCTACGCGACTCTACGCAAGTTCGACAAGCGCCGAGTCCTTATACGCCTTGCCCCGCCGAATAAGTAGGCGACCGTTTTTAAAGTCTTGTGGCTCAAAGTTCTCACGAGTAACTTTTGTACCATTTAGGGCGATGGCATTCCCCTGGAGCAGCCGCCTAGCCTCACTCATAGATGACGCTAAACCGGTTTCAGTAAGTGCCACTAAGATTGAACCATCAGTAGCGGCTACAGTGCTTGCTATCTCTGTTCGTAGTGCTACCATTGACTTTTCATCAATAACACCAACATTTGCACCCTTCAGGACGTCTGTGACATCTTGGGCAATTGCCATCTGAGCTTGACCATGTACAAGTTTAGTAACTTCTATCGCCAACCGCGTTTGAGCAAAGCGAACACCGGGATTTTCATGGTGCTTTGCGATTATTTCTTCGATTTCTTCCTTGGGCAATAGAGTGTATATCTTGAGATACTCTTCGACACCTGCATCGTCGCAATTAATCCAGAACTGATAAAAGGCTGTGGGTGTGGTTTTCTCGGGGTCGAGCCAAACTGCACCTTCCTCTGATTTGCCGAATTTTACACCTGTAGTTTTGTTTACGATAAGTGGCGCTGACCAGACATGGGCCTCGGCGCCTTCGATACGTCTGATAAGTTCAACTCCGGCAATGCTATTGCCCCACTGATCGGCACCACAGAGTTGCAGCGTGGCACCCTTGTTGCGGTAGAGATACAGAAAATCGTAGCCCTGCATAAGGGCATAGCTAAATTCAGCGTAGGATATACCGGCGCCTTCGTCGCCCAGACGACTCTGCACAAATTCACGTCCAAGCATCTGCCGCATTGGTACATGTTTACCGATATCCCGCAGAAATTGCAGGTAGCCCATATCTTTGAACCATTCGTAATTATCGACAAGCTCAAATTGTTGGCCAGCAAACACTGTGTCGTACTGGGCTGCAATTGCTCGCTTATTGTGCTCAATCTCTTCCTGGCTTTTGAGGTCACGTTCTGTTTTTTTGCCGTCAGGGTCACCAATAAGCCCGGTAGCGCCTCCAACTAGTAGTATGGCTTTATGGCCGTGGTCAATAAAATGGCGAATCATCATGGCAACCGCTAAGTTACCGACCTGCATACTATCGGCGCTCGGGTCCACCCCTAGATAAAAGGTTATCGGCTTCGTGGGGTCATCTAATACACTAGTATCTTTGTAGGTGGTCTGGTTCACAAAACCTCGCCAGGTGAGTTCTTCGGATAATGTCATAGGGGTAGTATAGCCCATAGACAAAAGTCTTGAATAGTAAATCTGCGAATATACTGAGCTGTAGCTTAGTAATCACCATTTTCTTGCTGTAAGTTGCACGTCCATGTGGGATATTTGGTATACTAGGTACATTATTTAGTGGAGCCAGGTACGCAAAATTATTTATGAAAAAAGCAAGTCCACAGCCACGTCATGCAAAGACTAAAAATGCGTTTGTGACACATAGCGGTAAGACCATCAAATTAAACCGCACTCTTGGTGAGCGCCTAAAGGCCAGCCAAGAGTCAAGAGCCCGTCGCAAAGCCGCCTATTTGAGTAACCTACCAAAAGAACCCTGGAAGAGGTTCTTATACCGGATAAGCCCAAAACGCCTTGCAAAATACTGGTTCAGCCGCGAAGGTGGCATTATGGCTCTGAAGGTAGCTGGTGTTGCCTTTGTGGTTGGCTTCTTAGTGGTGGTTGGTGTTTTTGCCTATTTCCGTAAAGATCTCCCACAGATCAAGGATATTTCAGGCAATAATTTTGGCGGCAGCATTACCTACTACGATCGTACCGGTAAAACCGTCCTTTTCCAGGACTACACCGACCGCAAGCGGACTCCCGTAACCGGCGACCAAATGTCACAGTACATGCGTGATGCCACAGTTGCAGTTGAAGACAAGAACTTCTACAAGCACGGCGCATTTGATACCAAAGGCATCTTGCGAGCAGCCGTCCACGACGTCACCGGTCTTAGTAGTAGCCAGGGAGGCTCAACCATTACACAGCAGCTCGTAAAGATTAACGAAGGCTGGACAGACGACCACACCATTGCCCGAAAGATTAAGGAATTGATTTTAGCCGTTGAGCTTGAACGTGAATACAGTAAAAATGATATTCTAACGGGTTATCTAAACATGGCACCCTACGGCAGTGTTGACTACGGTGTCGAAGCTGCAGCACAAGATTACTTTCATGAGAGCGCAAAAGACTTGACACTCGCGCAAGCTGCTATGCTTGCAGCCATCCCAAAGGCGCCTGGTGATTACTCCCCCTACAATAGTCCGGTCTATAATCCTGCACTCGCAACCAACTATTTTGATAGCATTGGGCTAATTGAGCGCCAGCACTATATCCTTGATTTAATGGCTAATCAGGGTTACGTAACTCAAAAACAAGCCGATGCCGCCAAGCAGGTCGATATCCTGGCTCAGGTACAACCTATCCAGTCGCACTACGCAAATATGAAAGCACCGTATTTTGTATTAGCTGCCCGCGATGAGCTTCGCAAAGATTTCCCGGCAGCCGTCGTAGATCGCGGTGGCTGGAAAGTCATAACAACGCTCGATATGAATCTGCAGACACTCGCAGAAAAATCCCTGGCTAACGGTCAAGCTCAGATGAAAAGACAGAACGCAGATAGCGCCGCCTTTGTCGCAGAAGATAACGCAACCGGACAGGTCGTAGCCCTGATTGGAGGAACGGATTTTAATAATCCTAATTATGGCCAAATAAACTATGCGACTGATGTCAACATATCTCCAGGTTCAAGCATTAAACCGTACGACTATGTCACGCTCATAAATAATAATACGAATGTCGGGGCCGGCAGTATCCTGTATGACAGTGTCGGACCACTCCCTGGTTACCCATGTACAATCAAGGGAGCGAATGGCAACTGTTTGAATGATTACGACTTCCGCTCGATTGGGCCAACGACACTCCGATACGCACTCGGTGGTTCCCGTAACATTCCTGCCGTCAAAGCAATGCTATCAGCGGTGCCGAATGATACCAGTAGCCTTAAAACCACGTCCGTTAATAAGGTGTTGTCGACGGCCAGTGGACTTATGGCGGTTGATGATGGCTACCACTGCTACGCACCTGGCACAGACGTAACAACTGCTACAAAAGTAGATGAGACACAGTGTTATGCTTCGGCGGGCATCGGTGATGGTGCCTACTTACATCTCAATAACCACGTCAATGGTATCGCCAGCCTGGCGCGACTCGGTAAGGCAATCCCACAAACCTTCATCTTAAAAGTGACAAATTCAAGCGGCAAAGTGCTCAAAGAGTTCACACAACCTGCCGGCACACAAGTCGTTAAGCCTGATGCGGCCTATATCGTCGATAGCATGGCGTCTGACCCCGGTGCTTCATATCTGGGAGGAAGCTGTACTGCGACCAACTGTTATGGCATGAAGTTTCACCGGTATAAGGGTTGGGACATTGGTATAAAAACCGGTACAACCTTCTACCAATACGATGGACTTATGATGTCCTGGAACACAAAGTACACCGCTGGTATTTGGGTGGGTAATCACACCCGTACCGTTTCATACACTGGCCAGCCAGAAAACATGACCGATCCAATTATGAAAGAGTTCATGCAAGGCGCTATTGACAATCTCGGTAATGTCCCTCCTACAAATTGGGTGCAACCGACAGACATAAAAACACTACCAGCCTACGTCATGCATACAACACCGTATAGCACCCAGACACGGCCGTCACCAAGCACTGATCTCTTCCCGTCGTGGTACGTTGGCAACAACAAGGCGGCAGCCCAAACTATTGATAAAGTTAGCGGCCTACTTGCTACCAGCTGTACGCCTGATAGCGCCAAGCAAACAAGTGTGAACAGTAACCTGTCAACCTGGAATATTGACATCTTTATGGGAGGGGCCTCGAGCACTACTACTACGAACGCCGTATCTGCGTATGACAATGTTCATAACTGTAACGATACCAAACCAAGTGTTTCTATCAGCGCCATTAATAATACTCCGACAGCGAGCGGCACGAGCTTTACGTGCCCCATTGCAGGCTGTACCGTTATGGCGCACGTTACTCAGGGTACGTACCCGTTGACGGACGCTAGCCGGCCGAATTTTCCTGGTACCCTTACGCTTCTTGAGAATGGCAAGCCTGTACTTACCCAAGCCGCCGACTCAACAGGCGACTATACATTTCAGTATGTACCGAGCTCTGGCAGTAGCGGCTCCGTTCAGCTAGATGTGCAAGTAACGGATAGTGTCTTGTACCTTGGGGATAGCGGTAGTACAGCAGTAGCCATTGATTCGAGTTCGACGGCTGGCGGCGGGGGAACGGCAACGCCTGGGACTCTCAAGTCGCACGGCAACAACAACTAGAGCCGCGGGCTGTATCCAGCGGGAATGAACTTACGCCTAGTTTCAGTCTTTTTTACTGTGCAAAAACTCATTGAGGGCAGTTCGCACATCTGGTATGACTTGTAAAAAGTCTGACTGTCGTTTCGTGCCCCGCTGCCGAGGACCAATCGCAACCTCAAAGCCCATCTTTCGGGCTTCGGCAATCCGCTTATCGATAAATGGTACATGGCGTACCTCACCAGATAAACCGACTTCACCGAATACAACAGCATTTTTTGTCAGCGCCAGACCCTTGGCGGCTGAGCCAATCGCCATACAGATCGCTAAATCAGCCGCTGGATCTTGCAATTTAAGCCCGCCAACAATATTAACGTATATATCTTGTTCACTCAGCTGAAGTTTCGTGCGTCGCTCTAACATAGCAACCAGAAGGTTCAGTCGGTTTAAGTCGATGCCACTGGCCGCCCGTTTTGGATAACCATAATTGGTCTTATTGACGAGCGCCTGTACCTCGACAAGTAGGGGCCGTGTGCCCTCAAGTGTAGCCAGCACCACCGATCCATCAGTAATCTGCCGCTCTTCGAGAAGGGCCCGCGACGGATTGAGTACGGGCTGAAGACCAAGTTCATTCATTTCCATGATGGCCGCCTCTGTGGTGGGCCCAAAGCGGTTTTTTGTCGCTCGTAGCACCTTGAAACCACCATACGCGTCACCCTCAAGCTGCAACACTACATCAACAATATGCTCAAGGATTTTTGGCCCGGCAATACTCCCCTCTTTCGTAACATGTCCAACGATAATCAAAGCCGTATTCGATTGCTTGGCTGCCTGCAGCAGCACATTTGTAGAGTTCGTGATTTGACTGACACTTCCTGGCGTCGAATTAACACCGTGAACGTTCATTGTTTGGATAGAATCAACAACCACGAGCTGAAATTGCTTTGTCGCAATGGTGCTCGCGATATCATCCGCCTGGTTACTCGTGGCGAGCTGTAGGTCGGCGGATGTGGTTTGTAACCGGGAGGCACGCATACCAATTTGGTGCTGTGATTCCTCTCCGCTCACGTACAAAACAGAATGAGCTTGTGCGATTTGGTTAGCAATCTGCAATAACAACGTGCTCTTACCAATACCAGGTTGCCCCGCTATAAGCACGACGCCACCAGGTACGAGCCCACCGCCAAGCACTTCATCAATGTCAGTAATACTCGTTGGAAGACGCTTCTCGGGCTTTGCAATAGTATCTATGACCGTCTGCGGTTGCAGCGCAACGCCCGATACAGATGAGCCACTAGCTGACACCGCAAGCTGCACCTCCTCTTGCAGCGTGTTCCACTCACCACATTGGCTACAGCGGCCCGCCCAGGCACTATATTGGGCTCCGCAGTTTGTACAGACATACTTTGTCATTGCTTTTGCCATTCAATTCCTCTTTCGTTAGGTTCAGTATAATCGTTACTTGGCCGCTGGTAAACTTTGAGGCGAGAGCGACTGCATGAGCTGTTGCTCTTCGAGTGCCAAAGCATTCCGTTTATCAACCAAGGTATTGTACGTAGTAATATCTTCTTCTGTCTGCCGTCTGAGGTTATTATAGGCATCTACCGCCCGATTATAGCTCTGCACTTCGGCATTATACGTTGCCGTGTCATTCGGGCTGAGACTTGATATATGAGCTAATTGTGCGGTTAAAGTAGCTTGTTGGCTGGTCAGGCTTGCCTCGTTTGCTTCGATTGCTTGCCGTAAGCCCGCAAGTTGCGTATCATACTGCGCTATTTGGTTACGCCGAGAGGTAAATTCTGATTCGTAATTGGCTGCGTACGTCGTAATCTTGTTTCGGTTTGTAAAATAACGGGCATAGTAAGTCTCGAGTTCGGGAGGAAGCGTAGCGATTTCGGTACCAAATACAGAATGCATTTCATTGTATAACTGGGTTGGTTCTGATTGTTTATACGCATCCATCGTGTCTTTAATGCGCTGATCAGTCAGGT
>DAIDKK010000017.1 GCA_027450065.1 Candidatus Saccharimonadota bacterium | reverse complement strand
GCTAGCAGAGCGTAGTCGTTTGACGCCCAGGATTGCCAATCGTTTACTGAAGCGGGTGCGTGATTATGCCGATGTGAATGGCGACGGCATCGTCGATATGAATATCAGCACGAAAGCACTGGAACTCCTTGAGATTGACGAGCTTGGACTTGATCCGGCCGATCGCATGATCCTTACCTCGATAATTGAGCACTACGATGGCGGCCCAGTTGGGGTTGAGACGCTGGCGGCTATGACCGCAGAAGAGCGGAGTACCATAGAAGATTTCATCGAGCCCTATTTGCTTCAGATTGGCTTGCTGGAAAGGACACCTCGAGGCAGAAAGGTAACTGCACGGGCATACGCGCATCTCGGTAAGCAGTCGAGTAAAAACATCCAAGCGGAACTGTTATAATACATATACTTACGTATGAAAGTTACACCAAAACAAGATCAGCAGTGTCATCAAATGTTACCAATTGATTCGGATGAAAAAGTTCTGGCTATCTACCGACATCATGGTTTTGTGTATGTTGCGCCTATCGTAGCCGGTGGTCTTGTTATTGGGGTACTAATGGGCCTTTCCACGCTACTAACTAAGCTGGACTTTAGCGGTACTCCAATTGTGACTGCAGAGTATCAAAAATATGTATTCGGGGTTGCAGATGTGCTATCTATTTTGACGGCTATTTTTACACTTATCCCTATTTGGTTGCGGTCAAAAGAATATATAGTACTGACAGACGAGGCTGTTTTACAGGTGTTACAGCCCGCTTTATTTGCAAATAAGGTATCTCAAACGAGCCTGGAGGGCGTGTCGGATGTTTCCGTGAGACAGGATTTCCTGGGAACAATGTTAGGTTATGGTAAATTGAGCATCGAAACACCTGGCGAGCAAGATAATTACGAGTATACGTATTTACCGCAACCGCGTGATGCGGCGCGAGAAATTATAGAGGCTCATGAAGACTTTTCGGCTGCGTTACAAAGTGGTCGTCTTCCAACGACTCTTGGAAGTGCATCCAATGGAGCAATAAATGCTACTCCAGCTACGGCTATGTCAGTAAATGCAGCAGAGTATCAAGCATTTTTGCAGTTTCAGCAGCAGCAATCACAAGTAGCGGCTCAAGAAACTACAAACCCTACCCCTCAGGCTGGTAGCAAGTAAGAACTGATAGTGTACCACTGGTGATCCAGACGTAACACAGCGAATTATTCCTGGAATGGGTTTTGACGAGCGGCGTTGAACAGGGTCTGCACGCGGACGCTATTGTCTTGTAGGCCCTGTAGTTTTTGAACCGTGCTCTCGGGGATGCGTGGTAATTTTACGTTTTGCTGGGCACTGCTCACGTCGGCCGTACTAGGGGGCGCCGTACTCAGTACATTGATGCGCCAAACAATATATCCGTACAAGCTCGTCAGGAGTAGAAAGAATATAAAGTTACGATAGGCATTCAATAGTTTGAACCATTTTTGGAGAGATTTTACGATGCTGTGTATGTCTAGACTTGTTTTCATGGTTTTACATACTCGTTAACTATTAGAGTGAATGAGATATTTTGTGGGGATTTGGTATCCGGCTGAATATTAATAGCAGTTACTTGTGATGTGCGTCGATTATTCTCTAGACTCCGCAAGAAGCTTATAAACTGTGTATAGGGAATGGTATTTGTGGCATCTTGCGTAATTGTAATGGGCAGTAAGTAAACACCCGGAATACCCTTAACGGCAGTCACTTGCGTAAGGATACTGGCACCCGGACTCCCCAACGTTGAGGCAGGGAAGGTAATTGAGCTAAGCTTTGCAATACCACTCTCGTTTGCTATTTTCACAATCTCGCTCACGGTTTCCGCCTGGTCTTTATCTTGAGGTACAACTGATTTTGCGATTGTGTTTAAGTCTGAGTATTTTGCGATATCAGCTTTATCCTTTTTGACTGCCATCTGTAGGTCAAAAGTTACTTGGCTTTCTGCTTTGAGCTTGCTTAGCTGAGCGGACTTAGCGGTAAGAATCTTATTCGCCACTACGCCAGAACCAACGAGCGCGATGGCAAGCAGTGCTGTTGCGGCGGTGAGCAAATAATTAAGTTTTCGTGCATTCATCAGTTACTAACCTTATTGTTTATGAACATATAGGAACTGTTGGGGGAGAAAAGGGCTCGCAAAGCGATTGAACACGGATAGGTAGTAACACCGGAGCAACTAATACTTACTATGTCAGCTTTGCTGAAGAGCTGGTTATTAGGGCTCGTTAAATTGACCTGAATCTGCGTGGCGGCACTGTAATTTTTAGCATTGGCAGTAATATCTATCGCCCCTTGCGCCTGAGAGATGGACAAACCAGTGAGATTCGTATCGGCGGGCATGAGTTTAGTCAGCTGTTGCAGTAGCTCCGAGAACAGTACCTGCTTCGACAATACCTGAACGACAAGGCTGAGATTATTAGAAATATCTTTTACCTGAGCTTGTACGGTGCTGAGATTTTGCTTTGCTAATTGTTGGTTTGAGGTTGCAATCTGGTTCTTGTAGTTGTCTGCAGTCTGGTTGAGATATAAATAGCCGAAGGCAGTGATGATTGCTGCTCCCACGATGCCAGCTGAAAATACAAATACCCAATGGATTAGGTGTCGGTTTATCCGCCCATATCGATATGCTTGTTTAAGCTCGGGAGGTAGTAAATTAATCATTAAAACACCTCACTTGGGCCTATGGAGCTAAGGCCGGCTGCAGTCACATACGACATACGGTCACCGATACTAATTGGCTGCAGGTGGCCGAAATCAATAAAATTGGTTGGGTCAAATGCACGGACAGGCATGCGCAGCGAGTTCGTGAGATAGTCAGCCAGACCGGGCATATTGGCGCCACCGCCCATAATAACAATCTGTGCTATCTTACGCTTACTTTTAGAACGTTCATCATAGTAGCGAATACTACGTTGTATTTCCCTGATAAGTACGCCGAGGTTTGGCGCTAGGGCTTCCTCAATCTGTTTCTGTTTCTTGCTGTAGCCTAGCCCATATTTTGTTTTAATAATAATTGCTTCACGCTTTGTGACATTCAATGCTTTTGCGATAAGATCTGTTATTTCTTCCCCCCCACAAGCGGCCGTACCACTTACGATGGGGTTTTTGTCGAACACGGTAATATCGGCGCTGGTGCTCCCAAAATTTACAAGAACGCTTGGTAAATCACTCTGGCTGTCCTGGGAAAATAGTGTTGCATCGGCACCGCTCGAAGTCTGCACGACAACCACCTCAAGCCCAAGCAGGCGGCAAAGAGTAACGTAGGAATCAACTATTCGACGAGGCATGGCTACAATAAAAGTAGCCCATTTGTCTTTGCCTGTTTTCACGGAGTTGTAGTCGACATATAGGCTGTCAGCAGCAGCAGGGATGTACTGCTCAACCTCGGTGTTTATGGTTTGCAACAATTCTTTGTCATTTAACGTCGGCAATTCGAGCGAGCGGGTAAATGCCCGAGCGATAGGTAGTGCGATGGCGACGCGATTGGTCGTTATATCACCCACTAAGCTGTGTTTAAAAAGTTTTTGGATAGCTTTTGCTAGCTCTTCTGGTTTGGTGATGACGCCATTCTCTATAGCACTCGAATCGAAGGTGATTTCACCATAGCCAACTATCTTTGCTTTTGGCTTGCCGGGCTGCAACTGAAAGACACGGACAATGCTATGCCCAACATCTAAGCCAAAGAGTGGCCGGTCTTCGTATGTATACGGTGCAAAATTTGTCTTTTTCATGCTGCCCATCCAAGCATATCCATATTGCTTATCTGTATCATATCACATTACAGACGCTCATAGCTTGCTTGCCGCCAAGACAAATCAATCGGTATTTGAGCCAGGGGAAAATTTGGATCAAGCGCAAGGTCCCACGGTGAACCTGGATTGGTTGCGACATAAATGTTCTTGCCACCTATTCCTCCAAGCGCAGGGGTTGGCAACCCATTCGTTTGCGTGCTTGGCAGGCCTGAATTGCTAAACTTAGTTTTATCCAGACAGATACCGTTCATAGCGAGTAAATACACACTTGGTGCATACGTGTTACTGTCGCCGCCTAGGTATATGGATCCCCCAAGTGGACAAGAACTCGTTTTTGATGCTGGGTCCGCACCATAGGCAATAAAGACAATTGGCCCACTGCCGACAGTGGTATTTAAGCTGCCAAAATTAATTGTTCCTTCAACAAATACGTACACAACACTACTCGTTGGATTGTTAAAAGTGGGCTGACATTCAGAAGCTTGGCAGAGATTTGCTCGTATGTGCACTGAGTCACTAATGTTATAAGTTGTGCTCCCGAGGGATAAGTCTCCATTTGTTCCGCATGAACTACTAATATTACTGCCACTATCTGGGTAGTGTGTTTTCTTGCTGCCAGTTATGCTCGGTATATTTACTGGCGAGCTTCCAGAGTTCCAGTCAGAGCAGCTGCCCGCATTCGTGTAGCTACTGTCTAGATACTGATCCCAAGGAATGTAGGTTGATTGGACCGTCGATATTGTAGATTGATTAGCTAAAACGTTAAAATTGCTATTCGACGTATTGCCTGGAGGCGTAATGCAGTTATTGTATGCAAGTAGTAGATTTGTCTTTGTCTGTGTGGGGTCTGAAAAGCTCGACGGTTTCAATAGGTTACCGCTACCACCTATAGAGCAGTTGCCCGCACCTACTTGCCTGCCCGCGACCGTAACGTTCTCGGCTATAAGGTTCGTCGTATTCTTATCCATCTTTATGTAACCATTTACATAGGCATCTTTTGTTACGATATTTTTTACTCCACTACCGACTTCAACGATATTCCGACTGAGCAACGAACTTGCGGTAGTTGTGCTAGATCGCTCTGCGGTGACGCGGATTTTACGTACATAACGAGCAGTCGTAGCTGCCGCTGGGCTATATACCTGTCCTTCTGCAGTGATAATTCTTTCTTTTGAGCTTGTGCCGGTAACGACTGAGGTTGTGAACGTTGCTCGGTATTGGCTATTGTTCAGGACAGTTACCTCGGTACCGGTACCCGCATACGTCGTGTCGCCAGCATTAAGCTTTGCGATGGTCGCATCTACGCCCGACTCTGCGGAGTATTGCGCCTGCAGAAGTAGTATGCGATCTCGTGATCGTGTTAGATTAGCTTGGGTTACAACCAATAGCCCGAGCACAAGCATGCTAAAGAAGACCGTGAGAATCAAAATTGTAACAATGATAGAGCCTTGTTGGTTTCTAGTCTTTTTCATAGATTCCTTATCCATTTCTAAAAGCCACACGTATGGTGGTTGAATCGGTTGTATCACTTGTGCCGTGTATGATTGCTTTGCGAGTAATGTTTATAGTAATCTCCACAACCTCAACTGATGGAAAGTCTGGCCCTATGTATGCTCCGGTATTAGGATCGACGATAGAGTCATAATTAATCTCATTGCCAGACTTTGAAAAATACTTTGTTTGTACCGAAGACACTTCTTCTGCGACAATACGATCACCTGGACATCCCGCGGATGCAATCGCAGCGGGACAGGTAGTTTGCAGAAGATCTCCGGCTGCACTCGGGTTAACGAGCGTACGCAATAAAAGTTGCTTCGTCGACCCATCAAGATAAAGGACGAACTCATCATAATATGGTTGAGCGCCGTTCATAATTAAATTGTGCGATGTATCAGTACTCGGTGCAGTAAAGTAAAATACTGGTGCCGCAGTGTTCGCGGCTGGCATGTTTATTGTAGATGGCACCGCATGTAGCGCAAGCCAGTAAGAGCCCGAAGCGTTAGAGGGGTCGCTAACTTCGGTATTTGGGTCTGCGATGCTGTTTTGTATGATAAGGCCGGTGGCTCGCTCTAAGTTTATGCGTAAGGTGTCACTGGCATTCTGACGTGTGACAAGTGTTTCGTTACTGCTCTGAAGCGAGGTTTCGCTGCCCCAATAATCAATCGCAAACGTCATGACCATCCCTGAAAATAGCATGGTGAGTACCATGACCACCACAAGTTCAACAACGGTAAAGCCTTCTTGTGTAGAAAGGTGCCTGTTTGTCTCAGGCGTAATAAAAAACATTAGAGCTGCCCAATCCCATTTCTTGTGATGAGTAGACGTAGCTCCATCGACTGAATGGTGGGGGTCTGTGGAAATCCGACCGTTACATCAACGACTTTCGAGTCTGGATAAGCAGAAAGCGGATCCGTACCTGAAAGCGCACTCGTATCGGTGACAGTGAGAGCGGGTGTGTAGCTAATTGATCCGCCGGGAGCATTCTCAACAGGGAATGTATTATTCGGTGCACAGTTTGAAGTGCTTGATAAAGCGGTAAACTCAAGTGCGCGATCAATCTCCGGGCAGGCGCTCAACACTGTGTACATCTCATTCAGTTGGCGTGCAATAGTATAGGAGCGAACCATGCTTTTGTATGCATCGACAAGCCCTATCACAAGGATGGTAAATACGACAGCCGCGAGCAAGAACTCAACGGCCGTAAAGCCTTGTTCATCGTGTTGAATCATGCGCTGTATATTCGTTAATTCTCATATATGCTTATGTCTTAGTATACCTTGTATTTGTATATTATAGTAACGCCCCGTAGTCTCACGGGGCGTTACTGGACTGACCATTAACTGTGGGGTTAATTACTCTGTTTTACGAAGTTGCCTGCATTCTCTTGTTGAGCAGTCAGGACAAAACTTGTACAGCCATTATCTACTGGTGAGCCATTTGTGATGGTGGTTGCAGTAGTGTTGACGCAGTTCGTCCCAGATGCGACATAACCGTATTGAGTCGAAGTTGCTGCTGCACCGATGGTTCCACCTACGGGTTGCTTTGGATCGCGGAGTGCTTCTGGATCAAGACCCTTCATGAAGGTCGGTACAAAACCAGTATTTGCAGTCTGATCTTGTAGGTCCGCTAGTGTTGGGTAGAACCCATACTGTGCGTAGAATGCTTCGACATGGCTATCAACTGCTGTGATGTCAGTCTGTCGTTGGCTATTACGTGCTTTTTGTTGGATACCAGTGAAAGTCACAATAACTAATGTTGCCAATATACCAATGACAATAATAACGATCAAAAGTTCGACGATTGTGAAACCTTTGCTCTTATTTTTTAGTGAGACCATAGAAGCCCACCCTCCTTATGATAATTTTTTGCTTATTGCTTAACGGTTGTCCGTAAGTCTGTACCTGATTATAACCATAAGCGAGATGAGGTCAAGTCGTTTTAGGAGTTAACGGTGAGACGGACTAGTTATTGCCGACATTATTGCTCATGCTTGCAATCGGTCCCATTACACTGGCGGCTATAAGACCTACGCCAGCACCCAGAAAGATAATCATCACCGGCTCAATGATTGAGGCAATACTATCGATGGCAGTCGCAACTTCTTCTTCATAAAAATCAGCCACCTTGAGCAATACGGTGTCTGTTGTACCGGTTTCCTCACCGACGGCCAGCATCTGTGACACAATTCTCGGAAAATGTGGGCTTGCAGCTAGAACCTCAGAGAGCTGTTTGCCATTTTTAACTTGTACGGCGGCCTCCGCCAACTCCTTCTCGATTACCTTGTTACCGATGGCGCCACCGGTGACGGCCAGTGCATCCAGTACGCCAACGCCAGCTGACATGAGTGAGGCGAACGTTCGGGAGAATCGAGCAATTGCGACCTTTGTAATAATAGTTTTCACAACAGGCGTCCGGAGCATGAGCGCATGAAATTGAAATTTCCCACTTGGGGTTTTTATATAGCGCCTTACTATCCAAATAACACCAACCGTCACAGGAATTATGATATATGCATATTGGCGACTAAAGTGACTAATATTTAGGAGCGCCTGAGTATACACTGGCAACTTTGCATTTGGACCACCTAAATCGGTGAGAATCTTGGCAATTTTTGGCATAAGGAAAAACATAATGCCAAAGAAGGCGATAACAGTGACAGTCAGGATTACGATAGGATACGTCATAGCTCCCTTAACGCGCTTCTTGATGCTGGAATTTTGTTCAACCTGCATGGCTAGTCGTTTTAAAATTTCATCTAGAATACCACCTTCTTCACCGGCTCGAACCATATTAACGTACACTTCATCAAAAACGTTTGGAAATTTCGCAAATGCATCACCGAGCTGTGTGCCGCCCTCGATATCTTTCGTAACTTTTTTCATAACATCCCGAAAATACGGACTTTCAGAAGTGTCTTGAAGCGTTGCAAGGCCGCGTGCAATGGGCACACCTGCCGATATCATGGTAGAGAGTTGCCTCGTAAAGATAACCATATCGGACGTTTTGACATGTTTACCAAAGCTTATGGAGCGTTTTTTGCTGCCCGCCTCAGTAACGAGTAGTGGATGAAGTCCCTGATGGCTAAGCGCTGCCATGGCGGCGCTGCGGTCTGCCGCCTCGATAACTCCAGTGACGTTCACATTATCTTTCCGAAGTGCTTTATAACTAAACTGCATAAGCTTTTATTTTACGCCTTCTCGGCCGTTACGCGCATGATTTCTTCGATAGAAGTTTGTCCGCGGAGTGCTTTCACGAGTCCATCAAGCTGCATAGTTAACATGCCATCTTGAACAGCCTGATTTTGTAACTTTTCACTGGTGGCATTGGCGACAATAAGCTGCTGGATAGTTTCGGTATTACGCAGTACTTCGTAAATACCCATGCGACCCCTATATCCGGTATGATTGCAGTTGTCGCAGCCATCTTCGTGAGCTCGCCAGAGCTTCGTAATAGAACCTTGGCTTGTACTGAGTTTTGCCGCGTCACGCTTATTGATACGGCTTGGATTCGTTGCTCCAATACCGGCCTCAAGAGCTGATTTTTCTAATTCGTTCAGCTGTTGCATAGCCCCCGTACTCTTAAGTTGAAATACCTTGTCCAGCTCAGCGAGACGGGCCGCATCTGGCTCGTAGTCTTCACGACAATCCACGCACAATCTACGGACAAGCCGTTGGCCGATAACAACACGCACGGTACTGGCGATCAGAAACGGCTCAATATTCATATCAAGCAAACGCGGTAAGCAGGTCGCCGCGTTGTTCGTGTGGAGCGTGCTGAAGACCAAGTGGCCTGTCAGTGCAGCCTGAACGGCGAGATCGGCCGTCTCGGTATCACGAATCTCCCCGACCATAATGATATTTGGATCTTGGCGGAGTAAGGCACGTAGCCCGCTACTAAAGGTCATGCCTGCCACTGGGTTGACTTGTGTCTGGTTGGCACCTATCACTCGGTATTCTACCGGGTCCTCGACAGTACTAATATTCACACCGGGATTATTGAGCATACTGAGAACGCTAAAAAGGCTTGTCGACTTACCCGAACCAGTTGGTCCCGTCACGAGGACCATGCCATGCGGCTGTACAATGGCTTGCTGAACCGCTTTGAGCGAATAGCCCCAATAGCCAAGCTCCTCAAGGGTTGCCGGTCGACTTGATTCATCAAGAATACGCATGACGACCTTTTCGCCGTCAATAATTGGGAGCGTTGAGACGCGAAGGGCATAGACATGGTTACTGACGACAATCTTAAAGCGGCCGTCTTGCGGGGCGCGGTGTTCATCAATCTTAAGGTTTGAAAGTATCTTGATACGCGAAACAAGTGCACCAAGCACCTTGCGCGGCAATTTATTTACCTCGCGGAGAATGCCATCGACTCTATAGCGCACCACCACGAAGTTTTCGCGCGGTTCAATGTGTATATCGCTAGCACCGTTACGGACGCCATAGTCGATGATAAGGTTTACGGTCTGGGCTATGGGTGAGTCTTCTGCGACATCGGCCTTGTCGATAACTTCATCGGAGTTATCTTTTTCTTGAATGGCAATAACTTTTTCAAGTTCTGTTCCGACACTACTTCCATCACCGTCGTACTGATCGAGGGCCGCCTGGACATTACTGGCCGTTGTGATATGAATGCGAACTGGCTTGCCCAGCTGTTTTTGCAGGAAACTAATGGCCGGCACATCATCCGGATCCTCCATTGCGATAAATATCGTACCATCTTGGTCGATATCAAATGCTATGGCTCGATACTGTCTGGCGGTACGTTCCGGAATGAGCTCAAGTATATCCTTATGTATCTCCCGAGCACTAAACTCCACGAATGGCACATCAATTTCTGCTGAGTATAGTCGAGTGAGTTCTTTTTCGCTGAGCGTGTTTGTACTTACTACAATGTCTTGCAGGGGTTTTTTTTCGCTTTTTTCTTGTTTGTGGAGAGACTCGAGTTGGGCGGCTGTAAATTTGCCGGTTGCCGTCAGCAGTTTCTCCACCAAACTATCTGATACACGCATTGCCTAGATTATATCGCAAAAACCACAAGCAGCATAGCTGTTTCCCTCTCCGTTGTAATTTTGTGAGGACGGACCCATGGCGTATGCTAATGGTATGCCCAGTCGCAATATTCTCAAAGAAGATCTGGCAGATAGCTACTATCATGTGTACTTTCGGGGCGGGAATAGGTCTCGGATTTTTCGTGAGTCCAGCGACTATGAAAAATTTCTACAGCTCTTCTCTCGGTACCTTTCGCTGAAAGAAGCCAAGAACAGGGCGGGCCTCTCGTTCCCCAACTACTCTAACCGTATTGAGCTACTCGCCTTCTGTCTCATGTCAAACCATGTTCATCTTTTTGTCTACCAACATCAGCAAGGCGTCATGACGGAGTTTATGCGTAGCCTTCTCACGAGCTACAGCATGTATTTTAATAAGAAGTATAAGCGCTCGGGTCCGTTGCTTGAGTCTCGCTATAAGGCATCCCGAATTACGAATGATGCTTATCTTCGGCACGTTACACGGTATATACACTTAAACCCTAAAGCATGGCGGACCTATGAGTACTCCAGCTTGCCGTATTATTTGCATCAAGTATCAGATGAATGGATTAGCCCAAAGCGGATTCTCGAGCTCTTTGAAAGCCCAGCGGAATATTTGAAATTCGTTGAAGATTATGACGACGCAAAAGAGATAATGGATATTTTAAAACTCGAATTAGCAGTCGTAGATTAGGTTAAAAATCAATCTATAGGTCCGTCCTATAGATTCGTATTTTAGTTTGCACAGAAGGGCAGAGTCGAGTATATCTGTAGGCACAAACAAATTAGATTCAGGTCGTCGTCGAGGCGGCCGTAGACGAAAGGACAAGAGCAATGGCAAAGGCAAGTGAAAAAGTAGACAACACAAAGGATGGCGCAATTGAGGGCGAAGGTAAGGCAAAAGCGCTCGGCTTAGCACTTGAAACTATCGAGAAGCAATTCGGTAAGGGATCAATCATGAAACTTGGCGAGAACCACACCGTAGAGGTCGAGTGTACCCCTACGGGAAGCCTGTCACTTGATTTAGCGCTAGGCGGCGGTATCCCTCGTGGCCGTATCGTTGAAATTTATGGGCCAGAATCAAGTGGTAAAACTACTCTGAGCTTGCACGCAATCGCAGAAGTACAGAAACGTGGTGGTACGGCAGCATTCATCGATGCTGAGCACGCACTTGATCCAGCTTATGCAAAGCGGATTGGGGTTGATATTGAAAACCTACTGTTGAGCCAGCCAGACAATGGCGAGCAGGCACTCGAGATTACCGAAACATTGGTTCGTTCTAATGCCGTCGATCTCATTGTGGTTGACTCGGTAGCTGCTCTGGTTCCACGCGCCGAAATCGAAGGCGATATGGGTGATAGCCACATGGGCTTGCAGGCGCGTCTGATGAGTCAGGCACTCCGTAAACTCACGGGTGTTATCAGCCGTAGCAAAACCACGGTGATTTTCATTAACCAGATTCGTATGAAGATTGGCGTGATGTTTGGTAACCCAGAAACAACCACCGGAGGCAACGCCCTGAAGTTTTATGCGAGTGTGCGAATGGATATTCGCCGTATTTCTCAGATTAAAGCGGGGGATAGTGCGATTGGAAACCGAGCTCGGGTGAAAGTAGTAAAGAACAAGATCGCACCTCCTTTCCGTGAAGCTGAATTCGATATTATGTTTAACCAAGGCATATCCAAGTCTGGTGACATCCTCGATCTGGCCGTTACGTATAACATTGTTGAGAAGGCAGGCGCTTGGTTTGCGTATGATGGTAACAAGATTGGGCAAGGCCGTGAGGCTGCAAAGGCCTTTCTAGAAGAGAACCCAAAGGTACAAGACGAAATTGCCACGAAGGTTCGCGCTGCAGCCACGAAGGAATAGATGCTTATACCATGACAAGTGATCATCATAAATATGTCTATAAAGCCCAAAAGGACTAGGTGTGAACCAAGCATACAGTGAGGCTGGCGAACCGTTAGAGAGACCACTGAGTAGCAAAGCTTCGATTGCGGGAGCTTTGCATGGTTCTTCGCACGTTTGGATTTGGCGGCGGAAAAATGCTGGAGTTGAAGTTCTTGTGCAGCAGCGTGCCGCCATAAAGAAGACGTGGCCGAACTTTTGGGATATTTCGGCGGCAGGGCACATGGACCACGGTGAAACTCCACTTGTGACAGCGCAGAGAGAAACAAAAGAGGAACTAGGGATTACTGTATTAACAGAGCAGCTTCGCTTGCTCTTTGTCCATAGACAGTATGTGGTCGCACGTGTTGAGCCACGGGCAATCGAGAATGAATTTCAGTTTGTTTACGCACTCAATCTAAATAATGAGCGCTATACTTTGCAAAAAGAAGAGGTTAGTGAGACGAAATGGGTTACGCTAGACGTGCTCAAGCAGATGATCTTAGATGGAAAAATTGTCCCTCACGGCGAAGTGTATTTTGCAGAATTATTTCTTCAGCTTGAGCGCATGGTAGAGTCATGAAAATTACAGCTATCAAAGCACAAGTGAAGCGCGAAGGGCGATACTCTATCTTCGTTGACAGAAAATATGTCTTCAGCCTAGGTGCTGACTCATTACTCAGCGTGGGGCTTGTCAATGGGCAAGAGCTTGATGAGGCAGAGCTTCAGACGTACAAGAAACTATCGAATGACGATAAAGCCTATGGTCTCACACTAGAATACGTGGTGCGGCGTATGCGCAGTAAGGGCGAACTGCACGATTATTTCCGACGTAAAAAATATGAGCCAGAGCTAGCGGAACAAATCATCGCAAAATTGAAGCGTGGTGGCTATGTGGACGATGCCGAGTTTGCCCGTCGCTGGGTAGAGAACAGGCGTCTCACGAAAGCTACAAGCACAAAACGACTCAGGCTCGAATTGCAGCAGAAAAAAGTGAGCAGCGACATCATTCAGGCCGTACTCGCAGAGGATGAAACCAACGAGCGTCAAGTTTTGCGTGAACTTGCGACTAAAAAGCGCAAACAATCTCGCTATCAAGACAACCAGAAGCTCATTGCATATCTTGCGCGACAGGGGTTTAACTACGACGACATCAAAGTGGTGCTCGGTGAAGAAGCAGATGAGTAGAGCATAAAATGCTCATTTCTGTTTTTGCTACGGTGCAAGCAGGCAGTTCTCGAATGTATTACCGAAGAATCTTTCATTTCTTTTGTTCCAGCTCCGGCTTTAGCCGGACCCACCTTCTCTTTTTGCCGACAAAAGATAAGCAGAAAACCTCGGCACACTTCCATCCTCTTGGTCGAACGTTGTCAGCACACACAACCAACAAGAACGATCGCTTCGCTAAGTTCTTGTTGGTCCTAACGGACAAGTTGTGTTACCCGACAACATATCGAGCCAGGAGATTGCAGGGTGCCGGGAGACTTATTTTTTGATGAAAAACTTTTGGACAGCGGTGAGATCACGGGTGAGCCAGGTAACCCGGTTGGCGATTTCTTCGCTACCGACGGTAATGTTGCGCTTGAGGAGTGGCTGGTCAATCTTGCTGTCAAACAAATCATGGAATTTTTGTGCATATTCGGGAGTACTGACGCAGCTCGCAGCATAGCGGGGTAGATAATCGTAGGATTTGTCGTTTTTAAAGGTGTCTTCGAGCCATTGCCAATTATCAACAAGCCACTGCCAGGCCGTTGCACGCGTGTGGCGGTTGCGCAGGAGGTACACGAGCCACCTATCAACATCTTGCGGCTTGACGAGCTTGGCATCTTTAAGCCGCTCGAGCAGTCGGGCAGCTAGTTTTACGTCATGGGTGGCAGTCAGCGCATCGCAAGCATCGCTCTTGAGCTCGCTGTTTTGGGTGGTATCGTGCAAATCCAGTAGGAACGTAATAGCAGCACTATCTGCTTCTTTGACGGGTAGCGCCATAATGCTGGCGCGCAGTTCCGGCGGCAAAGCGGTTTGCTTGTCTTTAAAACCGGCAAATAACTCCCTTGCGTGAGCGCAAATTGCATCATCTTCAGCGTAGAGCCCGAGGCCAATGATAAGGCTTCGGAGCTTTTGATCGGCTGATGATTCGTTTTTGTGTTCAACCCAGCCGAGGCGTTTATACTCGAGCTGAATAAAAGTTCGCGTAAAAGATTTGATGTGCTTCTCGAGCCTGTCGTCTAGGTCTATAAACCTGCGTGCTTCACCGAGTACTAGCCCTATGATGTCCCATACGGGTTCGCTTGTTTCGTTGGTGTATGCAGCCAGTAGCTCCAGGGTCTCGCCGTAGCTCTGGTAGTCAGCGCGGGCAAGCATTGAGCTACCGTTCAGTAGCATCAACCGGTCTGCCTCGCCAATGGTCTTGTTTTGTACGGCCCGCACAAGTGCGGCCTTGGTTGTATTCGAGCGGTAATCGACGAGGTAGTGTCCGCGTGCTCCCATATTTAGAAAAAGCGGGTCTTTGGCGGCAAGTTTGCCGGTATACTCTTTAGCTGAGAACTCGGCGGGCAGGCTAGGCTGGTTGGCAAAAACTGGCACAGGCCACAGGCGCTCAGGGTCTGCCTTGTGACGGTCATCGAGGAATTGCTCCTGCGTAAGTGTCACAGAACCTTCGGTTTGGTCCACGTGCACGACCGGAAAACCAGAGCGGGATAGCCATGGTGTCATAAAAGCGCCAATATTCTTACCGCTGGACTCGCTGAGCGCGGCCCACAGATCATCACCAGTCGTATTGCCATAGGCGTGCTCGGCAAAATACGCGCTCAAACCTTTACGAAAGGCAGCTTCACCAATGTAGTTTTTGAGCATGTAGAGCAAGCGACCACCTTTGGCATAGACAATGCTCGGGTCAAAGAGAGAGCTGATTTCGTCTGGATGATGTACATCGATATGCACCGGCTGCACGCCAGCAATGGCGTCGCGGCGAAAGGCGCTCAGACCTTCATTGGCGACAAAACTATCCCACACCCGCCACTCCGGAAACATACTATCAACGGCTTGGTATTCCATCATGTTAGCAAAACTTTCGTTGAGCCACAGGTCATCCCACCAGCGCATCGTTACGAGGTTACCAAACCACTGATGGCTCGTTTCGTGTGCAATCACGAGTGCAACTTGTTCGAAGGTGCTCTGGGCGGTTTCACCTGGGTAGGCCAGCAGCACTCGCTCGCGGTAGGTTATAAGCCCCCAGTTTTCCATGGCGCCGCTGCTAAAATCAGGCAATGCCACGTGATCTGCTTTGGGTAACGGGTACGGCACACCGAAGTAATCCTCAAAATACTCAATCGAGCGCTTCGCGATATCGAGCGCAAAATCGAGTGAGGCAACTGGCTGGTTTGTAGGAGCCCAGGTGTTTACCTGTACGCCGGATTTCGTTGTAATTGATTTCTTATGTAAGTCACCAATAACGAAGGCGAGCAGGTAGGGGCTCATCCTCGGCGATGTCTCGAAAGTGGTGATAAGCCGCTTGTTGGCTGAAGTCTGCGTTGCGATTGGGGCGTTGCCGAGAATCTCTATGCCAAGGGCTGTGACGAGTGTCACGGCAAACGTTGCCTTTGCTTCTGGCTCGTCGATGCACGGGAAGGCTTCGCGGGCATGGTGGCTCTCGAATTGGGTGGCAAATAGCTTTTTATCGAGCTTGCCGTCCGTGAAGTAGCACGGGTAAATACCCGTCATGGCGTCGGTAATGGGCGCTTCAAAATCCATTTCAACTGTGTATGCGCCTGAATGCGCTATGCCCTCTGTGTGCAGACGTACCTCGTGCATAGATTTCTGGAGATTGATGCGTTTGAGGCTGAGCTCTTGGTCGCCCTTTTTGCTATGCGAGGTCACCGTAGCACCGGTAATTTTTAGCCCATTGGCATGAAAGGTAAGCCGTTGGCTAGGGCGTCCAACTTTCTTGCCTTGGATGGTCACGTGGCCATGAAAGCGCATCGCCGCTTCATCGATTTCCCAGCGTATATCGTAGGATTCAGGCTGAAATTGTTTGTATAGTCGGGTAACGGATGTGCTCATATCGGTTTAGTATATCAGACAGCGGGGCTATACTGTTGACTCTTGGGGCGATACCCTCTATACTTGTATTTGTTCAGGTCGGCCGGCAGGTCGACTTTTTTCATACCTACCAAACGAACTTATATAAGTACTTATATAAGTCACAGCAGACAATAAACCGTAAAGGAGAAACAATAATGGATATGGATTTTAAACAATTAGCTGTTGCCATCCAGGCAATCGCCGAGGAAAAGAACCTGCCCGAAGAGACAGTGAAGGAAGTCGTTGAGCAGGCTTTAGCTGCTGCGTACCGCCGTGATTATGGTGACCGTGAGCAAGAAGTTCGCGTCAGCATGAATATGCACAGTGGTGAAGTCGATGCGTATATCAGTAAAGAAGTGGTAGATGAAGTCGAGAATGATGATTTCGAAATTAGCTTAGCTGACGCCAAGAAATTGCAAAAGGATGCCGCCATCGGCGATAAAGTAGAAATTCATGAAAAGGCTACGACATTTGGTCGTGTAGCCGCTCAAACCGCTAAACAGGTTATTCTGCAGCGCTTGCGTGAAGCAGAGCGTGAAATTGTACTAGCCGAATATGAGGATAAAATTGGTACGGTCGTGAATGCAATGGTATCTCGCGTAGAGGGCATGATTGTGCGTCTCGAGCTTGGTAAGGCCCAAGGTATTATGCCAAAGAGTGAGCAGATTCAGGGCGAGCGCTACTACCCGAGCCAGCGTCTCAAGGTATATTTGAAGGACGTAGAGCGTGGTCCGCGTGGTCCACAGCTCGTCGTCAGCCGTGGCAATAAAGAGTTTATGGAATGGCTATTCCGCGCTGAAGTGCCCGAACTCGATGCTGGTGCGGTTGAAATTAAAAACATCGCTCGTGAAGCGGGCATCCGTAGTAAAATCGCTGTCGCTAGCTCGGTGCAGGGCGTTGATCCGGTTGGAACATTTGTCGGTGGCCATGGCACCCGGGTAAATGCAGTCGTTGGCGAAGTCGGTGAGCAAGAAAAAATCGACATTATTGTATGGGCCGAAGATACAAGCCAGTACATCATGAATGCTCTGAGCCCAACGAAAGTTAACCGCGTTGTTTTGGATGAGACGAATCGGCGCGCCAAAGTCTTTGTGCCAGAAGATCAACTGAGCATCGCAATTGGTCGTGGTGGACAGAATGTTCGGCTTGCCAGCAAACTTGTCGGCTATGAACTTGATATCGAAGCTGAAAAAGACAAGGCAACCCAGACGGAAGGTGAGATTCAGGTAACGGAGCTCCCGAAGCAACCGAAGTTAAAGAAGAAGGAACAGTTGGAGAGCTCATTGCTCGAAGCAATTGAAGAGCACGGTGAGTAACATGCTCCTGAACGGTTCTTACTGCGATAGCTCTCGGTAGCCACCGCAAGAACTATAAAAATGGTAAGTTAGCACTCTTGACCTTTGAGTGCTAACTTTGCTATTATAGGACTGCACATTGGTCGACCCTTGAGTGCCATAGGCTTTTCCGCAAAAACTCAGGTGTCGGTTAGTAAATAGAGGGGGAGAATATTACCATGTCACCAAACACACCAGATTATCAAGAATTTTCAAACTATCTGACGGAAAACGCCCGGCAAAGTTTAGCGCACGCCAGTACGATTGCGCGCAGCCTCGGCAATGCCTACATTGGCACCGAGCATCTCCTCCTTGGTCTACTTGCGCAAGAAGGCAGTATGGCCGGCAAGATCCTGGAAGAAACGGGCATAACGCTCGATAAAGCACGCGTTGCCCTGAAGCTGACACCGAAAAATCTAGTCATCAACATGGGTGCCAAAGGCTACAGCGAAACCGCGAAGCTCACACTCCGTATGGCCTATGACGTTGCCCAAGATTACGGACAGGACTATTGCGGTACGGAGCATATTCTCTACAGTATCATCTCACAAAAGAATGCTCGAGCAACTGTCCTACTCAGGGATATGAATGTGAACACTGACGCCGTCCTGCATGAACTCGAGAGTTTTCTTAACCGCCAGCTCGACGAAGGAGAGGCCGATAATCCAGATACAGGGAGCACGCACCGTCCTAATCGTAAGAATGGGCGGCACGTTAAGAGTACGCTCGACAGTTATGGCACTGACCTCACGGCTCAAGCGCGGGCCGGCAAGCTTGACCCTGTGGTTGGCCGTGAAGCACAGATTAAGCGGGTCATCACAATATTGAATCGACGTACCAAAAATAACCCAGTCCTTATTGGCGAACCAGGCGTGGGCAAAACTGCCATAGTTGAGGGCCTCGCACAACGAATTATATCCGAAGACGTGCCTGATAGTTTGCTTGATAAGCGCATCGTTATGCTTGATTTAGCCGGTATGATTGCTGGAACGAAGTATCGCGGTGAGTTTGAGGAGCGGCTTAAGAAAGTAATGACCGAACTCGAGGAAGATACGCGCACGATAGTGTTTATTGATGAGCTACATTTGATTGTTGGCGCTGGTGCTGCTGAGGGTTCAATGGATGCTGGTAATATGCTTAAGCCGGCATTAGCGCGTGGTAAAATTCAAGTTATTGGTGCGACAACAACCGCCGAGTATACGAAGCATGTCGAGAAAGATGCCGCCCTTGAGCGTCGCTTCCAGCCAATTCAGGTTCCCGAAACGACTCCAGCCGAAACGCTAGCCATACTGAAGGGTTTGCGCAAGCACTACGAAAGTTTTCACGGGGTCCATATATCAGATGAAGTGCTTGATGATACGGTGCAGTTTGCAAAGCGTTATATTCAGGACCGTTTCATGCCCGATAAGGCAATTGATTTACTTGACGAAACAGCTGCACATTTGCGTGTCAGTCGTGGGCGGACAAGCCCGGAGGTACGCAAATTGCAAAAGGAGCTTAAGCTTGTCAACGTCCGCATAGATGAAGCTGTCGACCAAGAAGATTATGAGCGGGCAGCGCGTAGCAAAACTCGTGCTTCACAGATTCAGCAAGAGCTCGAAGCACTGCGTAAGAAGTCTCGATCAGACAAGCAGCTTACTGTTACAAGCGATGATGTGGCCGAAGTTGTGTCACGTATGACGGGTATACCAGTCAAAAAAGTCATTAAAGCCGAAGCAAAATACCTGTTACAGCTCGAGAATAATATAGGCAAGCATGTCATTGGCCAGACTGAAGCCGTCATTGCAGTCAGTAAGGCAATCCGTCGCAATCGAAGTGGCGTCAGCTCGGCGAACCGGCCAATTGGCTCATTTATTTTCCTTGGGCCAACTGGTGTTGGTAAAACGGAATTAGCTCGCGTCCTCGCCCGGGAGTTCTTCGGTTCGGATAATGCGCTTGTCAAGATAGATATGAGCGAATTTGGTGAGCACCACAACGTTTCACGTCTCGTTGGTGCACCGGCTGGCTATGTCGGCTATGATGATGGTGGCCAATTGACAGACAAGATTCGTCGCCAACCGTATAGTCTTGTGCTGTTTGACGAGATAGAGAAAGCCCATCCAGAAGTCTTTAATATGCTATTGCAGGTGCTTGAAGACGGCTATCTGACAGATGCCAAGGGACGACGAATTGACTTCACGAATACTATCATCATCATGACGAGCAATATTGGTGCAGATAAATTGCAAAAAGAAGCAACACTTGGGTTCCAAGCCGAACGGCCAGGAGACTTTGATGACCTTGATCTCATGCACGAGCAAAATAAGGGTAATGTCATGGACCGGCTCAAAAAAGAGCTTCGCCCCGAGCTATTAAATCGCATCGATAAAGTCGTTGTGTTCCGTGGTCTCACGAAGCAAGATATATTCAAAATCATTGACTTGCAGATGAATGAGCTGCGAACTCGCCTCCAGAAGCACGGGCTGAGTATACGGCTGACAATGAGCGCAAAGCAGTACCTGTTGGAGCATGGCTATGACCCAAAGAATGGTGTTCGTCCATTGCGACGCTTAATCCAAGACACTATTGAGGACCAGGTTGCGACTGAGCTACTGGACGACAAGTTTACTAGGGGTGACGTCGTGCATATCAGTACCAAGAATAACGAGCTAAGCTACACGACTGCCACTGAATAGCCTATACTTAGACTCATGTCAGACCGTGCGTTAGCCCACCGATTCAGAGCAGCTTTGCTGCTAGTGGTGTGGCTCGCTATTCTCGTCATTCCACTTGCGAATCAGCAACGGATACTGGACTGGTGGAAGTTACGGGGCTATGTAGCTCCACCAGCCGTGGTTGCGCTCGTGGGCGATGATACTATGACGAGCTATGCTCAGCATCTGTTTTATGTCAATAAACCAGCTATAACCACCGGTAGTGACTTTACAAGTAAGTGTCCGTTAGGTACTGAAAAAACAATCGTGTTGGGATGTTATGTAAGTTCTGATGGCGGTATTTATTTGTATGATGTCACCGATTCGAGACTACAGGGCGTCATCCAGGTTACCGCTGCACACGAAATGTTGCATGCTGCCTACGCGCGATTGTCGTCAACTGAACGGGATAAAATTGATGGCTTGCTTAAGAATTAT